>JAKSRT010000040.1 GCA_024403485.1 Lachnospiraceae bacterium
TTCTACTACTACTTCATCTTCGATACCTGCAAGTGTACCAAGTTCAGCTTCTACTACTACGCCATGAGCGTGAGCATATTCAACTACCTGCTTGGTAAGAGCGATATTGTCTTCGAAAGACTTAGAAGAAGCGTCGATCATAACGGAAGTAAATCCGCCATCGATACAAGACTTACAAAGTTCGAAGCTATCGCCGTGATCAAGGTGAAGAGCGATCGGGATTTCGGGATTTTCTGCTACAGCTGCTTCAACTAACTTTACAAGATATGTGTGGTTAGCGTAAGCACGAGCTCCCTTGGAAACCTGTAAGATAACAGGGCTCTTTAATTCGCCAGCTGCTTCTGTAATACCCTGAACGATTTCCATGTTGTTTACGTTGAAAGCACCAACAGCGTAACCGCCATCATAAGCTTTCTTAAACATTTCGGTTGTTGTAACTAATGCCATTACAAAAATCCTCCTTAAGTTTAAGTTATTTAACTTTATTATAATAACATGAATCTCATGTTTATTACACTAAATATATGAATACCACAAATCTGATTATACTTCAAACATCAAATCCGCATAAGTAGGTAAAGGCCAAATTTTCTTATCTACCAACATTTCAAGTTCATCAGCAGGATTTCTTAGAGCTTCCATTGCAGGAACGACCTTGTCTCTGTAGAAGAATGCCTTTTCCTTCTCAGATGAAATGGAAAGAGCTTCATTTCTTAAAGTCTTTAGTTTTGCAAGTGCTGAATCCATTTCAGTAAGTTCTCTGTTTATATCGCTTAATCTACCAATCTGAACCACACCGGTAATACCGGCTTTCGCCATCTCATTGATAGTATATGCAAGTTCACCGGCATAAGTAGCTACAGCAGGAATGATCTGCTTCGAAGCCATTTCTATCATGGTAGCTGCCTCTATATTGGTTGACTTAGCATATGTTTCGTAAAGAATCTCAGCTCTTGATTCAAGCTCAGCCTTAGTAAAGATACCAAACTTTTCAAAGAGTGCAACTGTCTTCTCATCAACCAAAGTACCAACGGTATCAACCATAGACTTTAAGTTGGGAAGACCTCTTCTTTCTGCTTCAACCCTCCAGGCCTCGGAATAACCGTCACCGCTGAAAATAATTCTTTGGTGTTTTGTAAAGTTATCTGTAATAACTTTATGGATGGCAGCTGTCTTATCATCGGAGTTTTCGATTATATCGCAGGCATCGGAAAATGCTTCGGCTACAATTGTATTTAGTGTAATATTTGCACTTCCGATAGAGTCGGAGCTGCCTACAGATCTAAACTCGAACTTGTTGCCGGTAAATGCAAAAGGCGAAGTACGGTTTCTGTCAGTGGCATCTATTTCAAAGTCGGGCAAAGCACTTACACCTGTTTTAAAGGTGCCGCCTTCAATATGACTGTTGGCTTCACCGAATTCGATAATCTGATTAACAACATCTTCAAGCTGTTCACCAAGGAACACCGAAATAATGCAAGGAGGAGCTTCATTACCTCCCATTCTCTGATCGTTACCTACATTGGCTGCGCTCTGACGAATAAGATCAGCATGCTTATCAACTGCCTTGATAATGCAGGACAGAACCATCAGGAACTGCATATTTTCATCGGGTGAATCGCCGGGGTCAAGTAAGTTGATTCCGTCATCTGTATTAAGAGACCAGTTGTCATGCTTACCGGAACCGTTTACACCGGCAAAAGGCTTCTCGTGAAGAAGGCATGCTAGGCCATGACGGCTGGCAACCTTTTTCATAACTTCCATTACAAGCTGGTTATGATCCATTGCCACATTGGCAGTTTCATAAATAGGAGCAAGCTCATGCTGAGCGGGAGCAACTTCATTGTGCTGAGTCTTAGCAGTAACACCAAGTTTCCAAAGCTCAACATTTAAATCGTTCATGTAAGCTCCGATTCTCTCGCGAATTGTTCCGTAATAGTGATCGTCCTTTTCCTGACCCTTGGGAGCAGGAGCACCAAAAAGAGTACGACCGGCAAAAATGAGATCTTCTCGCTTTAAATACTTTTCTCTGTCCACAAGGAAATATTCCTGTTCGGGTCCAACCGAAGGAGTAACCTTTTTGGAAGAAGTATTTCCAAATAATTTCAATAAACGAAGTGCCTGATTATTGATAGCTTCCATAGAACGAAGCAAGGGAGTTTTTGTATCAAGTGCTTCTCCCTTATATGAACAGAAAGCCGTGGGAATACACAAAATGGTACCAATGGCATCCTCTTTAAGGAAAGCAGGAGATGTCATATCCCATGCCGTATAACCTCTGGCTTCGAAA
The DNA here is from genome assembly GCA_024403485.1 of Lachnospiraceae bacterium. Taxonomy (GTDB): domain Bacteria; phylum Bacillota; class Clostridia; order Lachnospirales; family Lachnospiraceae; genus UBA1258. The sequence goes on from JAKSRT010000040.1 coordinate 2,291, forward strand.
GTAGCACGAAGTCCGCCTGAAGGGAAGCTTGAAGCGTCTGACTCACCCTTAACAAGTTCTTTTCCCGAAAATTCCAAAAGACAGCGGCCTTCCGCATCGGGATGCTTGATAAATGCATCATGCTTCTCGGCGGTTACACCCGTAAGGGGCTGGAACCAGTGAGTATAATGTGTCGCTCCGTTTGCAACAGCCCAGTCCTTCATGGCATTGGCTACCGCATTGGCTGTTTTCAAAGGCAGTACTCCGCCTTCATCTCTCAAACGCATAACCTCATTGAAAACATCTTCATTGAGATATTCTTTCATTTTCCCTATGGTAAATACGTTTTTTGCAAATATTTCTTGAACATTTATTTTTTCAGGCATTTTGCACCTCACTTGCAAAAGAAAGAATTAACTTCCATCAAATCGTTTTATTAGTGGATTTTACTCCATTTGATTGTATACGGTCAACAAAAACAACCCATTTTACTGATTTTTGGAGTTTTTCACTCTAAGGATATCTCCGGGGCATGGTTTCTGTGTAAATTTCACATGAAGCTCCTGACGTGAATGAGGCGCACTCTCCTGGAAATTACCCTCCAAGTCTCTGATATCTTCAACGATTACTTCTATATTACTTCCTCCCGGCTTCATGATTTCGATCTTTTCGCCGACAATAAATTTGTTTTTCTGTTCAAAAATCACATAGCCTTCATTTGAAGGGTCATCTTTTTCAACAGTGCCAAGATAGATATATTCATTTACGTAAGTATTATTATCATATACCTGGCTTGTTTCATCGGGCTTCCCGAAATAAAAGCCTGTTGAAAATTTGTGGTATGTACACTTTGCTATCTCTTCACGGTACCATTCCATATTTGCACGATATTTTTCTTCGGACTCAAGATAATCATCGATAGCTTTCCTATATGTTCTGGCAACAGTAGCCACGTAAAGGGCTGTCTTCATACGGCCTTCTATCTTAAAGCTGTCAATTCCTGCATCAATTAATTCCGGAATGTATTCAATCATGCACAAATCCTTAGAATTGAATATATACGTACCTCGCTCATTTTCATATACAGGAAGATATACACCGGGACGCTGCTCCTCAACAACCGCATATTTCCAGCGGCATGGATGGGTGCACGCTCCTCGATTCGCATCACGGCCAACAAAATAATTGGAAAGAAGGCATCTTCCGGAGTAAGAAATACACATAGCTCCGTGGATAAAGCTTTCTATTTCTTTGTCTTCAGGGATATTTTCACGAATCTGCTTAAGTTCGACCAAAGAAAGTTCCCTTGCGGCAACAACTCTTTTTGCCCCCAGTCCATACCAGAAATTATAAGTTTCATAATTTGTATTATTGGCCTGTGTAGATACATGAATCTCAATTTCCGGACATATCTCGCGAGCCATCATAAACATACCCGGATCTGCGATAATAAGTGCATCGGGCTTTAGTTCTTTTAATTCCTTAAAATATTCTCTTGCAGCTTCAAGATCGTAATTATGCGCAAGAATGTTAGCAGTTACATGAACCTTAGCGCCATGGTCGTGAGCATACTTTATTCCTTCAGCCATATCCTGAGAACTGAAATTTGTTGCCTTTGCACGCAGGCTGAAGGCTTCTCCACCTATAAATACCGCATCGGCTCCGTAATTAACCGCAGTCTTTAGAACATCAAGGCTGCCTGCAGGCACCAATAATTCAGGTTTTCTTCTTTCAGAAATCATATTCAATCCCTTTATTTTTTAACACTGACGGTTACACCGTCTCCTACAGGAAGTATGACGGTTTCCAAGCAGTTATTATGTGTAAGTTCGTATAGATAATCCCGCATTCTGGCATAAATAGTGCGGTTTCTTCTTTCAACCGCAAATCTGGACTCAAGGATGTCTCCGTCCTGCATTACATTATCGGAAAGAAGAATTCCGCCCGGTGCCAAAAGTCTTAGTACGTCGGGCATAAAATTTATATACTGGCCCTTTGCCGCATCCATGAATATCAAATCGTATTCACCGGTAAGCGATGCCAAAATATCGGTGGCATCTCCTTCCAAAAAAGTGATTCGATCGCCGACACCGGCTTTTAAGAAATTTTCTTTGGCTAAAGGTATGCGTTTTTCATACTTTTCTATTGTGGTTATATGCGTGTCGCTGTCCGAATTTTCAGCCATAAGAATAGCCGAAAAACCAATGGCAGTCCCCACCTCCAAAATGGAATGTGGTTTCTTCATTGCCAGAAGAAATTTAATCAAAGACTGCATTTCCTTTCTGACAATAGGCACATTGGTTTCTAAAGAAAATTTTTCAAGATTATCTAAAAATTCAGAGTTTGGGGAGGCAAAAGAATTGATAAATGCCGCCATGCGCTCATCTACTATCATGCTGACCTCACTTTCACCCATAATGAGAACACTCTATTCATCCTCTTCGGGTGGATTATTGACCAGGGCTATTGTCTCAAGCATTTCTTCCAGTGTTTGAGAAGTGTTAAGTGTATAGATACCCGGTTCTATTTTCTCTCTGTACTCAGAAGCCATAATCTGCATAAAAGCAAGATTCGCATCTCTGACAAGCCCCTTTTCCTCCAATGATTCAGCTATGGCTTTTTCTGTTTTACCGTCTGTAATGGCAAAGGTTATATCCCTGCCGGGAGCCGGAGAAACCGCTTCTTCGGTAAACACACGATAACCAAAGTCATAGGCTTCAATAGACTTGGTATATATGAAATTTACTAACCAGATAACAACAAGAATCTTCACAACTGCAGAGATTATTGTTGAAATCACCTCGGTAATCTGCTTTGCTGTCATTAATTGAACTCCAGTCCTTCAGTAACGGTATTATGAAACTCCTGAAAGAGACGACATACTGCCGCTTCACTGTCCAAGAAATTTCTTACCAACTCCAAGTTTATAACATCTTCATATTCGTTAGTCAATGCATCCATGAGCTCCATCATGTCTTCGTTTCTGCTGAGCTGAATTTTAAAATTCTTTTCTCGCATTTCGTTAACACGGTAGTATAAATCTCTGTCTTTAACCAACTCGGCAAGATTTGCCTCGTATTCTTTATATTCCTCGGTAGCGCGAAGCTCATCAATAACATAATGTGTCAGTTTTGATAAGTCAGTCATATTATGCCTCACATATAAAAATTATACATCCATTATTATAGGTAATATCATAGGACGTCTTTTGTAATTTTTCCAGAAAAACTCATTAAGTGTGTCTTTCATAATATTTCTTATTTTACCCCAGTCGGTAATTCCCTTATCATAAGCCGCCGTTACAGCCTCTGTAAGGGTTGAGGTGATTTCTTCAAGAAGCGCTTCCGATTCTTTAACGTATACTACGCCTCTGGTATGAATAACAGGTCCCGAAAGAAGAGAGCCTGAATATTCATCGACAACTATTGAAGCTACAATGATGCCGTCTTCAGCCAATCGCTGTCTGTCTCTTAATACGGGGCTATCCAGCTCACCCATACCAATACCGTCAACATAGAGTCCACCTGCCGGTGCCTTACCTGCTTTTTGGGCACCGTCTTCGTTCAGTTCAAGTATATCACCGGAACGAAGAATAAAAATATTTTCTTTTTCTATGCCAAGCTCCTCAGCCAATTTCGCCTGTGCAATCAAATGCTTATACTCACCATGAACGGGAATGGCAAACTTAGGCTGTACCAAGGAATAAATAAGTTTTATTTCTTCCTGACAGGCATGACCGGAAACATGAGCATCCTGGAAAATAACTTCTGCTCCCTTGCAAAGAAGCTCGTTTATAATTTTCGTAACGGCTTTTTCATTGCCGGGTATAGGGCTGCTTGAGAATATAACGGTATCACCCGCGCCAACAGAAATCTTTCTGTGGGTTCCGTTAGCCATTCTTGAAAGGGCTGCCATGCTCTCTCCCTGGCTTCCGGTTGTGATAAGAACAGTCTTTTCCGGTGGATAGTTCTTAATCTCATCAATACTTACAAGTGTATCATCCGGAATGCTGATTCTGTTCAGTTCACTTGCTATATCGATAATGCTTACCATGCTTCGGCCTTCAACCGCAACCTTACGTCCATACTTATAAGCTGCATTTATAATCTGCTGAACCCTGTCAACATTTGAAGCAAATGTAGCAATAATAATTCGGGTATTCTTATTTTCATTAAATATAGTATCAAAAGTATGTCTTAAGGTTTTTTCCGATGGAGTAAATCCCGGTCTCTCGGCATTTGTGGAATCACACATCAGTGCAAGTACTCCTTTTTTTCCAAGAGAAGCAAACCTTTCCAAGTCTATGGCATCACCGTAAACCGGAGTATAGTCAACCTTAAAATCTCCTGTATGAACCACAACACCCGCCGGTGAAAAAATAGCAAGTGCTGCCGCATCAACAATAGAATGATTGGTTTTTATAAATTCAACTCTGAATTCACCAAGGTTAACGCTCTGACCGAACTTTATGACTTTTCTTTTGGTTTTCTTAAGCAAATCATCCTTCTCGGACAACTTCTTTTCAATGATACCCATTGTAAGTTTTGTAGCATAAACAGGTACCTGAATATCCTTCAATATATATGGGAGTGCGCCTATATGATCTTCATGTCCATGGGTAATAACAAATCCCTTAACACGATCTATGTTTTCTTTTAAGTATGTAACATCGGGGATTACCAAATCCACTCCCAGCATATCCCCCTCAGGGAAAGCAAGCCCGCAATCCACGACAATAATACTGTCTCCATACTCGAAGGCAGTAATGTTCATTCCAATCTGCTCAAGACCTCCTAAAGGGATTATCCTAAGTCTTGAAACATTATTACTTTCGTTATTCAATTTGTTCCTCGCATTTAAAATGCACTGCGATACTTCGCAGCCTTTCTAACCTATAAGGTCGATATCTTCAAGCAAACTCTGGAAAACCTGACCCACAGCCTGAAGTTCGGTCTCGTCATCGACTATCTCATAAATGCCCTCCGCATCCTGAGTTTTAGACAAATCCTTCAGCACATATGCGTCGCCGTCTTCAGCTTCGCTTTCCGTTACCAACATATAATCAACACCACCAAGAGTGGTTTTTTCCAATACATAAAATTCTATCTTGTCGCCTTCAGCGCCTGTAAATACTATTTTTTCCATCATAAACCTCTTAAGTTCAAGCCGGTAAATCCTTAACCGCTATTATGGTGTTATTTCCGAATCTGTTAATTACCGTTCTCACTGCACTCAAAATAATCACTTTGATTATGCATTGAACCTTATTTAAACATTTTCACTCTTTTTATTACGACCGTATTCCATATATCCTTCAAGAATGAGCTGAGCCGCAATCATATCAACATATTCTTTTCTGTTTTCTCTTCTGATTCCTGCTTCCATCATGATGTTATCGGCTTCCACTGTAGTAAGTCTTTCGTCCCACATAGTAACCGGTAATCCCGTGCGTCTCTCAAGTTTTTCCTTAAATTCTCTTGAAAGTTCCGCCCTTGTTCCTTCGGAATCGTTCATGTTCTTGGGAAGCCCCAGTACTATTTCCGTTACATCATATTCCTGAATAATTTCTTCTATTCTTGCCAAAGTCTGTCTTAATTTGTTCTCTTCTTTGCGCCTTATTATTTCAAATCCCTGTGCAGTTATAAGTAAAGGGTCGCTTAAAGCAACCCCTACAGTCTTTGAACCAAAATCAAGTCCCATTATTCGCATGAATAACTACTCCCAGCCACGGCTCTTTACATAAGCAGCAATGAGTTCTTCAATAATCTCATCACGTTCTAATCTTCTTACCATTTTTCTTGCATCATTATAAGAAGTAATATATGTAGGGTCATCCGATACAAGATATCCCGTGAGCTGGTTTACTGCATCATAACCTTTTTCTTTATTAGCCTTATATACGATTTCCAGGATTTCTTCAACGCTCATGGGCTTATCCTGTACTACTTTTAATACCTGTGTTGCTCCTAAATCTGCCATAAATCCCCTTTAAACCATTTCGTCTGAATTAGCACCGATTCAAGTGCTTCGAAATGTCATTATCAGTTTTTTGTACAAACTAATCTTATATTAATATCGGCTCAAATACAAGTTTACTCAAGATTCTTAACCCAATATTAATGATTTATTCTATTCATTTACCCTAATTGATGATTTTTGATACCACATAGCCGCAGCCACATTTTGTTGTGCGGCCGGATCTGATGATAATTCATTCTTTTTGCACAAAAACCATGGACGCCATACAAGAGGTTCCAATACTACATCTGCGCCACTGCTTTGAATATATTCATCTCTTGCCAACTGTTCCATATAATAATTATTTGCTTCTCCCGTGTGAATATAATAAAAGCAACCATATGACAAGAAACTTCCTGCCTTATCCTTAGTAATCGAAAAGCAACCAAGTATAAGCAAAACCGCCAAAATATAAGTGACATAGTAATGTTTTGTATATATACGTTCCCGCTCGTTAATTTTCCCCTTTAGCCAGCCCATCCAATAGAACATATTCACAAACAAAAGAAGAAGGAAAGTCGTCTTGACTGCGCAAAATATGCGGGCCAAACCTTCTTCTCCCATTCCGTACCAACTTGGAGTATAACCTGTTGCAAACAGGCAGAAGCTCAAAAGAGAAACCACACCCGGAAGAGCAAACTTCATCTTCTTTTCCTCAAGAATGTCCGAAAAAATCGGTACAATAAGAATAATGCAGGGGATGATTATCAAACCTGTATAGCCCGGAATATTCTTAAATGCCGATGCAAAGGAACACATAACCGCCTCAAACACCCCTTTAGAAACCGTAGCATAGCTCGCCTGTCTGTTTGCATTTCCCGGAGCGGCAATACTCACAATCAATCCGAACAAATAAAGAATCTCGGGGATTAACAGGAATAATGTCTTTTGCTTTTTTCTTAACCATCCCAAAGCTATTATCAGCGTAAGAAAAAGAAGGCCTTGCAAACCGGTAACAAAGTTAACACCACCAAGAATCAGACCAAGTACCGAGCAAACAATCAAGCATGCAATTTCTCCGAAATGTTTTTCAGAATATACGTATCTGATGGCAACAGACAGCATTATAAGCATTATTCCATGAGCAAAAGAATAATGAACTGAACCATTGTACCAATAAAAACCCTGCTGCGCAGAATAAAACAATTCGAGTACAATAATTGTAATAAGTTCGGAAGCTATTAACGCATCAATTCGTTTTGCACCGGCAACACATCTTGTCAGCGTATAAGAAATTGCAAATATACCTGCCACATAAGAAGTTATTATTGCCACGATTCCAATCCAATAGTATCCAAATCCGTAGGTAGCAGGCATAAGCGCCATTAAAAACACTGATGAGTAGGTCCCTTGCCAAGTTCGATAGGTATTTCCAACTACCCAAGCTGCTTCTTCGACAACTGTTTTAAATGAAGGCGAAGCCTCCCACATTACTTTTACACTCCAGGCGTAATTGTAATCGTCATAGAATGGTGTAGCATAAAAGGCCAATCTGTACACCGGATACAATAACCCAATAAGTATAATTGTTACACCTATCAAAAAAAGACGTTTATCAACTTTATATGAAATAATCTTTTTAATTATGCTCATAAATGACACTCCTAAATAACCGTCCCCTTATAAATGTCGCCCTCAAAGCATGAGTCTATCCTTACATCAACTATTTCATTGATAAATATATCATTATAAGGAACTGCTACTCTTATATATTCCGGGGTATATCCAACCGCATACTTTTCTCCACCAACATAAATTTTCTCTTCAAAAAGAACCGGTTTGACTTTTTTTACAAAAGATTCTCTGAACATTTTTGATAAGCTCTCCCCCAGCTCAATGAGACGGTGGCTTCTTTGCTCTTTTATATCATCTCTAACCTGATTGGGAAGTTTTTCCGCAACAGTTCCTTTTCTTTTTGAATATTTAAATATATGCATTTCATAAAAAGAAACCTTTTTTGCAAAAGAAAAGCATTCCTCGAACTCACTGTCTGTTTCGCCGGGAAATCCCGCAATTATATCGGTTGTAATCGCAGGATTATCAAAATACTTTCTTAAGAGTTCAACTCCCTCCATATACTGTGCAGCAGTATAATGGCGATTCATGCGCTTTAATGTATCATTGCTTCCGCTTTGGAGCGAAAGATGAAAATGGGGACAAAGTTTATCAAGCTTTGAGATGCGCTCCACAAATTCCTTGGTTACCACTCGAGGTTCAAGCGAGCTTAATCTTATTCTCTTTACCCCGTCAAGCTCCTGAATCCTTTCTAACAAATCGGCCAATTTATTCTGGGAAAGATCATTTGGATCAGTAATGCCATATGAACTTACATGTATTCCGGTAAGAACAAACTCCTTGTATCCGTTTTTGCAAAGTTCCTCGATTTCCCTGATTATATCTTCCATTTCGCGGCTTCTCACCCTGCCCCTTGCAAATGGAATAAGGCAATATGAGCAAAACTGATTACAGCCATCCTGTATTTTTATATATGCTCTTGTTCTGTCCGATGTTTTTGAAAGAAACATGCTTTCATAATCGCTTGTATGATTTATATCAATAATTTCACTAAATCCCGCAGGCCTTTTCTCTTCAATATATTTATTAAGAATATCCAGTATTTCACTCTTTTTGTTGTTTCCAATGGCTATATCTATTGAAGAATCAAGTTCACCATGATCATATGCCGTCTGCACATAACAGCCTGTGGCGATAACTATTGCATCCGGATTCTCCTTTTTGGCACGATGTATCATTTGACGGCTTTTCCTGTCTGCAATATTTGTTACGGTGCATGTATTTATCACATAAATGTCAGCTTTTTGACCAAAGTCAACAACGCGGAAACCGTTTTCCGTGAATTTTTGTTGCATAATGTCGGTTTCATAGTCATTTACTTTACAACCGAGATTATGAAATGCCACAGTTTTCATTGAATTCTCCGATTTTTTTGTTATTTATTCAGCATTGACAAAGCAAGCGGGTTTCATTATTATGAAGGCGAAGGTTGAAGTTTAAAGCAATAAGGAGGTATTATTACCATGAAAACAGTACAGATTTCTTTAAATTCCATCGACAAGGTTAAATCATTCGTAAATGAAATTACAAAATTTGATTATGACTTCGATTTAGTATCAGGCAGATATGTAATCGACGCAAAGTCAATTATGGGTATCTTCTCCCTTGATCTTTCAAAGCCCATCGACTTAAACATCCATGCTGAAGATGGTGCAGATGAGGTTCTTGAAGTACTCAAACCCTACTTAATCTAATTACAAAATACTTTTTCCTGCGGTAGTCTTTCTACTGCAGGAAAGCAATTATTCGTAACTAATTAATTTAATAACCTTCAACCTACAAGTACTTTAAGAGCCGAAAGCGTTCGCTTTTCGGTTCTTTTTTTGTTGTTTCCGTTTCTACTCTTCTGTCACAATTATTACTTCATCGGTTTCAAGAGCAGTCTTGATCATTTCGTCAATCTTTTCGTCAAGGTTGTGCTCATGTCTCTTAATAATTCCAAGATTAGGCTTTGTAACAGGATGCTTAGCCACAAAGATTGTGCAGCAGTCTTCAAAAGGAAGAATACTGGTTTCATATGTGTCAATTTTCTTTGATATATTAACGATATCTTCTTTATCAAAAGCAATAAGCGGTCTGAAAACAGGAAGAGTACATACTTCATTGGTAACAGCAAGGGACTGTGTGGTCTGGCTGGCAACCTGTCCGATGGATTCGCCGGTAATAAGGCACTGGGCTTCGTTTTCCACTGCCAGCATTTCAGCAATTCTCATCATATATCTTCTCATAATAATAGTGAGTTCTTCGTGAGGACAGTTCTCATAAATATATAACTGAATTTCCGTAAAATTAATTACATGAAGATAGATAGGGCCGGTGTACGCAGATACCTTTTTGGCAAGGTCTATTACCTTCTGCTTGGCACGCTCGCTTGTATAAGGGGGCGCATGGAAATAAACAGCGTCTATTTTAAGGCCTCGCTTTGCAACCATCCATCCGGATACGGGGGAATCGATTCCGCCCGAAAGAAGAAGCATACCCTTACCGTTAGTTCCCACGGGCATACCACCGGGGCCGGGAATAATCTCGGAGTAAATATATATCTTGTCACGCACTTCAACGGTAACGGTAATATCGGGATTATGAACGTCAACGCCTACTTCAGGGAACGCATCCAAAATTTTCTCTCCCACAAAAGCATTTAATTCCATGGAATCAAGAGCATATCCCTTATTTGAGCGGCGTGAAAACACTTTAAAGGTTGTTTCTTTTTCTTTTACCTGCTCACCGTACATCCTGCCAAAATAATCAACAACTTTTTCACAAAGCTCCTCGGGAGGACAGAGAGGGACTCTTACAACGGGACAAATTCCCCAAATACCGAATACATGTGAAAGTTTTTCGATTACCTGGTCGTAGTCAAATTCACTTTCCGCATCAAGATAGATACGTCCGGGAGTTTTTGATACAACAAATTCTCCGTCACATTTCTTCAAAGCATATTTAATCTGACGCACCAGTGCATCTTCAAATAAATATCTGTTCTTACCTTTTATACCGATTTCGGCATATTTAATTAAAAATGATGAAAACATGGTTATTACTCACTTTCTTGTAAATCTCGAATAAAAAGGAACGATTTCCCTTAACACATCAAGCACATAATCCAGTTCCTCTTTGGTTGTAAAGCATGACATGCTGAAACGAAGTGCCGAATCCATATGGGGCATGTCTTTTCCCATGGATTTAAGCGTTGATGATTCCTTTTTTGAGTGCGACGAGCAGGCCGAACCTGCCGATACATATATTCCTTTATCTTCAAGAGCATGGAGCAGTACTTCACTTCTAAGCCCTAAAAAAGAAACATTCATAATATGAGGTGCAGTATCGTCTACAATATACTCCCCATTTTCAAGCCTGCATCCGTTTACATCGGCACAATCTATTTTTGATACTTCACTCAGAAAATATTTTTTCAAGTCCCTGAGGCGGACGCATTCCTCCTTGAGCCCGGAGGTAATCATTTTCACCGCCAAACCGATGCCGGCAATACCCGGAGTATTTACGGTTCCCGATCGCATGCCCTTCTGCTGGCCGCCGCCATAGGTAATCGGCTTTATTTTAACCTTCTCACCTATATAAAGAATTCCCACTCCTTTGGGAGCATGTATTTTGTGACCGCTTATGCTAAGCAGGTCAATACCCTGTTTCTTTGGATATATTTCCGCTTTTCCAAAACCCTGAACCGCATCTACATGAAAAAGAGTGGCCGGGTTATTAGCTTTAACAATCTTTGATATTTCCGAAATCGGCTGAAGCGATCCAACCTCATTGTTTGTATGCATCACAGACACCAGAACTGTATCCGGGCGAAGCTTGCTCTTAAGTTCCTCAAGAGAGATCACGCCATATTCATCAACATTAAGATAATCTGCTTCATATCCCTGTTCTTCAAGATACTTTACGGTATTAAGAATAGCCGGATGCTCCACTTTTGTGGTAATAATATGATTGCCTGTGCGTTTATTGGCCATCACCGCACCGATAAGAGCGGTGTTGTCGGACTCAGTACCACCGGAGGTAAAAAGAATCTCTTTTTCATTTACCTTAAGTGCTGCTGCGACCTGCTTTGTGGCCTCAACCACATATCGCTCCGCATCCACGCCCTTCATATGAACGCTGGAAGGATTTCCGTAATCCTCAAGCATTATTTTTGAAATCAGTTCAACAACCTCAGGATATACCCGGGTTGTGGCCGAGTTATCTAAATATACTTCCATTGTCACTATCCCTGCATTAATACTTCACATATGTTCTGCATTACATATTATTCAATACTAATTTTTTCTTGCGGTAATACCAACCCACTCACCCTGATGGTCAATATGAAGAATTTCCAAACCGGCTGCTTCCATACATTCGCGGACTTCATTTTCCTTAGTATCAATAATACCGCTGGTTACATATACTGCTCCCTTTTTCATCTGATTGATTATTACGGGAGTCAGGGGTTCAAGAACATCTGCCAGTATGTTTGCCACCACAATGTCATAGCACTCATATCCGACTTCATCCTGTACAGCCTTATCGGAGATAATATTACCGATCATAACCTTGAATTTATCTTTGGGAATATCATTTGATTCCATATTCTCATAACAGGCATCTATGGCACAGGGATCAAGGTCTGTTCCGACTGCGGATTTGGCGCCGTACATAAGTGAGATAATTGATAAAATACCCGAACCTGTTCCTACATCCAGAATAACGGTTTCGGGAGTTATATACTTTTTGATTGAGCGAATACAAAGCTGGGTTGTTTCATGCATTCCTGTTCCAAAAGCCGTACCGGGATCGATATGAAGAATCTTTTTATCCCTGTCTTCAGGCTTAACCTCTTCCCAGGAAGGAATAACAAGAAGATCATCCACATAAAACTGGTGAAAGAATTCCTTCCAGTTATTAATCCAGTCCACATCTTCGGTCTCGGAAACTTCAACGATACCTTCACCGATTTCCATGTTCGATTTTGTTTCTTCAAGGACTTCCTCAATATCTTTTAATATTTTATCCTTGTCCACATCATCATTATCTTCGACAAAGCAGCTTAAGTACGCCACGTCGTCGTTGTCGGGCATATCGGGCAGAATGTCTACAAACATCTGCTCCTTTTCAAGCGCGGTAAGGGGCACTTTGTCTTCTATCTGAGCGCCTTCAAGTCCGATGTCATATAAGTTGCTGATTAAAATATCTTCCGCTTCGGTTATCGTTTTAATTCTGAATTTAATCCATTTCATAATTATATTGTATCCTTTAATATTTCGTATGCCTTTAAAATTGCTATCTGAGTTTTTCCGTCACATATTTTACCTGACATCACATCCTCATAAAGGTCCTTAAGAGGCACTTCAAATACCTCCAAAAATTCATCCTCGTCAAGATCCTGCTCACCTTTATGAAGGCCGGTCGCAAGATACATTGATATTCTTTCATCGGAATATGCGGGAGCAGGTAAATATTCTCCAAGGTCCCTCCAGTTATCTGCGGTCAGTCCTGTCTCTTCACGAAGTTCCCGCTTTACGGCTTCAAAACGGTCCTCATTGGCACTGTCCAATTTGCCTGCAGGTATTTCTGTAATAACACGACTTACAGGATATCTGTACTGTCTCTCCATTATTACATTGCCTTCTTTTGTAACCGGAATGACACAAACCGCTCCTATATGTTTAATAAGCTCTCTGCTTGCAGGCTCTCCGTTCGGAAGTTCTATAACGTCTTCACGAACATGAAGAACAAATCCGTCATAAATAACCTTTGAGGAAACCTGCTTCTCAACTAAATTTTTATCGTCCATTTTATTATCCTCACAAAGAAAATATGCCATACCAACACATTTAAACCTTATTATACCACAAACAAAAACAAATAAATCACAAACCGAGTTATCAATTGTATCCATATTTGTGTATAATTGTGATATCTGAAAGGAGTTATCCACATGTATCACTTTTTCGTAGAATCAAATCAGATTATTGATAAAGAAATCGTTATTTTAGGTAAAGACGTAAATCATATAAAAAATGTTCTTCGTATGAAGCCCGGAGAAGAAATATCCGTAAGTACCAAAGATTCGCCAAGTGAATACCGCTGTATCGTAAGAGAACTGTCCGATGACAAAATTCTGTGCGATCTGGCCTTTATCAAAGAAGAGGGTAACGAGCTTCCATCGAAAATATACCTTTTCCAGGGACTTCCCAAGTCGGACAAAATGGAACTTATTATTCAAAAAGCAGTGGAACTTGGTGCCTTCGAAATCATTCCCGTTGAAATGAAGCGCTGTGTCATGAAGCTTGACCCCAAAAAAGCTCCTTCAAAAATATCAAGATGGCAGGGCATTTCGGAAGCCGCTGCCAAACAGTCAAAAAGAACCATCATCCCGGAAATAAAGATGCCCATGAGCTTTAAAAATGCGGTTGCATATGCCAAAGACCTGGATGTAAAGCTACTTCCTTACGAACTTGCAGAGGGTATGTCGAAAACAAAAGAAATATTCGATAGCATAAAACCCGGTCAGTCCATCGCCATATTTATCGGGCCCGAAGGAGGCTTCGATCTTACTGAGGTAGAGCTTGCAAAAGAATGCGGCTTCGAATCCATAACTCTCGGAAAGAGAATTTTAAGGACCGAAACCGCGGGAATGGTTGTGCTCTCACATATAATGTTGAATATGGAATGTTAATCGGAAACAATATCCTGAATCCATATTCTCTTCTTAATTAAAATTGCACCTATAACAACCTTTATCAGATCAAGCGCCTGAACGATGGGATATATTATCACTACAGGCAATCCGGTAAAACGACTCAGTACAAATGCCACCGGCCATGATACTACCCACAGGAACACCGAATCAAAAAGAAACGTGATAAAGGTTTTTCCACCGGATCTTATTGTAAAATAGGCGCAGTTCAAATATGAACCTATTGGCATAAACAGTGCCGCAATCCACATAAGTCTGACGGATAAGCTTCTGATTTCATCACTTGTATTGTAAAGTTTAGGAAACAGAGGAGCCGTCAAAATTAAAATTATAGCCATGGCAGAAGAAGCCAAAACGCCCAATGTAATAAGCTTTCTGTCAATATCTACCACTTCTTCCGTGTCACCGGAGCCAAGTGCCTGACCAACAATGATGGCAACCACCGAACCCATTGAAATCAATACAACATTAAAAAGGTTTACGATGGTATTCGAGATATTAAATGCCGCCACTACCTCAAGTCCGCCCAAAGAGTAACACTGAGTCAGCGCAGACATTCCAAAGGACCAGAAAAATTCATTCAAAAACAGAGGAAGTCCTGTAATAAATACCTTCTTAAACAGTTCAACCGGAACAGAAAAGTGTTTATAAAGCCCTACAGCAAAGGGTTCTTTTTCTTTATGTGTATGCGTCCAAACCGCCACAATTCCCAGTTCAACAAAACGCGAAAGAACAGTTGCCGCACCGGCTCCCACAACACCAAGCTTCGGAGCCCCAAAATGTCCGAAAATCAAAATATAGTTAAATACCAGATTTACACCGACAGCTATAAGTCCGGCTACCATGGGGACCTTTGTTTCTCCCGTTTCTCTAAGGGTTCCGGCATAGGAACTGGTAACTGCGAAGGGAATCAGCCCAATCAGCATCACCACCAGGTACTCTTTCGCTTCGGTAAGGGTTAATGCCAGATCTATCTTCTGATTATTGTCATGCAAAAAAAGAAGAATAAGATCGTCCTGCCAGATAAACATAATGGCGATTCCGATTATTCCCAAAGCAACCGAAAAAAGCATTTTAAGGCGCATGGTATTTCTGACACCCTCATGGTTTTTCTGTCCCACATACTGGGCGGTAAAGATACCCGGGCCCGAAACTGCACCGAATACAGCCAAATTAAATACAAACATGAGCTGATTTACGACAGAAACACCTGTCATTTGCTCGGTTCCGATAGCTCCTACCATTACATTATCAAGCAGGTTAACGAAATTGCTGATTCCGTTTTGTATAATAATGGGAATGGCAACGGCAAGCACCATTTTATAAAATTGTTTATCTCCAAAAAACTTCTTCATATTTATATTTCCATTCAAAACATTTAATCCCGATTAAGCAGTATGCTTTCATAATGCGTGTAAATGATAACTTAACAAAAAAAATGAGGTGCGTCAATATACGCACCTCATTGCTTACCAGAATTTCTTTTTCTTTTCTTCTTTTTCGGGTGTTACACCTGAGTTCTTAACTGCATTTAATGAATCTCCTGTCAGAGAATCGAATTTTTTAAGCAGTTCCCTGGCTTCATGTGAAAGCTTATCCGGTGTTTGAACTACCAGTGTCACATAATGATCACCGCGGGTATCTTTATATCTGAGTGAAGGAACACCCTTACCCTTAAGTCTTACACGGGTATCTGTCTGGGTTCCTGCTTTAACCTCATATACAACCTTACCGTCAACAGTATCGATAAGTATTTCTCCGCCAAGTGCAGCCACTGCAAAAGAAAGCGGAACGGTTGAGTAAATATTCTGATCCTGACGACGGAATACCGGATGGTCGGCTACGATTACTTCAACAAGTAAGTCGCCTCTCTGTCCACCGTTTACACCGGGTTCGCCTTTTCCTGCAATTCTTACGGACTGTCCGTTATCAATACCTGCGGGAATAGAAACAGAAATTTTCTTTTTGGATGAAATATAACCGCTTCCACCGCAATCTGGACATTTTTCCTTAACAATCTTACCTGTTCCTTTACAGTCGGGACAGCTTTGGATATTTCTTACCACACCAAAGAAAGACTGCTGAGTCATTACAACCTGGCCCTTACCGCCACACTTAGTACAGGTTTCGGGAGACGTTCCGGGCTTTGCTCCTGTTCCGTGACAGGTTGCACATTCATCCTTTAAGTTGAGTTCAAGTTCTTTTTCGCATCCTGTAATCGCCTCCATAAAGGTAATTCGGATACTTGTACGGATATTGGCGCCCTTCATGGGACCGTTGCTTGCTCTGCCGCCCCTTGAACGACCGCCTCCAAAGAAATCTCCGAAGATATCACCAAAAATATCTCCAAAGTCAGCTCCGCCAAAATCGAAACCACCAAAACCGCCTGCACCACCGGCTCCACCGTCAAAAGCCGCATGACCAAACTGATCATACTGTTTTCTCTTCTGGGGATCGCTCAGTACAGCATATGCTTCACTGGCTTCTTTGAACTTAGCTTCACATTCTTTATCATCGGGATGCATATCCGGATGGTACTTTTTAGCTAATGCTCTGTATGCTTTTTTAAGGGTGTCGTCATCGGCATTCTTATCAACGCCCAACACCTCGTAATAATCTCTTTTAGTTTCTGCCATTTTAAAAATCCTCAGGGGGGAGATAATCCCTCCCCCCTAATTAATCATTTATTGGGTATATTATTATACCTCTCTGTAGTCTCCGTCAACAACGTTGTCATCCTGAGAATCGGAAGCCTGTCCCTGGAAACCACCCATGTCAGGGCCTGCACCGCTCATATCGGGGCCTGCGCCTGCTGCCTGTGCCTGTTCGTAAACCTTGGCAAACAGTGACTGTGCGGAAGTCATAAGTTTTTCTTTTGCTGCTTTAATATCATTAATCTGGCTGTCAGAAAGTTCTTGATCCTTTGTAGATTCAAGAAGGTCCTTAAGAGCCTTAACATCTTCTTCAACAGCTGCCTTCTGTGAAGGATCAACCTTGTCACCTACTTCTGTAAGTGCCTTTTCGGTCTGGAATACAAAGGAGTCTGCTTCGTTTCTTGTATCGATAGCTTCCTTACGCTTCTTATCCTGAGCTTCAAATTCCTGAGCTTCTTTAACTGCTCTTTCGATTTCATCGTCAGACATTGAAGAACCTGCTGTAATTGTGATGTGCTGTTCCTTACCGGTACCAAGATCCTTAGC
>JAKSRT010000041.1 GCA_024403485.1 Lachnospiraceae bacterium
CTAAATCTGCAGCTTTTTGGTATAACTCAAAGGCTTTATCCTTATTATCTTCACGCTCATATATACTGCCTAAATAACAATATGCTTTTGCGCTTCCTAAATCTATTGCATATTGAAACTCTGCCTTGGCTGTTTCAATATCTTTATTTTTTCGTGCTTCAAAGCCTCTTTTAATTGCTTCCTCTTTTTTTGCTGAATCCATATCCGTTCCCCTTTAAATCGTTATTTATTTTGTGATTTAATTCATTTCTGAAAAATTATATCTTCTGTCTCCGCAACTGCTTCATTATTTTCCAAACAATACTGAAAAAGACACTCTCCGGAGAAACCAAAATCTGTTTCTCAGAAAAGTGCCTTATCTACCTTCAAACTCAGTGTTTATGCGGGCTTGATGCTAACCGATGAGCCAGTCGTACATTTCCTGATACTTAAGAGCACTCTTTTCCCAGGAGAAATCTTCGGCCATAGCTCTGTCTACTAGCTTATTCCATTCGCGCTTTCTGTCATAGTAAATTCGCTCAGCATTTCTTATGCAGGCTAACATTTCGTGAGCATTGTAGTTTGTAAATGAGAATCCCGTACCCTTACTTTCGTATTCATTATAGGGTTCTACCGTGTCCTTAAGACCACCTGTTTCTCGTACAATCGGAATGGTTCCGTAACGTAAAGCAATAAGTTGACTCAATCCGCAGGGCTCAAACAATGAAGGCATAAGGAATGCATCGCAGGAAGCATATACTTCGTGGGCCAGGTCATCGGAATAATAGATGTTGGCAGAAACCTTATCATTATACTTCCAGTCAAAATGTCTGAACATATTTTCATAACGTTCTTCACCGGTACCTACCACAACAAACTGAATATTGTCCTGGCAAAGTTCATCCATAATATATGCAATAAGATCAAGACCCTTCTGGTCGGTAAGTCTTGAAATAAGACCAATCATCATAGCCTTCGGATCCTGCTTAAGTCCAAGCTTCTCCTGGAGTTTAATCTTATTCTTAATCTTCTCTTTTCTGAAGTTTATTGCATCATAATTGTGAGAAATCTTTTTGTCCGTAGCCGGGTCAAAATCAGTATAGTCAATACCGTTAACAATACCTCTTAAATCATTTGATCTGGCTGCAAGTAAGCCATTTAAGCCTTCTCCGTAGAAATCGGAAAGAATTTCCTTGGCATCGGTATCGGAAACCGTTGTAATTGCATCTGCGAAAACAAGACCACCCTTTAAGAGATTTGCATCTTTATATGCTTCAAGCTTATCGGCAGTAAAATAATAATCGGAAAGTCCGGTTATTGACTGTACACCCTCAATACTCCATTTGCCCTGGAATTTAAGATTGTGGATAGTCATAACTGTCTTTATATCATGGAAAAATAAATCACCTGCAAAACGTTCTTTTAAATATACCGGAATAAGACCGGTCTGCCAGTCATGGCAATGAATTACATCCGGCTGAAAATCAATTAATGGAAGTGCTCCCAGAACTGCTTTTGAAAAATATGCATATTTTTCGATTTCAAACAGTGCATCGTCACCGTAAGGCTTCATACCGCTGAAATAGAATTCACTGTCTATAAAATAATATGTAATATCATCGACTACAGCCTTCAATATGCCTACATATTCATTTTTCCAGTTAAAATCCATATAGAAATGAGTAACATATTCCAGTTTATCTTTCATCTCCTGCTTCATACAGGCATATTTAGGAAGAATAACTCTAACATCAAAATATCTTTTATCAATACACTTGGGTAATGAACCAACTACATCAGCAAGACCGCCTGTTTTAATAAAAGGTACGCCTTCAGATGCTGCAAAAAGAATCTTCTTCATAAAGGATCCTCCGATTAAGTAATTTTTTATACCAAAAATCAACTATCCTAAATATATCATTTCCAAAAATAAAAATCTATGAGTTTAATTTTTTTCTAAATAAAATATGTATTACCGCCAAGCAAAAGAACAAAATATATTATACCGCTTATAAAATGCCAGACATAAGTCAAAATACACGCAACATCGTAGCAGAACATAATAATTATCTTCTTTCCCCTGGTTTTGATTAGTGAGCCCTTTGACCTTTTATCACAATACCCGGCATCCAAATCAGCATTACTGCCTTTAAAAATCAAAGAAAAATCACGCAATACAATAATAAGCGACTGAATAAAAACAACAAAAAGAGAAATCGAATATCCCCAGAAGAAGTTTCCGTCTCCGCCTCTTGTCCCGGTTTCGGTAAAAAGAAAAACCTCAAGAAAACCAACCAGCCAAATCAACAGGCTAAAGGAATACATTCTGTCTTTGAATACATCTTTTATGTGTCCTATAAGAACAAGTAAAGGAAATACAATCGATAAAATCAGTGTAGCCTTGGGATGATCTCCCCGCTGGCTTAATGCGGTAAAGGGACTAATCGCATAACCGTTTCCCGTGTCCGATCCAAAGAGAACAACGCTCTGGAGTAAAATAACAATAACCGAAGGTACAACCGTAATTCCCTGAAAAAAAACGCTGCTGAATTTATTTTTGTTTATAAGCCAGTCCCATAAAAGTTCCAAAGCCATTACCGGCGCAAATACTACAAAGAAGCTGGGTTTTACCGCCGTTGAAAGCGCTAATACCAGAGAGAATACCATAAGCTTCTTAGCCGATAAATCTTTTGTAATACAAATATCCAAATATAGCAGCAAGACCCATAATACTATCAACCGCATTACTGTATAAGTGGAATTATGCCACATGTTTGCATTCTGATATCCGATATAACGCTGGACATTAAATCTTTCAATATAAAAGCCCATTACAAAGTTGGAAGCAAATGCACACAAATATATTATAGCATTATGTAAACCAATATTATAAGTGCCGATTACTCTTTTAAGCAGCACCGACGTCAAATATATTGAACCTGATGTTGAAGCAGCTAAAAACAAAGCAATAAAAAACGTACTTCCGGGCAGAAAATTAAAAAGCAGGTAAATCAGGGCAGTTATGCTGTACATAAAATGATCGTCAACAGCCATACTCACATGAGCCGGGGTATCGGCCTCGAATCTTCCGGTCGTTGGATACGCCAGCTGATTCATTATCAAGTATACGCAAAGCACCGTATATACAGAAAGAGCGACATAGAATACTATGTCGCTCATATTCAGTTTTGACTTTTTATATTGCTTCTTATCAGTCATAGCCATCTGTTCTCTCGTTATGTATTGATATTGTTTCCTGCAATATTCAAACATATTTAACCTTAATGTTATATGTTTTTATACTGTTCGGCAATTTTTAACAATTCAACTGCATTTTCTCTTGCCGCGGTGCTGTTAATGTCACCGCCAAGAAGTCTTGCCAGCTCATCAATCGACGCTTCATTATCTGCCATATATATATCAGTGGTGGTTTTTCCGTCTAAGACACTTTTGGCAATAATATAGTGAGCATCTGCCATTGCGGCGATCTGTGCCAGATGGGTTATAGAAATAACCTGATGCTTCTTTGATAAGTCAGAAAGTTTCTTACCAACCTCTCTCGCCGTGATTCCGCTTATTCCCGCATCGATTTCATCAAAAATCAGTGTATCAATATTTTCTTTATTTTGATTAGTGTTTTTTATACCAATTTTTTTTCTTTTATGTTCTTTTCCGCTGGCAACATACATAACAGGCTTAATCTGTTCACCCGGATTTGTGGATATTAAAAATTCAAGTTCGTCTGAACCCTTTGCGGAAACATTTGAATAATCTGTTTCAATTGAAACATCGAATTTTACATCAAGAAAATTAAGACCTTTTAATGTATTAACCAAATCAGCCGAAAACTCTTTTGCCGCTTTTGTTCTAAGAGCGGTTAACACCGATGCCGCAGCAATATATTCCTCGTTTTTTCTTTTAACTTCCCCGGATAAATTCAAAAGATAATCATCCAGATTCTTAAGATTATTAAGCTCCTCGCTTTTTTTATCGTAATAATCAAGAATGTCGTTTATGGTTTTTCCAAACTTTGACTTTAACCTATTAATTACATTTAATCTTTCTTCGACTCTGGCAAATTCCTCGGTGTCAAATTCAAGATTATCTATATATTTTGATATACCCAGGGAAAAATCCCCAAGACTCTCTTCAGCTCTTCTAAGCGCCTCTTCCAATTCACCGGCACCTTCATCGATTGCAGTTACCCTGCCCATTGCCATTAATGCATGGGATATAAGGGTTCCTGCATCTTCACCGCTTTCCTAGCTTACATTCCTCATGCCCTCAGCTGCCGATGCAGTAAGTTTTTCGGCAGAAACCATTCGCTTATAATCTTCTTCCCGCGTTTCATCCTCTCCCAAAGTCAGAGCGGCTTCTTCTATTTCCTGCACTTCATATTCAAGAAGATTAATTTCACGATTTCTTCCTTCGGATTTTGAAAGTGCTTCCTCGTATTTTTCTTTTGCCTCGTGGTACTCGCTGCACAAAGCAGCTACATCAACAAGGCATCTTTGTACGCCTTCTCCGCCATATGCATCTATCATGTCACGTTGCTTTTTGTTGCTTAATAAAGACTGATGTTCATGCTGTCCGTGAATATCGATTAGCTCCGATGCCAGTTCTTTTACCTGTCTTGCTACTACGGTTTCCCCGTTAATTTTAAAAACACTTTTTGAAGGAGTAATTTTCCTTGTAATAATGATGACATCGTCATCACAAGGAATGTCTAACTTTTTTAAAAGCTTTGCAGTTTGGTCATCATTGGTAAATACCAGTTCAACCATGGCTTCATCTGCACCGCCTCGGATAACATTCCCCTCTGCCCTTTGACCAAGCGCCAAATTAACAGACCCAAGAAGTATCGACTTTCCTGCGCCTGTTTCACCGGTTAAAATATTCAGCCCTTCTTTAAATTCAATCTCACAATTTTCAATAAGAGCCAGATTTTTTACTTTTAAACTTTCAAGCATATTTCCCTTTCCGCTCTCTCCCGGAAATTAAGCTGCAACAAGTTCTTTAATCTTTTCCATTAATGCTTTGGTATCCTCTACTGTACGGATGGCCATCATAATTGTATCATCACCGGCAATTGTTCCCACAACCTCAGGGAATTTCATGGAATCCACAGCTGCCGCAACTGCCATTGCCATTCCTGATACGGTTTTGATAACAAGAATATTCTGTGCCATATCAATAGATACGAAACCATCAGATAATACTCTCTTATATTTTGAATCAAGCGTATAATCGTTCTTTTTATCTACCTGATACTTTGATTTGCCGTCACCCATGTTCTTCTTATAGAGGTGCAGAGTACGAATATCTCTTGAAACAGTCGCCTGCGTAACATTAAATCCCGCTTCACACAATCTCTCAACAAGTTCTTCCTGGGTTTCGATATTATTTTTTTCTATTAACTCAAGAATTGTCTCGTGTCTTTTATTTTTCATATTATCCCCTCATATTATCTAAGTTTTTTGGCGAGAACTTCAAGGAAACTCAAGCTGCTTACTTTAACAGTTTTAATACGTTTCTCGCTGCGTTTCAGGGTTACGTAATCGCCGGATTTCATTTCAAAAGTATTTGCCGAATCCGCTGAAGCAATTGCATTTTTAACACCGCCGGACGGTGCCTCTTTTATTTCGATTTTAATCTCGTCGGAGGGTGAAAGAACAATGCTTCTTGTCATAAGTGTATGCGGACTTACAGGAGTAAGTACCATCAAATCAGCTACCGGCTCAACAATGGGGCCGCCTGCAGAAAGATTATATCCGGTGGAACCGGTGGGGGTTGAAACAATTACTCCGTCTGCACTGTAGTCCTTAAGAAATCTTCCGTTGACAAAAATATTAAATCCTATAGCCTGTATAGGCAGAGTCTTTAATACGGATATATCGTTAAGTGCTTTAAATTCTCCCGCTTTTTCACCGTTTTGATAGAAGGTGCCTTCTATCATCATTCTTTCTTCAACTTCATATTCCCCGGAAATTATCTTATCAAGAGCAGAAATAACATTTTCTTTTTCCACTTCGGTAAGATATCCCACCGAGCCTAAATTGACGCCGATAAGCGGAACACTTAAATCCATAAAGTCTCTGGCAGCTCTTAACATAGTGCCGTCACCGCCGAGTACCAGCACAATATCCGGCTTTTCACCGTTTCTGAAGGATTCATCGGTGGCACCTGCCTTTATCTGGGCTTCATCCAGGAGTTCAACAAAAACCGATTTGCCATGTTTTTCCAGATATTCTTTTATCTGATTTGTTGTTTCAAGCCCCTCATCTTTGGAAAGATTGGTGCGAATCAAGAAATTATCCATACTAATTATCAAGCTGCCCATGTGCAGCATCCACTACTTTATTTATATCTAAATCAACCGATTGTTTTTCATCGGATTTCTCAATAAATAACAGGTATTCAATATTTCCTTCCGGCCCTTTGATAGGCGAGTAATCAAGTCCCAAAACCACAAAACCTATGGTTTTAACATAATCAACGATTCGGTTAACAACATCTATGTGAACCTTTTTATCCCGAACAACGCCTTTCTTGCCGACTTCTTCCCTGCCCGCTTCAAACTGCGGCTTAATGAGACATACCATCTGAGCGCCGGGCCTTATGATATTAACGGCAGGTTCAAGTATTTTGGTAAGCGAAATAAACGAAACATCAACAGATGCAAAGTCCGGAATATCAGCCAAATCTTCAGGTTGTGTATATCTGAAGTTTGTCTTTTCCATGCAGATTACTCTTTCATCGTTTCGAAGCGACCATGCAAGCTGCCCATGTCCAACATCAATTGAATAAACCTTTACAGCTCCGTTTTGAAGCATGCAATCCGTAAAGCCGCCTGTGGATGCACCTATGTCCATACAGATGCAACCGGTCAAATCAATAGGAAAAACTTCCAAGGCTTTTTCAAGTTTTAGCCCGCCGCGGCTTACGTATTTAAGTTTCGCACCCTTAACCTCAATATTCGATTTTTCGGGATCAAAGGTTGCTCCCGCTTTATCTTCCCGTTGGCCGTTTACGAAAACATCACCGCTCATAATAACGGCTTTCGCTTTCTCACGGGACGGAGCAAGCCCTCTTTCTACCAAAAGAACATCCAAACGTTCCTTCATATTACATCAAATCCTCGATTTTATTAATAATTGAGTCCGCATCAATACCTATTTCTTTTTTCAGAAGATCAACACTTCCGTGTTCGACAAACATGTCCGGAATGGCAACGGTAAGCACCTTACCGCTGTAATCAAGCGAATCAAGATATGCTCTTACTCTTTCTCCAAAGCCACCCGAATGAACATTTTCTTCCATAGTAACAATTATTCTATGATTGTTGGTAAGTTCACGAAGCATTTCTTCATCTATGGGTTTAACAAATCTGGTATTTACCACGGTAACATTTATCCCGCGTTCCTTAAGCTTATCTCTGACCTCTTGTGCAGTTTTTACCATGCTTCCCACCGCAACAAGTGCAATTGTATCTTCGCTATATATCACTTCGGATTTGCCGAGAACTACAGGTTCCCTGAATTCTTCAAGTCCTTCATACGCAGCTCCACGAGGATATCTTATTGCGATAGGTCCGTCAAAGGAAACCGCAAACTTCATCATATCCGACAGCTCCCATTTATTCTTTGGAGCCATAATAGTCATGTTGGGAATTGAAGACAAATATGAAATGTCAAAAACGCCCTGATGGGTTTCACCGTCACTTCCTACAATTCCGGCTCTGTCAATGGCAAATACCACTGGAAGATTCTGAAGACACACGTCATGAATAATCTGATCGTAAGCTCTTTGAAGAAACGATGAATAAATACAGACAATAGGCTTTAAGCCACCTGCTGCCAGGCCTGCGGCAAATGTTACCGCATGTTCTTCTGCTATGCCCACATCGAAAAACCTGTCGCTGTAAAAATTTCTGAAACGTTTAAGTCCTGTACCATCTGCCATGGCTGCGGTAATAGCACATACTTTTTTGTTTCTTTCTCCAAGTTTCACCATTACGGTTGAAAATACATCTGTATAAGAAGCGGTAGTCTTAGGTTTCTTAGGAATACCCGAGTCAATCTGAAAGGGTTCTGTACCGTGAAATCTTGCCGGATGTCTCTCAGCAGGCTCGTAACCAAAGCCCTTTTTCGTAATAACATGAACAAGCACCGGTCCCTTTTTTCTTTTGGCATCAGCCAGAACTTCTCTGACCGCACCGATGTTATGTCCGTCTACGGGACCAAGATATGTAATCCCCATATCTTCAAAAAACATCCCCGGTATTACCAGACTTTTAATTGAACTTTTTGTTTTTCTGATTTTTTTAACCCAGTTTTCACCACCGGGCATATTCATAAGTCTTGTAAAGACATTTTCCTTAAGATCAAGATAACTGTCTGCGGTTCTTATTCCGTTAAGATATTTCGACACACCGCCAACGTTTTCTGAAATTGACATATTATTGTCATTTAAAACAACAATAAAATTGGTTTCAAGCTTTGAAGCATTGTTTAACGCCTCATAAGCCATTCCGCCGGTAAGCGAACCATCACCTATTACAGATACTACCGTATAATCATCTCCGGTCAGATCTCTGGCTTTTACCAGTCCAAGCCCCGCCGAAATAGATGTGGAACTGTGTCCTGTATTAAAAGCATCACATTCACTTTCTTTGGTCTTGGGGAAACCGGCCATTCCTTTATATTGTCTTAATGTATCAAATCCGTCTTTACGGCCGGTAAGAAGCTTATGCGTATAGGCCTGATGACCTACATCCCATATAATCTTGTCTTTAGGCAAATCAAGAGACAGATGAAGCGCCATTGTAAGCTCCACCGCACCCAGGTTTGAACCTAAATGTCCACCGGTAACACTGATTTTTTCTATTAAAAACTCCCTGATTTCACTTGCCAGATCCTTAAGCTTATTCTCAGGAATTTTCTTTATATCATTTTCTGACTGTATTTTTTCAAGATACATAACAAGCCTCGTGTCCGCTGCTATTTCTTATTTTTATAAGCAGTTCGAACATGTAATTTTATTTATTGCGGTTAATCAGTTCCTCAACCAGCCATTCAAGAAATTCGTTTCTTCGCGGAAATGTTCTGAGTATCTCCTGCGCTTTTTTAGAATACATCAATACATCGGTCTTTGCTTTTTCCATTCCGTATAAAGAAACATATGTGAGTTTATTGTTCTCATTGTCGGAGCCTATGGGTTTACCAAACTGTTCAAAGTCACCCTCAATATCAAGAATATCGTCTCTTATTTGAAAGGCGATGCCGATATCCGAACCTACTTCCATAAGCTTTTTTGTATCCTCTTCGCTCGCTCCGCCAAGAACAGCGCCTATCATTAAAGCACTTTCTATGAGTGCTGCGGTTTTATTTTCATGAATAAACAAAAGTTTATCTTCGTTCAGCTCTTCACCTGTCTTTTCACACTTAACATCCAGAGCCTGACCGCCTACCATGCCGAATATTCCCGCCATTTTTGCAAGAATTGTAATTGCTTTTCCACATTTTTCGTAGTCATCCGTAACAGAAAATGCTCTGGCAGCAGTTTCATAAGCAAAATTCAGCAGACCGTCTCCGGCAAGCAAAGCAGTTGTCTCACCATACACTGCGTGAGTGGTCTTACGTCCTCTTCTGTACTCATCGTTATCAATACAGGGCATATCATCATGAACAAGCGAATATGAATGTATAAACTCCAGCGCTGCCATAAAATAAGGCAGTTCCTTTACAGGATCAGAAAACAGTTTGCAGCTTTCCTGCATAAGAATCGGGCGAAGCCTTTTCCCACCGCCCGTAACGGAATACTTCATCGCGTCCAGCAGATAATCCGCATATCCGGTTTCCACATCAAGCGCTTTATCAAGAAGCTCATTAATCTGTCGCACGTATTTATTTAACAGTTCATAGTTGTCCTGATTATGTAAAATCATGAGTTTCACCACTCTCCGAAAGTTCTATAACTTTTTTTTCGACAATATCAATCTCTTTGGAACATTGTTCAATCAGTTCCATTCCTTCTTTGTACAAAGAAAATGACTGCTCCAGCGTTACATCTTCGGCTTCCATTTCCTGTATTGTTTTATCAATCTTTTTAAATGCTTCTTCTATACTGAATTTTTTATCTTCGCCCATGCTTATATCCTTTATTTGAATACTCGAAATACATACTAAAACCGATTATTTAACTATCAGATGTGATTATTCTTAATATTCTTTAATCTCTTCAACCTTTACGACTATTTCGCCGTCCGTAAGGTTTAAATTAACATTGTCACCCAAAGAAACTTCTTTAGCGGATTTTAACGCCTTACCGCCATTAGCCGAAGCATATACATAACCGCCTCCGAGCTTATTTAACGGTGACAATCCATGTAACTTCTGAGCCTTAAGCTCCAATAGTCTTTTCACATTTGAAAGTTTGCCGTCCATCCTGTGACTGAGCCGCTCTTCCATGCTGCTTAGCCTGTTTCTCTGCTCATTAATCTTAGACTGAGGGGACAACCCTCTGACTCTGTTTTTATAGCCTGAAAGATTGGATCTGTATATGGCCAGTTTGTTTACAAGCAATCCGGTAATACGTCTTTTCTGCTCTTCCATTCGCCTTATATCATCCATCACAAGCGACACTGCCTGCTCTGCAGCTACAGAAGGTGTGGCCGCTCTTAAATCCGCCACAAAATCCGCAATGGTAAAATCGGTTTCATGACCTACTGCCGAAATAACAGGAATCGAACAGTTGAAAATTGTATGTGCAAGCGCCTCATCGTTAAAGCACCAAAGGTCCTCCATCGATCCGCCTCCGCGCCCGACAATTATGGTGTCAACACCGTATTCTTCAAGCATGTTAATGCCTCGGATAATACTGGCAGGAGCATCTTTACCCTGAACTATTGCAGGATAAAGAACTATCTGAATGCCCGGATTTCTTCTTTTGGAAACATTTATAATATCTCTGACAGCCGCTCCGGTTGACGCGGTTACGACTCCAAGTGTTTTGATATGCTGTGGAATAGGCTGCTTGCATTCTTTGTCAAACATTCCCATTGCTTCGAGCTTTCCCTTAAGCTTTTCAAACTCTTCGTAAATATTTCCTACACCATCCTGCTCGATTGTATTTGCAATAAGCTGATATTTTCCGTCTCTTACGTATACTTCAACTCTTCCCCTTGCAACAATCTGCATTCCTGTTTCAAGTTTAAACTTTAGGCCGGAGTTTCTCTTTCCTGCCCACATTACTGCATTTATCTGGGAGTCCTTATCTTTTATGGAAAAATAAATATGTCCCACGGATGTATACGAACAGGTACCGACTTCTCCTTTGATGGATATATTGTCAAGAAGAAGGTCATCCTTAAACATTCCTGATATGTAATTATTTACCTGAGCTACTGTGTAGGTATTATTTTGCAAATTTAGCCAACACTCCGTTTACAAATGCACCTGACTCGTCTCTTCCGTACTTTTTGGCGAGTTCTACTGCTTCGTTAACAGATACGCCAAAGGGAATATCACTGTCAAATTTAATCTCATATACCGCAAGTCTTACTATTGTAAGATCCACCTTACCGAATCTGTCCAATGTCCAGCCTGTAGTGGTTTCGGAAATCATATTATCGATTTCAGGAAGTTTTTCTACAATGTCCATAATACGTGTTTCAATATATTCGCGATCCTTGCCGGTAACCTCTACCGTCAAATCCTCGTTTGCAGATTCAAAAAATCGATCAGCCTGTATGGACATTTCACCGCTTTCATTGAATAACGAACGAAACAATAATAAAAACTCAGCTTCTCTTAATTCACTTCTTTTCATTAATCTCACCTACTGCTCTTTATTAAGGTGTACACCGGCAACGCGGACATTAACATTGGCAACCTTAAGGCCTGTCATGTTCTCAACCGCCTGCTTAACTCTTGCCTGAACTTTCTGGCTTGTAGCGGGAATACTGTATCCGTATTCGACAGTAACAACAACCTCTATGGTAAGAGCGTTGTTTAATACTTCCACACTGACATTCTTTAATATGTTACGCATTCCAACCTTGCCCATAAGCTCGGTGGTAATGTTGTTTCCCATTGCGGCTACGCCTTCAATTTCAAGGGCTGCAATGGCAGCGATTTTGCCCACCACGTCATTAGCAATTTCAACATTTGTTTCGCATCCAATGTTCTTTTCTTCCATTTTTGCTCTCCTTAGTTTCTCGCAAACTCGGAAAGTTCCAAGCCGCTGTTTCTGTCAATTGTCATCTGTATGCTCCAGGAATTAATAAACAAAAGAAGGGGACGTCCCTTTAAGTCTGTAACCTTCTTCATATCCGAAGTTCCTGTAAGCTTTGTCATATCTATATCCTTATTTTCAACCCATCTTATGTATTCATAGGGCAAAGGCTCCAGCCTGATTTCAACATTGTATTCGTTCTCCAGACGGTATTTAAGTACATCGAACTGAAGCACACCAACAACGCCTACAATGATTTCTTCCATACCGGTATTAAGCTCCTGGAAAATCTGAATGGCACCTTCCTGAGCAATCTGTGAAATACCTTTTATAAACTGCTTACGCTTCATGGTATCTACCTGACGAACCTTTGCAAAATGCTCAGGTGCGAAGGTGGGAATACCTTCATAGCATATCTTCATTTTAGGTGAACAAACCGTATCGCCGATTGAGAATATACCCGGATCGAATACACCGATAATATCTCCCGCATAAGCTTCGGAAAGAATCTTTCTTTCATCGGCCATAATCTGCTGCGGCTGTGAAAGACGCATAACCTTGTTGCCCTGAACGTGTTTCACTTCCTTATCGGCATCGAACTTACCCGAACAAATACGCATAAAAGCGATTCTGTCTCTGTGGGCTTTATTCATATTAGCCTGAATTTTAAATACAAAGGCCGAAAAATCATCGGAGGTTGCTTCAACAATTCCCTCTGCTGTGTTTCTCGCAAGAGGTGTTGTTGTCATCTCAAGGAAATGCTTTAAGAATATTTCAACACCGAAGTTTGTTAATGCGGAGCCAAAGAAAACAGGTGTTAACTGTCCCGCTCTTACCATTTCAAGATCGAATTCGGAACTTGCGCCATCAAGAAGTTCAATTTCTTCAAGCAGTTTTTCTTCCGCCGCAGCACCGATTTCTGCCTCCATAGCCTCACGGTCATTTATTGATATAATCTTTGTCTCACCTTCCTTGGTACCCTTTTGAGTATCGGAATATGTGATAATACTTTCCGACTTTCTGTCATAAACGCCCTTAAAGCCTTTACCCGAGCCGATTGGCCAGTTAATCGGGCAGGTTGCAATTCCAAGTTCTGCCTCAACTTCGTCGAGCAATTCAAATGTATCATTGGCATCTCTGTCCAGCTTATTTATAAATGTGAAAATCGGAATGCCTCTCATCGCACAAACTTTAAAAAGCTTTCTTGTCTGTGCTTCTACACCCTTTGATGCATCGATGACCATTCCAGCGGAATCCGCTGCCATAAGGGTACGATAGGTGTCTTCAGAGAAATCCTGGTGTCCGGGTGTATCAAGAATGTTAATGCAGTATCCGTCATACTCAAACTGAAGAACCGAGGATGTAACCGAAATACCTCTTTCCTTTTCTATTTCCATCCAGTCGGAAACAGCATGTCTGGCGGTTGCCTTACCTTTTACCGAACCTGCCAGGTTAATG
The DNA here is from genome assembly GCA_024403485.1 of Lachnospiraceae bacterium. Taxonomy (GTDB): domain Bacteria; phylum Bacillota; class Clostridia; order Lachnospirales; family Lachnospiraceae; genus UBA1258. The sequence continues at coordinate 13,672 of JAKSRT010000041.1, forward strand.
GCTCCTCCGTACAAAAGGAATTTTTCCGTCAGTGTTGTTTTACCTGCATCGGGGTGCGAAATAATCGCAAAAGTACGTCTTCTGTTAATCTCTTTGTCAAAACTGCCCACAAAAATAACTCCTTAAATAAATTTATAACATCGACTTTCCGTCAAACTCCGGAGTGATTCCGTGATAATCAAGAACCGTTGCCGCAATATCGGCAAAAGTATCTCGTGTACCAAGATTCTTAGGTTCTACATTCTTTCCGTACATCACAAAGAACACATGCTCTCTTGAGTGATCTGTGGAAACGGTATATCCGGGATCGCATCCATGGTCTGCAGTAATCATCAAAATATCATCATCTCTAAGCTTCGCAACAATTTCGGGAAGCTTTTCATCAAAATAAGCGATAGCTTTGGCATATCCGTCCACATCATTTCTGTGGCCGTAAAGCATATCGGTGTCAACAAGGTTAATGAAACATAGGCCGTCGAAGTCCTTGTCCATCCACTCAATTGTTCTGTCTATTCCGTCGGGATTACCTGATGTATAAACATATTCGGTAATTCCCTTACCTGCAAAAATATCATTTATTTTGCCAATGGCAAGTACATCCTTACCTGCGGCTTTAAGCTGATCAAGCATGGTAACCTTAGGCGGCTCAATGCTGAAATCGTGTCTATGAGATGTGCGAGTATAGTTTCCGTTGCCTTCACCGACAAATGGTCTGGCGATGACTCTTCCTACACCATGTTCTCCGACTAACATCTTACGAGCTTTTCTACACATATCATAGAGTTCCTCAAGCGGAACCACATCTTCGTGCGCTGCAATCTGAAATACCGAGTCGGCAGAAGTATAAACGATAACATCTCCTGTCTTTACATGCTCATCACCGTATTCATTAATTACCACCGTTCCCGAATATGGCTTATTGCAAAGAACACCGTGACCTGTCAGCTTTGTAAATTCATCAAGTACCTCTTTGGGGAAACCATCGGGATATGTGGGAAGAGGTCGCTCGGACTGAACTCCGGCTATTTCCCAATGACCGATTGTCGTATCTTTTCCCTTGGATACTTCTTTAAGTCTTGCAACTGTCGCGGTGGGATTATCTACGCCTTCCAAAAAATCTATGCCGTCAATATTGTTAAAACCCATTTCCTTCATGTTCTTCATATTAAAGAACTTACTTTTTGAAATGGATTTGAGAGTATTCGTACCTTTATCGCCATAATCGGCTGCATCAGGCAGCTCTCCGATGCCAAAACTGTCAAGAACAATCAAAAACACTCGTTTCATTTGTAACCCTCCTCTTATATAACCCAAAAATAACCCAAGTTTATCGAATAATTATACCATAAACACATACCGATTTGTAGGGTGATATTGGTATTATAAGGCGTCGGTCTCATCCTTTTCCTGCTCAGGCTCTTCTTTGTCCTCAGTATTTTTTATAAAGAACAAAAAAGCACTGTCGGCATCACTGTAAACAAGAAATATCAATACTGCCAATAAAATTGCCGAAACGGTAATATAACAGTCTGCCACATTGAATCTGGGGAAATTAATTGGAACAAAATACAAAAAGTCCACCACATAACCCTGTTTAAATCTGTCTATCATGTTTCCTATTGCTCCGGCAATTAGCAAAGCAAAAGAAAAACGAAGCCATCCGTATTTTTTATCCGCAGGAATACGGAGAAATTCAACAATGGAACCAATAAGAATAATCATTGTAAGAACAAGAAGAAACACCTGCCTGCCGCTAAAACTCGAAAAAGCAGCTCCCGTGTTTTCAAGATATTCAAGTTCAAATACATTTTTAATCCAAACAATATTGGGTTTGCCCTTAAGGTTTGCTACCATCCAGGCCTTTGTCCACTGATCAAAAGCAATCAAAGCGGCGCAAACTGCAGAAAATATAATATTCTTTTTCAACTTATTATTCATATTACGCTCCATACTAATTCTTCTTCAGATAAAAAAGGCCGGCATATGCATCGCATACACCGGCCAAGTAAACATATCAAAACGCAAACAGCATTTTCACATATTCTACTGTTCTACATCCTTAATGGAGAAGCTGATACGTCCCATTTTATCTTTACCAAGACAAACAACCTTTACCTTATCTCCTAATGTAAGAACATCTTCTACATGGTCAATTCTTTCTTTTGCAATCTTAGAAATGTGAACCATGCCTTCTTTTCCAGGTGCAAATTCAATAAATGCGCCGAATTCTTTGATTGATACAACCTTACCGGTGAAAATCTGTCCTTCAGCGAAGTCAGTAACGATAACCTCGATCTGTCTCTTGGCTTCGTTCATATTTGCCATGTCTGTACCGCAAATAGAAACATTGCCTTCTTCAGTGATGTCAATCTTTACTCCAAGGGATTCCTGAATACCCTTAATTACCTTACCCTGCTTACCGATTACATCGCCAATCTTTTCAGGATCGATAGTAACCTGAATAATCTTGGGTGCTGTAGCGGCAAGTTCCTTACGAGGCTCTGAAATTGCGGGCTTCATACAATTATCCATAATGAATAATCTTGCTTCTCTACATCTTGCAATAGCGCCTTCAACGATAGGTCTTGTTAAACCGTGAATCTTAATATCCATCTGGATAGCAGTAATACCTTCTGTGGTACCTGTTACCTTAAAGTCCATATCGCCAAAGAAGTCTTCAAGACCCTGAATATCTGTAAGTAATACGAAATCATCATCTGTATCGCCGGTTACAAGACCGCAGGAAATACCTGCTACCATCTTCTTGATAGGAACACCGGCTGCCATAAGTGCCATACATGATGCGCAGGTAGAAGCCATTGATGTTGATCCGTTTGATTCGAAGGTTTCTGATACGCAGCGGATTGCATAAGGGAATTCTTCAGGAGTAGGAAGAACGGCAAGAAGAGCTCTTTCAGCAAGTGCTCCGTGACCGATTTCTCTACGTCCGGGTCCACGGCTTACTTTTGTTTCACCAACAGAGTAAGCGGGGAAATTATAGTGATGCATATATCTCTTTTCAGTTACATTTTCATCAAGTCCGTCAATCTTCTGAACTTCAGAAAGAGGTGCAAGAGTACATACATCACAAATCTGTGTCTGTCCACGAGTGAACATTGCAGAACCATGAACTCTGGGAATAATATCTACTTCAGCGGCAAGAGGTCTTATCTGGTTAAGCTGACGACCGTCGGGACGCTTGTGATCCTTTAAGATCATCTTACGTACGGTCTTCTTTTCATACTGATAGATTGCTTCGCCTAAAATAGCCATCCATTCTTCATTATCCGCAAATGCTTCTTCAAGCTTTGCTGTAATGTTTCTGATGTTTTCTTCTCTAACCTGCTTCTCATCGGTAAATACTGCAACTTCCATCTCTTCAGGAGTTACAATAGCCTTCATTGCATCGAACATTTCCTGAGGAATTGCACAGGAAGTATATTCATGCTTGGGCTTACCAACTGCTGCAACAATGCTTTCGATAAAAGCAATAACTGTCTGGTTGATGTCGTGAGCGGTGTAAATTGCTTCAAGCATCTTCTCTTCAGGTACTTCGTTGGCACCTGCTTCAATCATAATAACCTTCTGCTTTGTGGAAGCAACTGTTAACTGAAGGTCACCTTCCTTCCACTGAGCCTGTGAAGGGTTAATAATAAGCTGACCATCAACAAGGCCTACCTGAGTCATTGCACAGGGACCGTCAAAAGGAATGTCTGAAATACAGGTTGCGATTGAAGCACCAAGCATAGCTACCAATTCAGGACGACATTCAGGGTCAACACTCATTACCATATTGTTAAGTGTTACGTCGTTACGATAATCCTTAGGGAAAAGAGGTCTCATAGGACGATCGATAACACGGCTGGTAAGAATTGCATTTTCGCTTGCCTTACCTTCTCTCTTATTAAATCCTCCGGGGATTTTTCCTACTGCATAGGACTTTTCTTCGTACTCTACTGAAAGAGGGAAGAAATCAATACCGTCACGGGGCTTTTCTGAAGCTGTAGCGGTTGATAAAACTGTTGTTTCACCGTACTTAAGTAAAGCACATCCGTTTGCCTGTTTACCTACTCTGTTAACATCAATGCTGAGAGTACGTCCGGCAAGTTCCATTGTGAAATTGTTGTACATATTTTTCTCCTTTCTATATAAAGGCGAAAGATACCGAAACTACTGATGAACACACCTTCGTTTTGCAGATGTCTCTGATTTATTCAGACATATATCCATTGCAAGGAAGATGTACCCATCAGTGGTCTCGATGGGTCTTTACGCCTTATTTTCTTTAAATGCTTTTTGAAAAAGTCAACAAAAGGGCGGGCTTTGCCCACCCTTTTGCCCATGATTACTTTCTTAAACCTAATCTTGCGATAAGTGAACGATATCTTTCAATGTCGTTCTTCTTAATGTATGCAAGAAGACCACGTCTCTGACCGATCATCATGTTAAGACCACGCTTAGAATGATTGTCGTTAGGGTTAGCCTTTAAGTGCTCGGTAAGTTCCTGAATTCTTGCTGTAAGAACAGCTACCTGTACTTCAGGTGAACCTGTGTCGCCGGGCTTTGTTGCATACTCGTTAATAATTGCGGTTTTCTTTTCCTTAGAAATCATTTCTTTTTCCTCCTAGAATAAATTAATCGCCAATTTCAAAGCAATGGGTTGGAGTTTCCCGAAACCTTGAAATAGGTTAAAACTAAATCTGCTCATAAAAACAGACCTTGTGTAGCATAACACAAGGCCTGATAAAATGCAAGGGTTTTTAGTACATACCACCCATTCCGCCGCCTGCAGGCATAGCAGGAACATCTTCTTTAATATTTGCAACAGCAGATTCTGTTGTAAGGAAGGTGCTGGCTACGCTGGTAGCGTTCTGAAGAGCTGAACGGGTAACCTTAGCGGGATCGAGAATACCTGACTTAACCATATCAACATATTCTTCATTGTAAGCATCAAATCCGATACCCACTTCGGATTCTCTAACCTTGTTGATAACAACTGCGCCTTCAAGTCCTGCATTGGCAACAATATGGAACAAAGGAGCTTCCATAGCCTTTAATACAATGTTTGCACCGGTCTTTTCATCACCGTTTAATGTATCTGCAAGCTTCTTAACTTCCTTGGACGCATGAATGTAAGCAGATCCGCCACCGCAGATAATACCTTCTTCCACTGCTGCTCTTGTAGCTGCAAGTGCGTCTTCCATACGAAGCTTAGCTTCCTTCATTTCTGTTTCTGTAGCAGCACCTACGCGGATAACTGCAACACCACCGGAAAGTTTTGCAAGTCTTTCCTGTAATTTTTCTCTGTCAAAGTCTGAAGTTGTTGTTTCAATCTGTCCCTTAATCTGAGCGATACGTCCTGCAACTGCTGCCTTATCGCCTTCACCGTCAACAATAACCGTTGTTTCCTTCTGAACCTTAACTGACTTGGCATGACCAAGCATTGAAAGATTAGCTTCCTTAAGTTCAAGACCAAGTTCTGAGCTGATAACGGTACCACCTGTAAGAATAGCGATATCTTCAAGCATAGCCTTTCTTCTGTCACCGTAGCCGGGTGCCTTAACAGCAACAACATTGAAGGTTCCTCTGAGTTTGTTAACAATAAGGGTTGTAAGTGCTTCACCTTCTACATCTTCAGCTACAATAAGTAACTTAGCGCCGTTTTGTACTACCTGTTCAAGTAAAGGAAGGATTTCCTGAATATTTGAAATCTTCTTGTCTGTAATAAGAATATAAGGATCATCAAGAACCGCTTCCATCTTATCCATATCTGTAGCCATATAAGCTGA
>JAKSRT010000042.1 GCA_024403485.1 Lachnospiraceae bacterium
GTACCTGAATAATAGAGTTTACAGCTAAACCACTAATTTTGAAATATTTAGATGCATGCACATAACAAAAGAGAGCAGTGAATTACAGCTAAATTTCGATTTTCACAACTTTTAGATGAATCATAATGTAGCAAAAGCCAATACCGTACATCTAAATTATGAAATATTCTTTATTTTAGATGAATGCTACCATTGACCCTTACATCTAAAAAAGAGAAAAGGCTCATAATTATATGTAAAAATGAGTAGCAACGACACTTCCTGCAATAACTATTCCTGCAAATCAGGCTATCCATGCGATAATTAAACGCGCTTCTTTATCTGAAGTTCCGGCATAAACGCGGATACCTTGGTGTTTTCGGGAACCGACTGAGTAACAAAGGTATTACCTGCGATAACCGAATTTTTACCTATTACGGTATTCCCTCCAAGGACTGTTGTATTAGCATAAATAACCACATTGTCCTCTATGGTGGGATGTCTCTTTACCCCGGAAAGTTCCTGGCCTTTCATGGTTGAGAGAGCACCGAGAGTTACGCCCTGGTAAATCTTTACATGATTTCCTATGGTGGTGGTTTCACCGATTACTATACCGGTTCCGTGATCTATAAAGAAATATTCTCCTATATCAGCTCCCGGGTTTATGTCGATTCCGGTTTCACTGTGAGCATGCTCTGTCATGATTCTTGGAATGTAAGGAACATTAAGTTTATATAAAATATGAGCTATTCTGTATACAAAAATCGCATATAGGCCCGGATATGAAAAAATAATATCCGCCTTATTTCGTGCGGCGGGGTCACCGTCAAGATGAGCATCCACATCCTTTAAAATTAAGTTCTGAATATCCGGAAGCAAGGCAATAAACTTAAGCGTTATATCCTCAGAAACCTGATCCACACTGTTTTTGTCTTCAACCTTATCATAAAGAAAAGCCACTCGAATCTGTCTGAACAGCTTTTCATATACCGTAGCCAACGTGTTTCCTGCAAAGCTGCTTACGTTTACAAGAGCGGTATTTTCCGTTCCAAAGAATCCCGGAAACATAATTCTTCTGACTTCGCTGATAATCTCTATCACTTCAGATTTTTTAGGTAACTTATCACCTACGCCGATTTCAAATATTCCCTGCGTTTTATAGTTTTTCTCAAGCCTTTCGGCTGCTTCGTCAAGTTTTGATCTTATATCCATTTTCTCCTAGCCTCCATGGGGACGGTCCTAATTACACGCGGATGGTTCCTTTGCCACGCGGATGGTTCCTTTGCCACACGCATGGTCCCTTGGTACACAGATGGTTACTTGGGCCTATCTGCTTGCCTTTGCCTTTTTTATAATCTCTATATATTCTGCACCCATTCTTGAAAGGGGCATATTCTTTCTTTTAATGTAGCCGATAGTCATTATATCATCAGATTTGAGCGGAATGGAAACATAATTTCCACCGTTAAGATCTCCGTAAATAATACCTGAACAAAGGGTATAACCATTCATTCCGCTCATAAGATTCAGCATCGTGGCACGGTCATCAGCCTTAATTATTTGTCTGTATTCAAGAGTGCTTAGAACCTCCTCGGCAAAATAGAAGGAGTTTTTCTCTCCCTGTTCAAAAGATAAACACGGATAATCCGCAAGTTCTTCAAAGGCAATTTCTTTTTTACCGGCCAAAGGATGCGTCGCTGAAATGTAAACACAGATTCCGCAATCAAACAGAGGAATAAACTCAAGCTCATTTTCTGCGAATATTTTATTTAAAGCCTTTTCATTATAGTTATTTGTATAAAGAATACCTATTTCACTTTTATAATTTTTAACGTTTTCTATAACTTCGGAGGTTTTTGTCTCATGTACGGCAAGTTCGTATTCATTCATGGAAAAGCGTTTCCCAAGTTCAATAAATGCTTCTACCGCAAAAGAATAATGCTGCATGGAGACGCTGAATTTCTTTTTATTTTCCTTACGAAGAATAAATCTGTCTTCCATCATATTATGGATTTCAACCATCTGCCTTGCGTAGCTTAAGAATTCTTGACCCTCGGTAGTTACGGCAATTCCACGATTTGATCGAATAAAAATTTCACATCCGATTTCTTCCTCAAGTTCATGGATGGCACCGGATAAAGCCGGTTGGGATACATACAATTCCATGGCCGCTTTGTTCATGGATTTTGTCTCTGCTATTTTTACTGCGTATATTGCTTGGGTTAATGTCATGGGTACCTCTTTTGGGGGACGGTCCTAATTACACGCTTGGGCCATCATATGTTATCATTGTCTACTATTGTAATAGGTATTACGCAGAAAAACAACTGGGGACGGTCCTAATTCCACGCTCATTGGCACTTTGCCATGTGCACATGACTCTTGCCGCAAAAAAACCCGGTACAAACTAATGTTGTACCGAGCCTTAAGATTTCATTTTTCTTCCCCGATTTATTCAAAAGGAATTACTGCTCCCTCATAGTTGTCTGTGATAAATTTCTTGATTTCATCGGACTTAAGAATTTCTACAAGTGCCTTTACGCCTGCGTTATCTTCGTTGCCCTCTTTAACTGCGATAATGTTTACATAGGTCTTTGCTGCTGTAGAATCACTCTTTTCGTAAGCAAGTGCGTCTTTGCTTACCACATATCCTGCTTCAAGTGCATAGTTACCGTTTAAAACCACATAAGCAACTTCCGATACTACTCTTGAAACCTGAGCAGCTTCAAGTTCCTTTAATTCAATGTTATAAGGATTTTCGACAATGTCGTTAACTGTTGCCGTAAGTCCTGCGCCATCCTTAAGTTTGATGATACCGTTGTCCTGTAAAAGAAGAAGTGCTCTTGCTTCGTTGGTTGTATCATTGGGAACCGCTATTACATCTCCCTCAGCAATCGCTGCAAGATCGTTTTTCTGTCCGGGATAAATACCAAAGGGTTCGTAGTGAATTTCGCCTACATTAACAATGTGTGTACCCTTTTCTTCGTTGAAGCTGTTTAAGTAAGGAACATGCTGTATGTAGTTGGCAGTAAATTCTCCACTTTCAACCACCTCGTTGGGAATTACATAGTCTTCAAAAACAGTTATCTGAAGATCGTAGCCTTTTTCAGCAAGAATAGGTTTTGCTTTCTCTAAGATTTCCGAATGAGGTGTAGGAGAAGCGGCAATCTTTATAACATTGCTGTCAGCTGCCTTCTTTTCACCGCAGGCTGTTAATGAAGAAACAGCAAGGGCTCCAATTAATAAAACACCAAATAACTTCTTTCCAAATATATTCTTTTTCATAATTCTAATCCTCTTCTTTCTTTTTATATTTATAATTTGGTTTTTAAATTTATTTATGATTGACTACATTGGCTAATCTCATTCCGACAAACTGGAAAATCTGAACCAGTAATATCAAAAGAATTACCGTAACAATCATTATGTCTTCTTCGTATCTGTAGTAACCGTAGCGGACTGCTATGTCACCGAGGCCTCCGCCTCCGACGGTTCCGGCCATTGCCGAATAACCAAGTATTGTTCCTATCGCAATTGTTACACCTACCAAAATCGATGTTCTTGCTTCGACCAGAAGAACCTTTGCGATAATAGTAAAATTGTTTGCTCCCATGCTCTTTGCTGCTTCAATAACACCGCTGTCAACTTCTTTTATCGAACTTTCTATCATTCTTGCGATAAACGGTGCTGCTGCGATTACCAGTGGAACAATTGTGGCAGATGAGCCATAACTTTTCCCGACAACAAATCTGGTAAAGGGTATCAGGAGAATTAAAAGGATCAAAAACGGAATGCTTCGAAGTATATTCGCAAGTATGTCCAATGAACGATAAATGAACCGATTTGGACATATTCCGTTTTTATCGGTAATTGCTAAAACAATTCCAAAGGGGAGACCCAGTACATAGCCAAACAATGTGGATACCAAAGTCATATATAATGTTTCAAGAACACCTTTTCCTATCATTTGAAGAATCTGTTCAGTCCACATCGTTTACCACCTCCCTTACCGTCAGATTTCTTTCCTGCAAATATTTAATGATGTTTTCTTTTTGCGTTTCTTTAACACCGAGAACCATCTCACCTTTTGCGGTTCCGTTCACATCCTTTGTATTTGCGTAAAGAATATTAATAGGTTCTTTTAAATAAAGAATCATATTTGCAATTATCGGTTCATAGGTTGAACCGGTTTCAAAAACAACTCGAAGCTTTGATTCTTCGGTAAGAACTTTCACTTCTTCCACATTGCCCTGTCCGATAATCAAATGCTTTCCTGCTGCCGATTTAGGTGCCTTAAAGGTATCAATTACGGTTCCTACCTCAGCCAGATTACCGTTTTCTATTATTGCCACCCTGTCACATATCTTTTGGATTACTTCCATCTGATGGGTGATAATAACAATCGTAATATTGTATCTTGTATTTATTTCTTTCAGAAGTTCAAGAATTGAAGCAGTAGTCTGCGGATCAAGAGCACTCGTTGCTTCGTCACAAAGTAAAATGTGTGGATTGGATGCCAGGGCTCTTGCTATAGCAACTCTTTGCTTCTGCCCGCCGGACAGTTTTGAGGGAAATGCTTTTTCTTTTTCCGATAACCCAACCACTTCCAAATACTCTCGTGCTTTCTTCCTGGCTTCTTTCTTTGACACGCCCTGTATCAGTAACGGAAATGCTATATTATCTATCACGTTCTTTTGCATCAGCAAATTGAAATGCTGAAAAATCATTGCGATGCTTTTTCTTTTGTCTCTTAGTTCCTTTTGGGATAAATCGGAAAGTTTTTCGCCTTCGATGATAACCTCACCGGCTGTCGGTCTCTCTAAGTAGTTCAAACATCGAACCAAAGTACTTTTTCCGGCACCGCTCATTCCGATTATTCCGAATATCTCGCCCTGCTCTATCTCAAGGTTTATACCGTTTAATGCCGTCACATCATCAAATTGTTTCGTAACATTTTTTAATTCGATCTGTGCCATCGTTTTTCTCCTCGCCCCAACGCCTACTTGATTGGTCGGTATTGATGATAGTGTTATTATAGACACCTTTCATAAAAGCCGTCCAATATGCAAAAGCAAGAGCCTGTTATAAGGCGTACCTATAGCGGGGACGGTCCTCCTATAGCAGGGACGGTCCTAATTACACGCACATGGTTCCTTTGGCTCGACGAAAAACCTAATTCGCATATATTTTCTTTGGTTCAGCAATTCGCCAGAAAATAGTAAGAAAACCCGAAATATACATAAAATCCGAAATACATAAAAACCTCATCGATTATCAGTGTTTGCCAAAATCGGTGAGGTTTACATAAAATTCTATTCTGTTTTTTAATTATAAGCTAAAAAGCTTTTGACATATACTGCGCACGGACTTTTGCCTTATATAAAAATCCATTTTGGCTTTAATACCCTGTAACGTTGCTGCTGTTTTTAACAATTTTCACAATGCGGCTGGTTCCAAGACGACTTGCACCAAGTTCCATGAATTTCTCCGCATCTTCAATAGAAGATATGCCGCCGGCAGCTTTCATTTTTACGTTAGGGCCGATGTTCTTTGCAAAGAGAGCAATATCGTCGAAGGTTGCACCGCCGGTTGAAAATCCTGTGGAAGTTTTGATAAAGTCTGCGCCGGATTCGGTAACGATTTCGCACATTTTTACCTTTTCCTCGTCGGTTAATAAGCAGGTTTCAATAATAACCTTTAAAATCTTATCTCCGCAGACTGCCTTAATCTCTTTGATTTCATTGATTACATAGTCATAATTCTTGGCTTTTAACATACCAACGTTAATTACCATATCGATTTCTTTGGCTCCGTTTGCAATCGCATCCTTTGTTTCAAAAACCTTGGTTGCTGTTGTGCAGTTACCGTTGGGGAATCCGATTACGGTACATACGGGAATAGCTTCGCCCATATATTCTGCTGCCTGCTTAACATAACAGGGAGGGATACAAACCGAAGCTGTTTTATATTTCATTGCATCATCGCAGATGCCTTTGATTTCTTCCCAGGTAGAACCCTGTAATAATAATGTGTGGTCGCAAATTGCCAAAATGTTATTAATATCCATAATCAATGCTCCTTTATATTTTGTTTTTATTATTCAATTCCTATAACGTCATACTTTTCGGCTTCTACAGCTTCCTTAAGGGCTTTGTCGCTTACTTCACCGCTTAAAGTAACAACTGCCGTGCCGTCAACATGACTGACAACTGCTTCGCTTACACCATCGATTCCCTCAAGTGCGCTCTTAACATGTGCTTCACATCTTGGACACATCATGCCCTCAATTTTCAGTGTTTTTGTCATTGTTTTATCCTCTTTTCTTTCGATTCTCTTTATCTTATCTCTTTTTGCATCATAAATATTTATCAGATTAAGTCTTAATGCATTGGTTACTACACAGACACTTGATAAGCTCATAGCCAAAGCACCGATCATAGGGTTTAGCCTAAGTCCGAATGCTTTGGAAAACACCCCTGCCGCAATCGGAATTCCCACCGAATTATAAAAGAATGCCCAAAACAGATTCTCTTTCACATTCTTAAGCGTGGCTCTTCCAAGGCGAATTGCCGCAGAAACATTTGAAAGCTTATTTTTCATAAGAACAACGTCCGCGGAATCAATGGCCACATCTGTTCCTGAACCGATAGCAATACCGATATCTGCCCTTGTCAGAGCAGGCGCATCATTGATGCCATCACCTACCATTGCAACTTTTCCGTGCTTTTTAAGTTCTCTGATTACAATTTCCTTGCCGCCGGGCAGTACACCGGAAAACACTCTGTCTACACCTGCCTGCGCCGCAATGGCATTGGCGGTATTTTCATTATCACCCGTAATCATTGTAACTTCAATTCCCATATTTTTAAGTTCCGATATGGTTTGCTTGGCATCTTCCTTGATTACATCCGCTACTGCTATCATACCAAAAAATCGATTGTCACGTGCAAAATACAATGGAGTTTTTCCTGCTTTAGAAAGAATATTTGATTTTTCTTTTATTTCAGCCGGAATATCCGCAAAACCGGCTATATATTTTTCATTGCCGCCAAAAATAGGATCATCTCCCATATTGGCCCTAAGACCCTTTCCGGGGATAACTTCTAAATTCGTAGTTTCAAGCAAAAGAATATTGTCTTCAAGGGCTTTTCTCACAATGGCTTTTGCCAGAGGATGTTCCGACTTTGCCTCAAGAGCATAAGCAAGCTCCAGCAATCTGCTTTCAGTAATACCATCCGCTGAAACAATATCGGTAACCTCGGGTTCGCCCTTGGTAATTGTTCCGGTCTTATCCATGGCAACAATTTGAATTCTTCCCGCACCTTCAAGTGCCGCAGAGGTTTTAAACAAAATACCGTTTTTTGCCCCCATACCGTTTCCGACCATAATAGCCACAGGTGTAGCCAAGCCAAGAGAGCATGGGCAGCTGATAACAAGAACCGCTGTCGCATAAGTAAGCGCACCACCAACGGATTCACCGCATATCAGCCAGATTGTAAATGTTATAAGTGCAACTATTAATACCGCAGGAACAAATATGCCCGCTACCCTGTCAGCTGTTTTCGCTATAGGAGCCTTCGTTGCCGCAGCATCACTTACCATCTCAATTATCTGTGAAAGAGTGGTATCCTTTCCGACTCTTGTGGCCCGGCATTTGATATATCCGGACATATTGATTGTAGCTGCGCTCACTTCATCACCCGAAGACTTGTCTACCGGAATGCTTTCTCCTGTCAGCGAAGCTTCGTTAACAGCGCCGGTTCCCTCAATTATAATTCCGTCCACAGGTATGTTTTCGCCGGGTTTTACCACAAAAATATCATTTACCGCAACCTGCTCGACCGAAACCTCTTCTTCTTTTCCGTCTTTAATCAATGTTGCCGTTTTCGGTGCCAGTTTCATAAGGCTTTTCAAGGCATCCGTGGTTTTTCCTTTGGATTTGGCCTCAAGAGTCTTTCCAATGGAAATAAAAACGAGAATCATTGCCGCGCTTTCAAAAAACAAGCCGTTCATATATTTTCCGGCGGCTTCAATACCCTGACCGGACTGAGCCGAAATCATAGCAAACAGCGTCACAACACTGTATGCAAAAGAAACTGAGGAGCCAAGAGCTATCAGTGTATCCATATTGGGAGCAAGGTGAAGGGCCGATTTAAACCCACTTATAAAAAACTTCTGATTAATAACCATCACCGCTACGGCAAGAATTAACTCAAGAAGCCCAAGGGCTACCATATTTTCGTTTATCAGCTTCGGAACAGGGAATCCAAGCATAGGATGCCCCATGGAAAAGTACATAAGCACCAAAACCAATATTGCAGAAGCAACAAGACGTTTTATCAGAACAGGTGTCTCTTTATCTTCCAGATCCACCTCCGCACCGGATACATTTTTCAATCCGTCAGATTTATTTCCGTCTTTAGCAGAAGCACCATAGCCGGCCTTCTTTACTGCTTCGATTATTTCCTTGTCCCCAGCTTCACCTTCTACCCCCATGGAGTTTGTGAGAAGACTTACCGAACACTTTGAAACTCCCGGCACCTTAAGCACTGCGCTTTCAACCCTGTTTACGCAGGCTGCACAGGACATTCCCGTAACATTGTATTGTTTCATAAATCGCCTCTATTTCATTAACTTCTGAAGTATTACATCCAATTCGTCGATGACTTCGTCGTTGCCGTTTCTTACGTTCTCCGCTACGCAGGAATGCAAATGATTATTGAGAAGTACTCTGTTAAAACTTCCAAGTGCTGCGTTTATTGCAGAAACCTGAGTTATAATATCAAGGCAATAGGCATCCTTCTCAAGCATATTCTGAACGCCACGAACCTGTCCCTCAATGCGTTTTAAACGATTCATTAAATCCTTATATTCTTTTTCCGACCGTACTTTGGTTTTAGCGCAGGCAGGGCAGGAATATGCATCGATTTCCGACTTTGGCTCAACTTTTTCTGTCTCTTGTTTCTTCATATGTGAATGCAGACCTTCCTGTTTTTATCTTTTCATTTCAATTACAGTTCTTTCTATCGGTACATTTTTATGCAAAATATAATATGTTTACGCAGTCATAGAATATACCCTATGGGGGTATGTGTCAATTAGTAAAAAAGAAAACACTTCATAAAAGTGTTTTCAAAAGGAACTTCGTTATCATAGCTTACAAGGCGATACTTGACTTCCACAAAAAACTATTAAATTCACAGTCTGTCACCTTTCCCTTCTTTTTCTGTTAATATTATTGAGGGTTTTGCCGTAAACGGCCAAACCCTCAGCACAAATTTCTATTTTCTGACTCTCCAGAAACCTCCGTCATGTGGAATCAGCACATCACCGTTCTCAAGTTTCTTTGCAAAGTAGTCATTAAGTTTCTTCCTGTTTGATGCAATAAAAGCTTCTTCATTGGGTATGCATGTCAGCAAATCCTTGCAAATGTCATCGATGCTGTCAAAAGAAAATGGACTTGGAAGCTTAACTTCCTCTACCTTTGAGAAGTATTTATCCAATACAGCTTTACTTTCTTTTTCTGCCTGCTCGTAAACAGCCAGTCCCTTATCCAAAGGCGCCTTATTGATTTCAAGCTCCGAAAATACATCATACCAAAAATTATAGTGAGGTCTGGGCACATTTCCGTATGTGCTTATTGATGCAAAGCCGTCATCCGAAAGAACCGAGGATATATTTTTCATTACCGCTTCAGGATTTTTAAGTACATCTGCCACATAGTGCAAAAGAATCATCGAATATTTATCTTCAGACTTAATCTGTTTCCAGGTGGCTTCATCTTCAATATCACTAAAACAAAGATTAACGGAGGTTCCGGCTGAAAGCTTTGACTTATTTTCTTCTACAAACTTTTCAAAATCATCGGCCCAGCTGCCTCTAAGATCATAAGCATCTATACAAACATTCTCGGGGATTTCTTCCCAGCTGTTTCTCCAGACCTTTGAATATCCGCAGCCAAGATCCAAAACTCTCTCGCCTTCTTTTAATTTAAGATCCCGATAAATCTTTATAAACCAGTCTAGTTCGCCCTTTGAGTGGTCAAGCGCATAAAAGTGTCCCGCATCCTTGTTCTGGTCAACCTGCATATTCTTAAGGATATCCGCCACATCGTCCCAGTCAGGTTCTCCATTACTTCTTGCAATAACCGCCTTTATTCTTTTTACGGCTTTTTCAAGCTCGTAGCGCTTGGCTTCCATCATGTCGATTTGTTCCTGAAGGGTTTCCAGTATGCTCTTGCTGCCTGAACCCACCAGATTTTCTTTTATCTCTTCAAGCGAAAAACCTATCTGCTTTAATGCGATAATTTTTTCCAATACCAAAAGAGCTTCGTTATCGTACAATCTGTAGTTGCCTTCCGAGTAATCAGAGGGTTTCAGCAACCCCTTCTCATCGTATAATCTTACTGCTTTTTGAGAAACCCCGGCTTTTTTTGCGATTTCGCCGGATGTCATTTTGTTATCCATTTTAATTACCTCCCGGTGTGTATTGTTTTTTTTGAACGTCCATGTACACACCTTAAAGGCTGCCCCAAGGGAAGAGTCAACAGTTATTTTTAAAATTTTTTTCTTTTTACAAAATTTACATTTTTGTCTGTCTTATTTGACAAAGTATTTATTTCGGATTTATCTTCTGCCAATAGCCTTGCCAATTCCCATAGAAATCAGATTAATAACGGCAGAGATTAACATCCACACAACAAACATTTCCATTCCTATAGCTGATCCTTCAGAGACTTTCACTCCATTTACAAAATGCGCATAAGCACCTGCATTAGCAGAATCATGGCTATTAATCAGAAATACTGTTACTCCCCCTGCAATCATCGATGCAGCCATACCGGCAAAAAAGAGTGAATCCTTCACCTTTACCTTTTTTATTTTGTCACTTTTACTTAAAGCATGGGCCACAATCGAAGCAATAACACACACGCAAATTATAATGAGATACATAGTTTTCCCTCTAATCATAAGTACTACCTTAAGCAATAACTTTCTATAAGTTCTTCCATTTCCTTAGGATTAATGGGCTTGCTTAAGTAATCGTCAAATCCTTCATTAATATACATATCACGAATTCCGGCAATCGCGTTTGCGGTCAATGCTATGAATACCGCATTATCTGTTGAAATACCGTCCGTTTCTTTTGCCTTGTGCAGGGTCTCTATACCATCCATATCCGGCATCATGTGATCCATAAATATAATGTCATACTTATTGTTCTTTAACAGTTCTATACATTCAGCCCCGCTCATACAGGTTGCAACATTGGCTTTTGTGGGTTTTAACAGTCCCTTTGCCACGGTAAGATTCAGTCGGGTGTCGTCAACAATAAGAATATTTACTCCGGTGGCATCTATATGCCTTATTTCTTCTTTGTTCTTTTGTGGTCTTACCCGGAAGTTGCCAAGGGGATCTCTTTTGATTACACGCTGGGGAATGCATACGGTAAATATTGAACCCTTACCGTATTCACTTTCAACTGTTACGGTTCCGTTCATTTTTTCTACCAGACCGTTTGTGATTGCAAGACCAAGTCCCGTTCCTTCAATATTTTTATTGATCTTCTCATCGACACGGGTAAAACTGTCAAACATTTTTTCCAAGTCATCTTTCTTGATTCCGACTCCCGTATCACTTACAGCAATAATAAGTTCGATGTTTTCTTCATCAATAGCTTTCGAACTGATGCTTAATTCCACATTTCCTTCATGGGTGTATTTTACGGCATTATTCAAAATATTAACTATAACCTGCCTTATTCGGTTTACATCACCATACAAAACCGAAGGTAGTTTTTCTTCTGCCTTAACAATAAGTTCAAGTCCCTTATCTCCCGCCTTAATATCTACCAAATCGACAACATCCTTTATCAGCTTTCCAAGCTCATAACTATCCTCAATAATGTCTATCTTTCCGGCCTCAATTTTGGAAAAATCCAAAATATCATTAATGATTGTCAAAAGATTGTGACCTGCGTCCCGAATATCCTGCATATATGAAATAAGTGCCTCATCAGAGCATTCACGTATGGCAATTTCGTTCATGCCAAGAATCGCATTAATAGGAGTTCTTATTTCATGGGACATATTTGCCAGGAACTGACTTTTAGCCACGTTTGCAGAATTGGCAGAATCCAGGGCATTAGCCAGTTCGCCGTTCATCTCATTCAATCTTGCGATTAATTTCTGTTGCTCCGTGTCATCCCAGATTTCAACAACATAACCGTAGGATTTACTGCTGTTATCGCCAAATGAATATGATTTCATCGTACAGTGAAGAGACCTGTCATTTCTTTCATATCTTTTGGAAATTGTTTCACCGAAGTCAAATCTGTCTATCCAGTCAACAAATTCTTCTTTAATCCAGGAATCGGTTACCTCACGATCAATGTCAAGCTTCTTAAATTCGGGAAAATAATATAAAGCCGTTTTATTGGCACCCACGTAGCATCTTTTTGTATCAAAAATAATGCATCCATATTCTTTACTGTTTTCACTGACATTAACTGCCATTTGAGAGATATCGTACAAGCCTATTCGGCGAATTACCCCAAGAATGACATATTCCATAAGTACATATCCGGCAGGAAGTACGTCAAAACCTAAGTCAAGAGCTTCTTCCGCAAAATACATTAATACAATTGCTGAAAGAAGTCCTCCGAGTGCAATCGTATATTTATAGGATATTTTTCTTTTATTGAATAAGGAATAAATAACAATGCCAATCGGGATAAGCATCATTATTACTACATATAAAACATAGGGTGTGTAAAGCGGCCCAAGCTCCGGCTGAAGATGGGAAGACCCTGCATAGGTTCCGTGAACTATTGATTTATAAAACAACTGATTATATCCGGCAGTAAATGCCAGGCCAAGGAAAAACAGCCCTACTGCCGTCATTGGAAATGCAATCCATTTCGTGACCTTAATATTACAAATGTCCAGAATACAGAAGATAAAGAACATCATGACAAAGGTACCGTCAAGATATGAAAACTGGTTTGCCACCAAAGCCATTCCGGTATCAAGAGAAATGCTGTATGCAAAATACGCCAAACAGACTACAGAAATCAATGTAAATAAAGCCACATAATAACTTGCCCGTCTGTTAGCGATTTTTTGCAGAAGAATGCATTCTGCCAATATGGATAAAAAGAACAATACTAAATAAAACAGTGAGATAGCCATGCTTTTACCCTTCAATAAACCTTGTTAATAATGGTGGTCTGCTGATATAAAAAAACCGCCCTGTGAATTATAGAACTTTATAATATTTATTTCAGCATCTTTTGCAAATTCTATTACCAAACCTCTATCCTCGAAATATACTTTTGCCGGGCCAAGATCCGTTAGAATATCTACAGCGTCATACTATTTGTCAGTATAACACAAAACTTTCATAAATCGCGCCTTTCCCTCATCATATCAAAAAAAATCTCTCAGTACCAACGTGGGAGCAAATCTCTTGTTTTATATTCGATTTTTATATTATTTGTTAATTAACTGAAGATACTATAATTTTGTATTTCATTAAAACTTGTAAGTAAGGAGATTTGCATATATGAAACGCATACTGTCCTACATTATATGTCTGACTTTGCTGGTAACATCTGTGTCGGCACCTTCGTATGCTTACGATACCGAGAATATTGTAAGTGATTATTCCGAATATGAATATGATAATACTTCGGAAGTTGAAACCGAGATATTAACCGGTGAAGAGGACGATTCAGAAAGCTCACCTTCAGGTAGTGTTGAAGAAGACACTTCAGCCGCGGAAAACGAAGACAACAAAGCTGATGCTCCGGATTCCGAAGAGACAGAAAACGCCGAGTCCGATGCTTCCGAAGCCGAAGATTTCGAAGATGAAGCTCAGTCTTCGGATGAAATTCCCGAAGCTGAAAATCCGGCAGAGGAAACTCCCGTATCGGAAGATATACCGGAAACGGAAGGTGAACTGCTTGGAGAGCCTCCGCTCGGTTATTATAGTGACTACGAAAATTACAGTGCTCAGAATATAGTAAACGGTGTTACCCCTCTTGGAACAGGAATCGGTGTTAGCGCAAGAACTATCGAAGAAATAGAAGCTTATCTGCTATCACATCCGGCAAATCCGGCAGACCCGGTGACTTATGCAGTCAAGCCGGTGGTATCCGGTGCAGTTAACCCCGGGCAGTTGTCTGACACCACTCTCATCAGTGCCCTTAATATGATGAACAGGGTACGCTTTATTGCCGGTCTTAATGAAGTAACAATAAACAGTGAGTATTCAAAGGCTTCCCAGGCGGGTGTGCTGTCAAACTATATGAACGGAGCATTGTCACATACTCCTTCGCAGCCCGCCGGTATGCCTGACGATTTATATACATTGGCCCAAATAGGTTGCATTTCCTCAAATCTGGCTTGGTCCAGCAGCAGTAGTTATACAATGAATCAGACCATCCTAAACCTATGGATGGGTGACAGCGACAATAGCAATATTGACCGACTTGGGCATCGTAGATGGATGCTTAATCCAAGAATGTCTGAAACCGGTTTTGGTGCTGTTTCTGGCGGAAGGGGAATATACCTTGCTGTTTATGCCAATGACATGCACTCCTCCGATACCAGAGTCGGAGTTGCATGGCCTGCACAGGTTATGCCCACAGGATATTTTGGAGCAAATGATGCCTGGTCTTATTCTGCAGGGGTTAACGTCGATAAGGCTTCAACCGAAGTTGTTCTCACCCGCGAAAAAGATCAAAAAGTTTGGAAATTTTCCTCCTCAGCATCAAACGGATATTTTAATGTAGATAATGTCGCATATGGCCAGACCGGCTGCATTATTTTCAGACCTTCAGGAATAAGTTCATATAATAACGGAGATGTTTTTGATGTAAATATTACATTTACATCCAAGGGCGTTCAAAAAAATGTTTCCTACAAGGTGTCTTTCTTTGCGCCCAATCAATATTCGACAATTACTTATGTGCTTGGCGGAACAGCTGATTATCCCGCAACCAATTCACCCAACAATCCGGCAACCATCAGAGCTACCGATGAGGTTGTTCTTGAAGATGCAGAAAGATTTGGATATGAATTTGACGGTTGGTATAAAGATTCCGCATTCAGAAGCAGAATCACAGCTATCCCGAAAGGCACGGCTTCTAACTTAACGTTGTACGCAAAGTGGGTAAAAGTACCCACAAAACTCGCCGAAGGTTCCTGCGGCACCGATTTACACTGGGAATATATTGATACAGGTGTCCTGACTGTTACCGGTTTCGGCGATATGGATTTATCCACTTGCCCCTGGGATACTTACAAAAGCAAGATTACGGACATAGAATTACCTTCAGGTTTGTCCAAACTCGACGGAAGACTTTTTATCGGTCTTAATAATCTGAAATCGTTTACCATACCCGACGAGAATCCTCATTTTTTTGTTTTTGACGGTATTGTATTCAGCAAAGACAAAACAAAAGTGTTTGCAGTTTCCGAACTGATATCCGAAGAGTATATAGTTTTGGACAAAAAAGTAACTGCTGTTGATTCCAACGCATTTGCCGCTCTCCCGAATATTACGGTTTATTGTTATACTCCTGAATTACTGGCAATTCTTGGAGCATTAAATGTAAACTGCAAAATATTTGCAACCTATACTACCGAAAATCCCAAAATACAGGTGATACTTGACGGCGAAGTGACGGACAGCCCCGTAATATCAGAAGCGTCCCTTTTATATTTAACTACCGATACAGACGGTGCCACTATTTATTACACTACCGACGGCAGTACACCCATAATCCCTGCAATCGACGTAAATGGCCGTTTTGAGGAACCGGTGCTGCCAACTCGCAAATATACCGACAGAATCACTATTAGTGACCTTGATATAAATACCGCCGACGCTGTTGCCGGCGAAGTTCTTGGTTCGGTTACAATTAATGCCGTAGCAGCAAAAGAAAAATACACCGAGAGCGGTGCTGTTTCTTTTTCCTACAAAATTGTCGACGAATCAAATACCTGGGGACAGATAATCGATGATGACAAGCCGGAATATCCTGTTTCCGAAATTGACAACGAGTTATTATGGGTTTCAGGAATAACCGATGTTGATTATAACGGTACAAACATTACCTTCCCCAATCTAAATGTTTATAAAAACAAAACCAAACTGGTTTCAGGCAAGGATTATACCGTTAAATATGTCAACAATAAAAACGTCGGAACCGGAAAGGTTATTATTACCGGAAGAGGCGATTACTCCGGTTCTATAGAGAAAACATTTGCGATTAACCCGCTTGATATTACACAGGCAACGATAACACCGGATCCTATTCTTTTTACCTATAATGGCAGAGTTCAAAAAGGCATTGCTTCTGTTGCTTATATACTCAGCGGTAAAACCGTCACATTAAAGGCCGGAGTCGACTTTACATATGTTTACCCCGGAACCGATCCCAAAGGTCCCGGTTATGATGCAAGCGCATTTAAGGGTTCTCCCGACACAGAGACTAACTATACAATAGATATTGTAGGCAAAGGAAACTATACCGGCACTGTCCATATAGTTGAAACCATTACACCTAAGACACTTATCGATAAAGCAGCTGTTACTGCAATAAAAGCTCAAACCTATACCGGAAGTGCTATTGAGCCTGCCATATCTCTTACATACAACAAAAAGCCGCTTGAGCTTAACGCCGATTACGAAATTCTTGGATACTCCGATAATGTAGAAGTTGGCACAGGCAAAATCAGAATTCGTGGTATCGGCGACAGCTTTACAGGCGAAAGGGTTATCACATTTAAAATTTCCGAATTAGGTATCATTGGAAGAGCCGTTTTCGGTCCTGAGATTACCAAGACCTATGCCTGGAATGCCATCCTTCCGATTGGCTCGGCAGTTGAACCCGTTATAGCTGACAAAGCCGCTGCAAGCCCCTCTGTCAAGTTCGTTATCAACAAGCAGAATGTATTCTTAAACGGAATCTTAAAGAGTGATTATGATGCGATGGCATATGATAATCCGTTAAGAAAAAACTATGATTACACATATGAATATGTCGGCGATAATAAGAATATCGGCTCTGTAAAAATAAACTTTTACGGTATAAACGGTTATACCGGCACTGCCACCAAAACCTTTAAAATCAGCGGTTTTGACGTAAGAAGTGTTAAGATAAACAATCTTAAAACGACCTATAACTGGACCGATTACGCGGGTGCTTCGGTTGATCCCTTCGCTGAGGGTGTTACAATCACAAATGTGGAAGAAAGAAACCAGCCGGCTGTTACTCTTAACGGTACAACAAAGGCAGCGTATGAAGCTCTGTCCGACAGCGATAAGCTTAACTACAGTTTCTATTATGAGTACCAGGGCGACAGAACAAAGATCGGAACCGTAAAGATTGTTATTACCGGTGTAAACGGATACACCGGCACACAAACCAAAAGCTTTAATATTGACGGTAAGACAATCTCCAAGGTAGCTGTAACAACTGCGGTTGCTGCTTCATATCCCTATGACGGTGCAGCCAGGGAGCCTCACAGAGAATCAGGCTTCAAGGTATATGAAAAGGCTACGAAAACAACTGGAGAATATGTACTTATTGAAGGTACCGATTATGAAATAACTTATACAAATAATATAAATGCCGGTCGGGCAACTATGACCATTACCGGAATTAACAAATATTCCGGTACAATCGTAAAGACCTTTACAATAACCCCTTACAACATTGCAGCAACAAAGAATGCAGCCGGAGAAGCAATAATAAACAATGTAAGCATTGCCCCTATCGCCGGTCAGGAATTCCTTAAGGGCGGCGTCAAACCGGAAATAACCGTAAACGACAGTCATCTTGGTGTTCTTGTCTTAGGAAAAGACTATACGGTTTCCTATTCCAATAATATTAAAGTGCATGACGGTACCCCCGGAAAAACCGCTCCTACAGTAACCGTTGTCGGTAAAGGCAACTACACCGGGCGTATTACGGCTAATTTTGCAATCATAAAGAAAGCAATCACTAAAGCAGGCATTACCGTCACCGCAGGAGATGTTGTATATCAAAACAAGACAAATATCTGTAAGCCTGTTATAAAACTGGTGGATGAAGACGGAAAGATTATGACAGCCGGAGTCGATTATGACAATATATTTGCTTATTCATATACTAAAGATGTAATTGTATCCAAGCTGATAGATGCAAAAAAGAACGTTTATAAGTTTGTAATTCGAATGGCCGGCGACGCAGTGAATCCCGATGATATAATTCCTGTCGGAGCAGAGATTACAGTTACAATTAATGAAAAAGCAGGAACCGGAAGTTACACCGGTACAACAAGCGCAACATTCAAATTTATAGCCGCCGACATTTCAAAGGCTGCGATTACCGTGGCTCCCCAGAGCTACACCGGAAAACCCGTAAGCCTCTCAAAAAGTGACATTGCTGCAAAAATAGGTAATGTTACTCTTGATAGTAATGATTATACAATTATAGGCTATGCAAAAAATATAGCCACAGGAAGTGCCACGGTAACAATAAAAGGTATCGGAAACTACGGTGGAGTAAAGACTGTGCCCTTCAAGATTGTAGCCAAGTCCATGAATTATACCGTAAAGTATATAAAGAACAGTGAAGAAGCAACAGGAATAATGAAAGACTCTGTTACCGCAGCAAATGGCAAAGTAACTGCCAACGCTTACAAGCGAAACGGTTATTCTTTTGCCGGATGGAGCACCACCCCCGGTCAGCAGACAGTTGAAATAAACAATGCAGGTCAGCTTTCACTTTCCGGTGTTAATGTATACGGTTCAACCATTTATTTATACGCGCAGTGGACACCGATTGTATATACAATCACGTACAGTTTAAACGGCGGAACCAACAATCCGGGAAATCCGTCCACTTACACGATACTTGACAGTGTAGTTTTGGCAAATCCGGTTAAAGAAGGTTATACTTTTGGCGGCTGGTATTTGGACAGCAGATTTAGCGCAGCTAACAGAGTAACCGACATTTCAGCAGGAACAACAGGTAATAAAGTGCTATATGCCAAATGGATAAAATAATTGGTTAAGAAAAGACCGGGGATTTTCTCCCCGGTCTTTCAAATATCATATTCTATTTAACCCATTTCGCATATAATACCTTGTTCCCTGTTGAACCCGCCTGGATTTCTGTCACTTGTCTTGATGGTGTGAATCTACTGTCTAAGTACCAGCCTGCGAAGGTATATCCTGCTCTTGTGGGCGCTTCAAGACTTATGCAGTCTTCTATTGTATATTCAATAGGATTTAATGCATCATTTACGCCTCCGCCAAGGTTATAACTTATCTTATATACCACCGGTGTCCACTG
>JAKSRT010000043.1 GCA_024403485.1 Lachnospiraceae bacterium
TCCCCGGTTCTTTCTCTAAGCATCGTATTCAGGATATTGGTACCAAACAAAGTCTTCCCGAAAAGAAGCAAACCGCCTGTATTTCTGTCAAGTCTGTTGCAAACAGAGGGCGTAAACTTAATCAGATCCTCTTTTGTTATTTTTTTGTTATACAAAAGATATCCTATAAGCCACTCATTGGCCGATAAATCGTCCTTTCCGGCTTTTTGAGAAAGCATATCCACCGGCTTATTTAAAACTATTATATGATCGTCCTCGTACACAATGTGAGGCTTTCCGAATCTGGCATATGCCTCCATATAATCACTTACGGAAACATTCTTTTTATTGTTCGCGCAAAAGCTATCAAAGGTTTCATCGGAAAGAAAAAACTTAACAACATCGCCTTCCTTAAGTTTTTCATTTCCCTCAGTCTTCTTTCCGTTAAGTGTAATATTCTTTTTTCTCATCATCTTATAGAAAAAAGAATTTGGAGCCGAGGGCAAAGTTCTTTGCATAAACTTAAGAGCCGACTGACCCTCATCCTTTTTGGTAATAGTAAACTCTTTCAACTTCTGCCTCACTTATATGGAAAGACTTAAAAGATTTTCAAGGATAAAATCATAATCCGTGTCATCATCCTTAAGAGCATTAAGTTCCCTAGCTCTTTCAATATATTTATCGGTATCTTTGAATAATTTAACTGCAATCTTCTCACCGCCGCAAAGCTTCATGGCATCTTCCATATGCTTCATAAATGCTTCTTCATCAACAGAGGAATCCTCAGTAAGAAATATCAAACTACCCCTTTTAAGAATCAAGCTGGCAATCGGAAAATTATTTTTATATGAGGTATAGTACAAATCATAATATGTTGCCTGAACACCCGCACCGACTACCTTTTTATAGGTTTCTTCAGAACAGCAAACACCGGCCTTTAAAAACAAAACAAGATTCACAAAGCTTCTTGCCATAGGCAAACTTCCGAGTATTGCAACAAATGTAAGTAAATTCTTGTTTGATCCGGTTGTCAGAAAACCGATTACATACAAAAGAATCGGCAAAAGAACCAGAACCGCGGTTTTTACTATTTCTATCTTCTTCTGTTCTTTTATATATCCGAAATCGCCTTTGTAAATTTTTATCTTGTCATTATTTTTTTTCATTATTCTTTATCCTCATCATTACTTTTTATTGCTTTCAGCTTATCCATCGCATAAAGCATAATCTCATCGGGAACAGAATCTGTCAGCATTTTAAATGCTTTCATCGGAAGCGAATGAATAGACACCGGTCGTCTGTGATAAGCATCTTTTAAAGCCTCTTTTACAACATCTTTTTCATTTGCCATAAAATATTTTTTAAAATCAAAGGTTTGTTCTTTTTCCAGATGTTCAAAAAATTCAGTATCTACAGGACCCGGGCACACTGCCG
This sequence comes from Lachnospiraceae bacterium, assembly GCA_024403485.1. GTDB lineage: Bacteria > Bacillota > Clostridia > Lachnospirales > Lachnospiraceae > UBA1258. Next base: position 1,414 of record JAKSRT010000043.1, read on the forward strand.
TAACGGTAATATTTCTTTGCTTTAATTCAGTATTCAATGATTCAGAGAAGCTAAGAACATATGCCTTTGTGGCTGCGTAAACACTAAATCCGATCTGCGGAATAAATGCTGCCGAAGAAGCAAACTGTATAATTCTTGCTCCCTTATTCATATAAGGAAGTACCAGACCCGTAACATGAGTAAGCGCAAGGCAGTTTAAATTAATCATACCAAGCTGAGCCGTCAGATCCGTTTCGTCAAAATTTCCGTTAACTCCGTACCCTGCCGCATTTACTAACATTTTAACGTTGGGATGCATCATCTCAAGTTCGGCACTTAAAATTTCAAAAGAAACCTCTTTGGTTAAATCAAGACTGAGTATATGGCATTTATGTTCAAGAGTTTCAGATAATTCTTCCAGCCGATCCGTTCTTCTTGCTATAAGCCATATTTCATCAATACCGTCTGTATATATTTTATCAATCTGTCTCGCTGCTTCACGTCCAAGACCTGAAGAAGCTCCGCTAACAATTACTATATTCATATGCATAAATATCCTCATAAGAAAGCTTCTCTCATAAGAATGTTTCTCTTATAAGGTATATTCCTCCTAATAAAAACTACTCAGAATAAATAATTTTCTCATAATCATCAATAAAAAATCCAGATATATTTCTTTTTTCTTCCGTGCAATAATCGGAATAAATATCATAAATACCACAGATTTCCATGCCGGCATTAAGCCCTGCATTAAGTCCCGCCACAGTATCTTCAAATACCAGACACTCTTCAGGGTTTACGTTAAGCTTGTTTGCAAGCAGTATATATATTTCCGGATCCGGTTTGCTTTTCTTTGTTTCATCCCCTGTTATTACGCAGTCAAAATATCTTTCAAAGCCAAGTGAATCGGAAACCGCCTCATACAGATACCTTGAATTACTGGTACCGATTGCCATCTTAATTCCATTTGACTTAGCGTAATTTAAGAGTTTTTCAACTCCGGGTTTAAAAGACACATCATGAGCATATTTATAATGTGCCATTTCATTCCAGGCTTTTTCCATCTCATCCGTATGAACCGGAAGATTAAATCTGTTTTTTATGTATACGGCTGTATCATGAAAACACATACCTTCAAGACATTTTTGAAGATCATCAGGCAGCTTAATGCCAAATCCCGCAAGATATTCCAAATCAATATCATGCCAAATGCCCATGGAGTTTATAAGTGTGCCGTCCATATCAAAAAGAAAAGCCTTTTTCCCTTCAAGCAATTCTTCAATTTTTAACATAACTTCAAGTCCTTTATTTCTTCATCGGTCAATTTTCTGTATTTACCGACACCTAAATCATTGTCGAGTCTAAGCGGCCCTACCGACAGACGATGAAGTGCTGTCACTTCATTATCAACAGCTTTGAGCATTCGCTTCACCTGATGAAACCGGCCCTCTGATATTGATAAGATAATACATCTCTCATCGGTTACATTAACAAATGCCGGTTTTGTGGGTTCGTCATCCCCAATATCAACACCTGCTTCCAGTCTCGAAACCGCTTCTATGGTAATCGGTTTTTGCAGTGTAACAAGATAATCTTTAAAAACATGCTTTCTTGGACTTGTAAGCTTATGAATCATTTCTCCGTCATTGGTTACAATCAGTAAACCGGTAGTATCCTTATCCAAGCGGCCCACGCAGGAAAGATTTTTCTTTTTTTCATTCTTAAACAAATCAATAACGGTTATATCAATATTGTCTGTTGTTGCAGAAACAACCCCTGCGGGTTTGTTTAGCATGTAATATACATACTTTTCATAAGAAATATCTTTATTGTCCAAAGAGACCTTATCTACAGAATCATCTATTTTTTCTTCGGATTTTTTTACACATGCACCGTTAACCGACACCCTGCCTTTGGCAATCGCCTTCTTCGCTTCAGACCTTGTCAATCCGGTACTGTCACATATAAACTTATCTAATCTTGTATTCATAATAAACTAAAAATGAGGCTGCAATAAAGCAGCCTCAGTAATAATACTAAACCAAAATATCAGTTTCGGAATTTCCTGTTTCATCGAGTCCAAGACTTTCAAAATCATCCTCAGCAGGATGAAGTTCACTTCTGTTATTCTTAACTATCGCACTGCAGGAATTAAGATTTGCTATAAGCTCATTATAGTTATCATTGGCATTGGCTGATGCTCTGTTAAGAATCTGTTCTATGTTTGCCAGCATTTCATCCATATACTGCATTGCGGAAGCTTTAAGAGCATTTGCTTCAAGAGTAGCATTATCAATAATATCCTGAGCCTGTCTGATTGCCGTGCTTATGACCTCATTTGCTCTTGACTCAGCCTGAATCTTAATCTGAGATTCATTAATGAGCTGGTTTGTTCTTTCGGACGCACCCTTAAGTAAATCTTCTGCACTCTGCTGTGCTGCTCTGATAATTTCTTTTTTCTGAGCAAGCATCAACTGTGCACTTCTGATTTCTTCGGGAGTAGCCTGCTTAAGCTCATTGATAAACTGTTCAAGTTCATCCTTATTAACAATGATTTTGGTCTGTGAAAAAACCATATAATCACAACTGTCAATGTAATCCTGAATATCATTAATAATATTATCAATTTTACTCATGTCATATCCTCGCTGTAGATATTTATATATAACCGGGGTTCATAAACTAAATTTACTGGTTCTTCTTTCCCAATCTTTCAATCAGCATTTCTGCCACAAAATCAGGAACAAAATCCGACAAATCACCGTTAAACTGAGCAATCTGTTTAACAGATGATGAACTAAGATATGAATATTTAAGACTGGTATTCAAATAAACTGTATCAAGCTTATTGTTGGAAAGCTTTCTGTTCATTTGAGACATCTGCAATTCATACTCAAAATCCGTTACAGCGCGAAGACCTCTCACAACAACAAAAATGTTTTTTTCGGAGCAGTAATCGGATAAAAGACCGCCAAAACTCTCAATTTTTACGTTGGGAATATCAGCCGTAACATCTCTTAATATTTTAACACGTTCATCAACAGAAAACAACGGAGTTTTTTCCTTGTTATCCAATACACTGACAATAACTTCATCAAAAATATTCGCTGCTCTCTTAATAATATCAAGATGACCGTAGGTCATGGGATCAAAGGTTCCCGGATAAATCGCCGACTTCATTTTTAGTCCTCCGTCTTAAGATATAAAAACATATGTTTATTGGTTTTATAAGTCTTTTCTCTATATAATGTATACCCTATATCATCAAGATAATCAAATTCCGTCTTCAAAGCAGCTTCGACAACGAACAAAGTATCCTCATCAACAAACGGTGCATCCTTTAATACAGACAAAAGCTGACGTTCAAAGCCTTTATCATAAGGAGGATCCATAAAAACAATATCCACATGAGCCTCATTTATATGGTATAAAGCAGTCGAAAAATCTTCTGCCAAAACAACCGACTTATCTTCAAAATGAGTATGCTTGACATTATTTACAATACAATTAACCGCACTTCTTGAATTATCTACAAAATACGCCTTTTTTGCACCTCTGCTAAGACTCTCTATTCCGATTGACCCGCTGCCTGCAAAAAAATCAATAACAACGCTTCCCGGAACATCACTTTGAAGAATATTAAAGAGTGTTTCTTTAATTCTGTCAGTTGTAGGTCTTGTCTCCAGGCCTTCGGGCGTTTCAAGTTTTAAATTACGGGCAGTTCCCGCTATAACTCTAAGCATAATAAATCTCCATATAACAGCAATGCTAATATTAACTTCTGATTTTTACACCCTTGGTATCTCTGTGAAGAGGCTTAACCTTTGCATGAAGGTCAAAGGGTTTGCCTTTATACTCGATGATATTGTCACCGGCATTCTTTGTATAATAAACACTCTCAACAAGATCTCCCTTTGAGAGCTTCATGCCTCGAACGCCTACTGCCGTTTTCTTTTTTTCGGGAATTTCTTCAAGTCCGAATCTTAAGAACACACCGTCGGCAGTCTGAAGAACAATATTCTTTTCTTCTTCTATAACCGCAACACTGACAACATAATCGTCCTCATTAAGTTTTGTTGCAGCTATCATCTTCTTTGAAACATCAAATTCACTTCCGTCCACAAATTTAAGCATTGAGGTCGCAGTAACAAATACAAGACGCTTAAATTTAAGATTATCGGGATTTGCCGCACATAATACTACTTCATTAACCGAACTGAAATTACAGAGGTTATCGATAGGGCGACCTTTATCACGCAGTTTACACAAAGGAAGGTCTTTAACTTTAATAGTGTGCATAAGTCCCTTATCTGTAAACAGAACAACCTTTCCGTCCGATTTCACGGTAAAGAAATATTTATTCTCTGTTTCGCAAACCTCTTTGTTTCTCTCATAGGTTGAAACATCAACAGTCTTTGCGTAACCGAAACGATCCATTAAGAATACAAGGTCCACAACCTCAGCCTTCTTTTCCTCGTAAACAACCTCTTCCGCCTGAATAATCTCGGTCCTTCTTGGAGTACTGAAATTAATTCTTATATTTTCAAGATCATCAACAATAACATCAGCCATACTGTCTTTATTGTTAAGAATATCTTCGTATCTGGCAATGTTCGCTAAAGTCTCTTCATTTTCATTAAGCAATGCCTCAATTTCAAGACCTATCAATTTATAAAGTCTCATATCAAGAATGGCATTAGCCTGCTTTTCGGTAAAATTAAGCTGCGCAGCCATAATTTTGGATTCTTTAGACTTAAAATTAATGCCGGTAGTTACACCATCGGTCATACAAAGCCTTGCCATATTACGATCCTTGGATCCGCGAAGTATCTCAATAATAAGATCAATAACATTTACTGCTCTGATTAAGCCTTCCTGAATTTCCTTTTTGTCCAGTTCCTTTTCAAGAAGCTTGGTATACTTTCTCGTATTTATTTCATATTGGAACTTAACATTTTCGGCAATAATACGCTTAAGTCCCATAGTTTCGGGTCTGCCGTCACAAATAGCCAGCATATTAACACCAAAGGTGTCTTCAAGATGGGTCTTTTTATAAAGCATATTTACAAAATTTTCCGCATCGGCATCTTTTCTTAATTCAAATACAATTCTGATACCGTCCTTTGACGACTGGTTTGAAATATCAACCAAATCCGTTGTTTTCTTTGACTCAGCCAATGCAGCCACGTCAGAAAGGAACTTACGAATGTTGTCACCTATCATGGGATATGGAATTTCTGTAACAACAACGTTTACCTTTCCGCCCTTGGCTTTTTCTATTTCCACACGGCCTCTGACTCTTACTTTGCCAACGCCTGTCTCATATATTTCAAGAAGTTCGGATTCATTAACAACAATGCCCCCGGTCGGGAAATCAGGACCGATAACATATTCCATCAATTCCTCCGTAGTAATGTCATTGTTTCTTATATATGCTTTTGTGGCATTAATTACTTCACTTAAGTTGTGAGGGGCAATGCTTGTAGCCATACCTACCGCGATACCTTCAGAACCGTTAACAAGGAGGTTTGGAAATCTGGCCGGTAAAACCATGGGTTCTTTAAGTGTTTCATCAAAGTTAGGTCCAAAGTCAACCACATCCTTATCAAGATCCGAAAGAAGCCCCAGCTCGGTAATTTTTTGAAGACGTGCTTCAGTATAACGCATTGCAGCTGCGCCGTCCCCTTCGATGTTGCCGAAGTTTCCGTGGCCGTCAACAAGGGGCTTACCCTTCTTAAAAGCCTGAGTCATAACTACCAGCGCGTCATATATGGACGAATCTCCGTGAGGATGATATTTACCCATGGTATCACCTACGATACGGGCACTTTTTCTGTATTCCTTGTCATAATGCATGCCAAGTTCATGCATATCATAAAGAACACGTCTCTGAACCGGTTTAAGACCATCCCTGACATCAGGAAGTGCTCTGGCAACAATAACACTCATTGCATAGTCAATAAATGACTTTTTCATGGTGTCAGTATATTCAGCCTGTATAATTCTGTCTTCCGCAGTTTCTGTAAAATCGTTCTTTTTCATCAATAAATATCCTTATAAACCAAAAAATATATATTAAATATCAAGTTCGGCATATGTAGCATTATCGTAAATAAAGGTTCTTCTGGGCGGTACTTCAGGTCCCATTAGAAGCTCCGTAGTTTCAGAAGCAGCCTTGCCGTCTTCGATGCTTATACGTTTCATCATTCTGGTAGCAGGGTTCATTGTTGTATCCCAAAGCTGTTCCGCATCCATTTCACCAAGACCTTTGTATCGCTGAAGTTTGAAGTTACCCGTGTGTTCTTTCCTGTAATCTTCAAGTGCCTTGTCATCGTACAGGTACTCGCCTTCACCCTTTGCCGGAATGGTTTTATACAAGGGAGGCATTGCTACGTACACATGACCTTCTTCAATAAGCTCCCTCATAAATCTGTAGAAGAAAGTCAAAAGAAGGTTTGAAATATGAGCTCCGTCAACGTCCGCATCGGCCATAATTATTATTTTATCGTAGCGAAGCTTTGAAATATCAAAATCGTTACCGTAGCCTTCGGAAAAGCCGCAGTTAAATGCATTAATCATGGTCTTAATTTCTGCATTTGCAAGCACTTTATCAATTGATGCCTTTTCAACGTTTAATATTTTACCTCTTATGGGCAGAATAGCCTGGAACATTCTGTCTCTTGCCATTTTTGCGGAACCGCCTGCGGAATCACCTTCGACAATAAAAATTTCACATTTTGAACTGTCTTTTGATTCGCAGTTAGCCAGCTTACCGTTTGAGTCAAAAGAATATTTCTCCTTGGTAAGCATATTAACTTTCGCTTTTTCATTGGTTTTACGCAGTTTCGCAGCTTTTTCGGCTGAACCTATGATGATTTTCAGAGTCTCGAGGTTACGATCAAAGAATCTTACAAGTTCATCCTGTGTAATCTTTGCCACAGCCTTTGAAGCATCCTGATTATCAAGTTTTGTCTTAGTCTGTCCTTCAAAACGGGGATCTGTATGTTTAATGGAAACAACAGCGGTCATACCGTTTCTTACATCCGTACCGGTAAAATTAACATCTTTGTCCTTGAGAATACCAAGTTCCCTTGCATAGTTGTTAATAATCGTTGTAAACGCAGTTTTAAAACCGGTAATATGAGTTCCGCCTTCAAGAGTATAAATGTTATTACAAAAGCCCATAACATTTTCATGAAACTCATTCACAAACTGAAGAGCTATTTCTATTTCAATATTCTCGGAAGTACCCTTATAGAAAATGACATCATGAAGAGCCTCCGTTGACTTATTCATATCCTTAATATAACCAATAAGTCCTTCGGGTTCATGGAACACTTCTTCTTCGGCAATACCGGATCTCATATCCGCAAAATAAATGGTCAGATTAGGATTAAGATAAGCCGTTTCATGCAGACGGTTTTTAATATCATCTTCCTTAAATCTGGTTTTCTCAAATATTTCCTTGTCGGGAAGAAATGAAATGGTGGTACCCGTTTCTTTTGTCTTTCCGTCCGGCTCCAAAACACCGTTATTAAGCTCTTTTGTGGCATTACCTCTTGAGTAGGAATCGTGATATACAAATCCGCCCGTCTTAATCTCAACATTCATCCATTCAGACAAGGCATTAACAACAGAAGAACCTACACCGTGAAGGCCGCCACTGGTTTTGTATGCATTGCTGTCAAACTTACCACCGGCATGAAGTGTGGTAAAAACAAGACGTTCAGCAGAAACGCCCTTTGCATGCATGCCGACCGGAATACCACGTCCATTATCTTTTACCGTGGCTGATCCGTCCGCTTCCAATATTACGTGTATTTCGTTACAATAGCCGGCAAGATGTTCATCCACCGCATTATCCAGAATTTCATATACAAGATGGTTTAATCCCCTTGTTGATACTGAGCCGATATACATTCCGGGGCGTTTTCTGACTGCTTCAAGTCCTTCAAGAACTGTTATGCTGCCGGCATCGTAGGATTGCTGTTTTGCCATAAATAAACCTCATAAATCTGCTAAAAACTCTAAATTTGGGCATAAATATCCCTTAAACACACAATATATTGTAACACATAAACATTTGTTCGGCAATAAAATATAGTATTTAAATTGTAAAAGAAAACCTTCCAAAGTCCTAAAATGTTAAGAAACACCTCAGGGTCATCGGAAGGCTAAAATATATATTATTCAGTTCCAAGTATATCTTTAACAACTTCAGAGGCAACGATAAGTCCCGCTACAGAGGGCACAAATGCAACACTTCCCGGTGTAGCCCTTCTTCCCGATTTACCTTTTGTTTCCTGAATATCATTTTCTTTTGTATCAGGCTGAACATCATTTATCGATTCCGGTTCAATCGGTTTCATGGCCAACTCGGTGGAATAAACAACTTTCAGCTTTTTAATACCTCTCTTTTTGCATTCATGGCGCATTACTTTTGCAAGCGGGCAAACAGATGTCTTATAAATGTCGGTTACCACAAACTTAGTGGGATCTAATTTATTACCGGCTCCCATACTGCTTATAACCGGTACCCCCGCTTCTTTTGCCTTCATAATGATTTCCAGCTTTGCAGATACGGTATCAACCGCATCAACAACATAGTCAAATTCCGAAAAATCAAATTCCGATGAATTTTCCGGCAAAAAGAAACAGTTCCTGATTTCAACCGATGCTTCAGGATTTATTGACAATATTCTTTCTTTCATTACCTCTGTTTTGAATCTGCCCACAGTTTCATGGGTCGCAATAATCTGCCGATTAATATTACTTAAGTTGACCGTATCATTATCAACCAGCAAAAACGAGCCCACTCCGGTCCTTGCCAATGCTTCACACACATAACCTCCGACTCCGCCGACTCCAAATACCGCTACCTTTGAATTAAGCAGTTTCTTTATTCCTTCTTCTCCAAGGAGCATTGCTCCTCTTATAAACTGTTCCATTACATATACCTGCCTGACAAATAGCATAAAAAAGGAAAGCCAAAAACGACTTTCCTTAATAATATCATATAAATGATTCGCAAAAAACTTATTCGGCAAAAGAATCTCTCGCACAGGCAATTGCCAGTGCACCGGGACCGATATGGCAGCTTACGCTCAATGAAAGGGCGTCCATATATTCTACCTTTGCTTTTGGAAATCTCTCCTTAATCTCTTCAAAAAATATTTCCGCAGCATCCCTATTATAGGTGTATGCTACAAAAACCCGCATACCCTCACCATCTTCGGGAACCTTAAAACGGTTAGTGAAATCCTTGGCAATCTGATTCATCATTATGTTCTTTGCCTGGTTATGTGTTCTTGCAACACTGAAAGCATCAAGTTTCTCACCCTGAATCTGAAGTACGGGTTTAATCTTTAAAAGTGTACCAAGTGCTGCTACTGCTCCCGTCAGTCTTCCACCGGTCTTTAAGTAGCTCAGTGTATCCATCATAATGTAAATGGATGATTCAAACTTATCTTCCATAAGCTTGTCTCTGATTTCAGCAGCCGAAAGTCCCTTCTTAGCAAGTTTCATTGCATCAAACACAGAACTTTTCTGAGTTACGGAAATACGCTGATTATCTACAACCGCTACCTTTCCGTCATAATCTTCGCTAAGCATAAGTGCTGTCTGACATGCACCGGAAAGTCCGCTGGACATGGGAATATGAACTATTTCATCGTATTCCTCCAGTGTCTTATTCCAAAGCTCCATAATGGTCTCAGGACTTGGCTGGGAAGTTTTTACCTGACCTCCGCTTAACATTTTTTCATAAAACTGTTCCTGGGATAATGTAATATCCTCAAGGAATTCCTCGCCGTCAATGGTAAAAGGCATGGCAACAACAATGATGCCAAGTTCTTTGGCTTCGTTCTGGGTGATTCCACTGTTACTGTCGGTAATAATCGCTATTTTGCTCATTATTTTCTCCATACTAATAAAAACATACGCCTTATTCTATCTATTATTGGAAATAAAGTCAACAAAAACACGATTATACACGGAAACTCTGCGCTCTCAAGAGTCTCTATATTGTTCGAAAATCAATTCTCCGAGAAACTCGATCCTTAATCCTTTCAAATATTCGGTCATACATATTTATTACAAGCATAAACACGTCCGAATCATTCATTATGTCACCAAGAGAAAAAGAAAGTGCACCGCTTTGTTTAACACCCGACAGTTCTCCGGGGCCTCTGAGTTCAATGTCTTTTCTGGCAATTTCAAATCCGTCATTTGTTTCGTTTAAAACCTTTAAACGACTGATTGATTCCTGATTTTTAGCATCACTTACAAGGATGCAATATGACTGACTGTCACCGCGCCCAACTCGTCCCCTTAACTGATGAAGCTGTGATAATCCAAATCGTTCCGCGTTTTCAATCATTATTACAGTTGCATTAGGAACGTCAACGCCTACTTCAATAACTGTAGTAGATACCAAAATATCATATAAACCGTCTTTAAACGAATCCATTATACGGTTTTTTTCATCACTTTTCATTTTACCGTGGAGGCAGACAATTCGAGCACGGTCTCCATAATGTTCCTTCAGTTCTTTAGTAAACTCGGTTACATTTTTCAAATTAAAATTGTCTTCTTCCGATTCGTCTATCATCGGACATATTATATACGCCTGATGTCCTTTTTTAATTTCCGACTCAATAAAATCCAGACTTTTCTTTTGAAACGATGAATCAACCACACAGTTATTGATTGGAAGTCTGTTTTTGGGAAGCTCGTTCATAATGCTGATATCAACATTGCCGTACATAACCATGGCAAGTGTTCTCGGAATCGGCGTTGCACTCATAACAAGAATATGTGCATCTATCCCCTTATCTCTTAATGCTTCACGCTGGTTTACGCCAAATCTGTGCTGTTCGTCGGTTATAACAAGCTTTAAATTTTTAAATTCAACCTCATCCTGAAACAGTGCATGGGTTCCTATGATAACATTTGCCTCACCTGTCCTTATTTTCTCAAGCACTTCCGTTCGGGCTTTTTTAGGCATTTTTCCAAAAAGAATAACCGGTTTTATGCACAGACCGTAGTCACTGCTCATTTTCATTATATTTGTATAATGCTGCACAGCCAGCACTTCGGTAGGTGCCATCAATGCTCCCTGTGCATTATTAGCCGCTGCAGTAATGAGAGCCATCAAAGCGACCAATGTCTTTCCGCTTCCCACATCACCCTGAACAAGACGATTCATCAAATACGGACCGGTAATATCTTTAATGATTTCTTCTATCGCTTTCTTTTGTGCATTGGTCAATGCAAACGGAAGTCTGTCCTCGAGCCTCTTACAATCGGCCACTTCCACAAAGGGATTTTTATTTTGCGGTCTTTCATATCCGCCTTCCTGCATCCTGAATCCTTTATAAAAATCAAGAAATTCCTCAAACACCAGTCTTCTTCTTGCTTTATAAAGCATTTCTTCATTTCCGGGCATATGTATGTTATAAAGGCTCTCAGCAAGGCCAAGCATATTGCCTTCAGCCATTTCGTCAGAAGACAGATATTCTTCATATTCATTTCGTACATCAATACAGTTCTGAATATTTTTGGCAATTCGTGCTGCAGAAAGGTCTTTTGTTGACGAATAAATCGGACCTATCGTTCCCTGAAGCTTCTCATATTCGTCGAGTTTATACATCTGAGGCTGTGTCATCATATATCTTGCTCCAACAGTCTTCACATATCCTCTGAAAACATAAAAACTGCCTCTTTTGAGAACCTTCAGCAAATAATTGGCATTAAAATATTTTATTTCAATGCTGTTTCCGTCCTTGTCTCTTGCATACGCCGTAATCATTGTTTTGCCGGAAAACCTGAGCATTTTGGCATCTGAAATGAGGCAACCGTAAACAGCATTACGCTCCCCTGAAATAACATCTTTAATAGCTGTAATATTTTCAAATTTCTCATACGTTCTCGGATAATAATGAATTAAATCCTCCACCGTATTAATTCCGATATCCCGAAATACAGCAGAAGTTTTTTCGCCGACACCTTTAACGCTTGATATATCTGATTTTAAATTCATAATTTTTCCTTCATCGGTAAAAAAACCCCGGCATTGGCTGCCGGGGAATCATATCTTATTCAGCTGAAATAATATAATAGTAAATCGGCTGTCCGCCATACTGAAGATCTGCTTCTACAGAAGGGAACTTCTCATTTACAAAATCAACGATTTCAGAAGCTGTTTCTTCGGATACATCAGAGCCGTAGTAAATTGTAACAAGCTCAGAAGGTTCATCAGACATAATCAATTCTTCTACCATGTCTTTGGTTGCCTTTGCCATGTCAGAATCAACCGAGAGAAGTCCTCTGTCGCCGATTCCCATGAAATCGCCTTCTTTGATGTCTTTATCATCAATCTTTGTATCTCTTACTGCATAAGTAACCTGACCGGTTTTAACCATGGAAAGTGAATCAGTCATAATTTCGGTATTTGTTTCTTTATCAACTTCAGGATTGAAGTTAATCAAAGCTGTAATACCCTGAGGAATAGTCTTTGTGGGAATAACAACAACTTCCTTGTCTTCAACAAGATACTGTGCCTGATTAGCTGCCATTATTATATTTTTATTATTGGGAAGAATAAAAATTGTCTTGGCATTTACATTATTGCAGGCGTTAACCATATCCTCCGTCGAGGGATTCATTGTCTGACCGCCTTCAATAATTTCATCAACACCCAATTCTTTAAATATACCGGATAAACCATCACCTGCGGATACAGAAATAAATCCGTAATCCTTTAATTCAACAGGAACCTCAGGTTTTACTTCTTCCTTAACCTCATTAGCCTTTTGAGCTTCTTTGAAAAGCTTCTCCTGATGTTCGAGTCTCATATTATCAATCTTCATATTGGAAAGAGCACCATATTTTAATGCTCTCTGAATTGCAAGACCGGGATCATTGGTATGAACATGTACCTTAACGATTTCATCATCGGCAACAAGTACAATTGAATCACCGATTGATTCAAGAAATGCCTTGAAATCCATTTCATGCTTAACATTAAATACCTTATCAAGCATAATAATAAATTCGGTACAGTAACCAAATTTAATTTCTTCTTCAACCTTCATTTCGGATGTTGCGGGAGTTGCTGCCTGTCCGCCTGAAAAGCTTGATAAATCAATTTCTTTTCCAAGGAAAGCATCGTATGCGCCGTGGAATACTTCAACAAGTCCCTGTCCGCCCGAATCAACAACTCCGGCCTGTTTTAAAACAGGAAGCATATCGGGTGTCTTGGCAAGTACTTCTTCGGAGTATGCAATTACTTCTTTAATAAATGTTTCAATATCGGTTTCACCGTTATTGGCAAGTTCTCTTGCCTTGTCTGATGCTCCTTTGGCAACGGTAAGAATTGTTCCTTCCTTGGGCTTCATAACAGCTTTATATGCAGTTTCCACAGCCTTTTCAAAAGCATCTGCAAAATCGTTAACGGTAATCACTTCAAGAGTCTTAACTGATTTGGTAAGTCCTCTTAAAAGCTGAGAAAGAATAACACCCGAGTTACCTCTCGCGCCTCTTAAGGAGCCTGAAGAAATAGCCTTGCAAAGGGACTCCATATTAATATCATTGGTATTTTCAAGAGCGGTAACCTCCTTGGCCGCAGACATAATTGTCATGGTCATATTTGTACCGGTGTCACCATCGGGAACAGGGAATACATTTAATTCATTAATCCATTCCTTTTTAGCTTCAAGGCACTTGGCACCGCCAAGAAACATTTTTGACAATAACTTTGCATCAATTGAATTCATTATTAAAAATATCCTTTCAGATCTTTATTTAAGTATTAATCGATAACCTTAACATCTTCGACAAAGACATTAACCTTTTCGATTTCGATACCGGAAAATTCTTCCACTTTATATTTTACGTTACTGATAAGGTTATCAATAACAGCTTTAATACTAACGCCATATGCAACAATAACATGGAAGTCAAGTATAAGCTTATTGCTTTCTGACATAGAAACACTAACTCCGCGACCGATATCCGCAGAATTAATCTTCAGAAGCTTTACAAGGCCATCTTTCATATTGACATTAGCCATACCGACAATACCGAAACATTCAACGGCTACGCTGCCCGCATACTGGGTAATAACCGATGCATCAATTATGATATTACCAAGATGAGTATCTACTAAAGAGCCTTTCATATAAATCCTCCATATAATCTTTTAACCGTAAAGTCACAGTTTGATATATTATACAATTAATAAGTAAAAAAGAAAACATTTATTTTTCACTTGCATTCGCATTAATATTCTGCTATATTATCAATGTTGCGAGTTTCGTAGCGTTATTTTTGTTTGTTTAGGAGGTGTTAAGATGGCAAAGTGTGCAGTATGCGGAAAAGGTATTCATTTTGGTAACAACGTAAGCCATTCTAATAGAAAATCCAGCAGAATGTGGGGTTCCAACATCAGAAGCGTTAACTGTAAGGTTGATGGCGCTACAAAGAAACTTCATGTTTGTACAAGATGCTTAAGATCAGGCAAAGTTGAACGTGCTTAATCAGAATACGTTTAGGGAACGGTTTTCCGTTCCCTTTTTTATTTGATTTTTATGCATATAACAACCGGTAAAGCTAACACAAAAAAGACGTGTGAAAATCACACGCCTTTTATTTTTATCCGTTGTAATGAAATGAATGTTCCATTTCAGACTTTATTCTCTCATATTCCCTGGTAATCATAACTACCATTTCACTGTCGCCGCACATATTATCGGGATGGAATATTTTAAGCAGGTCTCTGTATCTTTTTTTCAGTGCCAGATAACTGTTAACACCACTGAATAAATTACCGGCAATATCCTCATATGCGGCCTCAACATGATAATCTCTCGAAACCTTCTTTTCCGCTTCAAACGCGCTTCGTTCGCGTTCAAATTTCTTTCGGTCCATTTCAAGAGCTTCATATCCACTTTTTAGTATTGACATCTTTTTGTCAAAAAGCTGTTCATCATATTCAAGGCGTTCTCTTTCAAGCGCAATTCTTCGCTCTTCCATAGTCAGCCATTGTTTGCATTCCTTAAGGCTGTCTTCATCCCCTGCTTCAATCAGCTTTTCGAAGTCGCTGTCAGTTTTTCTGTTAAACACAATTATTCCTCATCTTCCGGAAAAGCAGCATTAATAATTTCATCCTCGTCAACATTTACACCTTTTTTTGTAAATTTGTCGATGACTTCCGGAACCATATCAAGAATCTTGGTCATAGTATCCTGATTTTTAATATTGACCAATTTAGTCTGGCCATCTTTTATAACCAAAACAGCACTTGGTGACATTTTACCGGATATACCGCCGCCACCGCCGCCTTTGTTTGAGCCTTTTTCATTCTTTCCGATAGATGCCCCTGCGCCTATGCCGAAGGAAACATCAACCAAAGGAAGAATAATCACATCACCGACTTTGGTCGCATCTCCAACCACGGTCTTTGTAGCAAGAACAGCATCCATTCCCGTTAAAAGAGAATCAATAATAATACTTACATTATTATTTCCTCTGTCCTTTTTTTCGTTTTTAATTTCTTTCTTTTCATTATCGCTCATACTAAAGCCTCCAAATATAATCAAACCGATTTAAACAATTTAATTGTCTTTCTGACATTTCTGTTCAGAAGAATACATAAGCCGGAATATACGAGAGTAATTGCATATATTCTTCCTTGGGCAAATCCGGAAATATCTATTACCGGATTGTCAAAATCACAATATACATTTATATGATCTTTCAGCCAGGGGTATGCTATACCTATTCCCGCAGCAACTTTTCCGTTCTTCTCCGGATCATCAAATCCGACTTTGCCAAAAGCCCCCCATTTCTTAGGAAGTATTGCTTTTAGTATTTTCCCGATTGTTTTTTTACTGAGTTCAAAGCTTTTTGAAAACTCATCGGATTGAAGAACTTCCATATACCCTTTTATTTTATCATAAATCTTCGTTCTGTCAGAAGTATTTTTTTTCTTCTCCGGTTTTGATTTCTTTATTTTTTTGTTTTCTCCGGTTTTGTTATTCTCCCCGTCGGTATCCTTACCGTCATCGGATTCGGTATAAGTATTATTCACTTGCTCGGCATTCTTCCCATTGCATTTATTTAAAGCGGCCCCATCCGAACGTTTTTCCTTTACCGTCTCCGACTGAAGAAGCTCAATCAGTTCATCTTCAGACATTACATCCAAATTCGCGGTATCAACAAAATCGAAGTTCTGAATATCTGAAATCACAGCCGCATTTTCCGCTTCATAACTGTAATCTGCAGAAACATCGCTTTCTGTTTTTTTATTTTGATTTATTCTGTTTTTCTTTACTTTAGTTTTCTTTTCTTTAACATTTTGGGGTGTTTTGCCGTGGTCGGAATAGTTTTTACGCTTAAGCTTAAATCCCAAAATTCTGATACACAGTTTTTCTTCTTCATTTAAAGAAAAAGAAACCGATACAATATGTAAAAGCCAGCTGACTTTGGCATTAACATCCGGGGTGTTATCGCAAAACGATCCATCAGCCTTATATCTTACCGGCACAAACAGTACAATCATTATCAAAAATAACAAAAGACCCAAAATACTGAGTAAAACAATACCGATAATTTTTAATACAGTCAGAAAAATAAGCAGTGCGGAAGACATATCAGGTTACCTCCGCTTTATAAAACGGCAATGCCTTCAACAAATCAACTTCCCCAAATTCCCTAACCGAGATATCGCAAAGAGTCCTTATAAATTCAAAGGATTCGTCTTCTTCTTTAAACATCGCTATCACATCCAGATCAAGGTCAAGAAGATTCTTCTGCATAAACTGAAGCGTTGAATATATTTCAAGCCGTCCGTTGTTATTACATACAAGAGACCCTTTAAAAACAGGCTTTTTTTCATTAAATATGTTTTTTATTTTGTCCGGGTTCTTTATCGATTTTCCCACAACAAGTGAATCATTAAATGTCACAAAAACCTCTCATACACATAAATATCAAAATAAATAAAGGTCAACTAAATGATACCACGAAAAAAGAAATGAAAAAAGGAAAATTGATACCACAATTTATTAAAATATGCTAAAATACAGGGTGAATTGTATCTTATGACATCTTTATGGTTTTAAACAATCATTTAAGTCTCATTGGGGGAATCATTAAATGAAAATGATAGCGGTTATGGCATTAAAACCCGGAATGGTTTTGGCCGACGATGTTTTAAACTACAAAAACGAACGCTTATTCAAAGCTAATACCACTCTTGATGAGCTTGCAATCGCAAAGCTTTCAAGACATTCCATTATGTGTGTCGAAGTAAAGGAACCTGAAGATTTTGCTACTACTCATTTTGAGAAGATCAGATTAAGTCAGGGCTTTAAAAACTTTGAAGCCACATACAATAAGTGCATGCCGCGATACAAAGAAATAATCGACGGAATCATAAAAGAGCACAAAAAATATAATATTCCGGCTCTGTTTTCCATATATTCCGAGTTAGCCGGATGCGCTAAAACCGGTGAATTGCTCCTTGATTATTTATACAATATGCTTCCATCCGAAGACGACTTAACCTACGCTCATTGTTTAAACTCCGCACTTATTGCCGGTGTATTCGCAACCTGGATAGGATCAACCAAAGAAGACATGTTTATGTTTATTCAGTGTGGATTCTTTTATGATATAGGTAAATTAATGTTGCCCCGGGAACTGATATGGAAACCTTCAAAGCTTACAGATATGGAGTTTGAGTTAATGAAGACTCACACATTCCAAGGCTACCATTTATTAAAAGAGCTTGATATAGATAATAATATAGTGGCTGCAGCGCTTATGCACCACGAACG
>JAKSRT010000044.1 GCA_024403485.1 Lachnospiraceae bacterium
ACGAGCCACTCTTAGTTATTGTTAATGACAAAAGGAGATTTAATGAGCAAACGCGAAACTTATGAAGCTAAGACGCTTGAACTCTTAAAGCCGATTGCCGAGTCAAACAGCGTTGAAATATACGATGTTGAATATGTTGAAGAGGCGGGCGAATGGTATTTAAGAGCCTACATTGACAAAGAAGGCGGCGTAACAATCAATGACTGCGAAGCAGTCAGCCGAGCTTTAAGCGATGCCCTAGATGTTGATGATTTTATTGATGATGCTTATTATCTTGAAGTTTCAAGTCCCGGTTTGGGCCGAAGTCTTAAAAAGGATTCACATCTTGAGAAAAGCATCGGCGATGAGGTTGATTTAAAAACCTATAAAGCCATTAATAAACAAAAGGAATTCACGGGAATACTGAAAAGCTTTGATGCATTATCGGTAACCCTTGAGATAAACGGCGAAGATGTTTCTTTTGCCAGAAAAGATGTAGCAAATATTAAATTAACAATCGATTTTTAAATTTTAACAAATGGAGGAAAGTTAAAATGAATAAGGCTTTACTTGAAGCACTTGACGCACTTGAGAAGGAGAAGCAGATTCCCAGAGAAGTATTGTTTGATGCAATCGAAAACTCACTTCTTACAGCTTGCAAAAATCATTTCGGCAAGGCAGACAATATGAAGGTTGAATTGGACAGAGAAACATGTGATTACCTTCTTTATGCAGAAATGGAAGTAGTAGAGACCGTAGAAGATCCAGTAACACAGATGTCAGTCGAAGAAGCAATCCACTTTAAGGCTGATGCAGCAGTCGGAGACATCATCAAAAAAGAAATCAAATCTCAGGAGTTTGGACGTATTGCAGCTCAGAATGCAAGAAACGTTATTACTCAGAAGATTCGTGAAGAAGAAAGAAGTGTTGTTTACAACCTTTATTATGAAAAAGAAAAGGATATCGTTACAGGTATTGTACAGCGTTATGTGGGCGACAACATTTCAATAGATCTTGGTAAGACCGATGCGTTACTTATGAAGAATGAGCAGGTTGCTACCGAAAAATTCAGACCTACAGAGAGAATTAAACTTTATGTTTTGGAAGTTAAGAATACAAACAAGGGACCTAAGGTGCTTGTAAGCCGTACTCATCCCGAACTTGTTAAGAGACTTTTTGAAGCAGAAGTTACCGAAATCAAAGACGGAACCGTAGAAATTATGTCTATTGCCCGTGAAGCCGGAAGCCGTACAAAAATTGCTGTATGGTCAAACAATCCCAACGTAGATGCTGTCGGCGCATGTGTAGGTATGAACGGTGCCAGAGTAAATGCAATTGTTGAAGAATTACGTGGTGAAAAGATTGATGTTATCAATTGGGATGAAAACCCCGGTAACTTAATTCAGAACGCATTAAGTCCCGCTAAGATTGTTGCGGTATTTGCAGATCCCGATGAAAAGACAGCAAAGGTTGTTGTTCCCGATTATCAGTTATCACTTGCAATCGGTAAAGAAGGTCAGAACGCAAGACTTGCAGCAAGACTTACAGGCTATAAGATTGATATCAAGTCCGAAACACAGGCTAAGGATGCAGTCGGATTCAGATATGAAGACTATATTGGCGATGACTACGAAGAATATGAAGGTGAGTACGAAGAGTACGACGAAGAATATTCGGAAGAAGCATCTGATGAAACTGTAGAATAATAGGTTACAAAATGGAAAAGAAAATCCCCTTAAGAAGATGTATCGGCTGTAGTGAGATGAAAGATAAACGTGAGCTTATCAGAGTAGTCAGAACTACAGAAGGTGAAATTACAATCGATTTCAAGGGAAAAACCAACGGAAGAGGCGCTTACGTGTGTAAGAATAAAGCATGTCTTGAGAAAGCATGCAAAAGCAAAAGCCTTGAGCGCGCTTTCAACATAAAAATTCCTCTTGAAGTGTACGATAGTTTAATGAAGGAGTCAGAAGCATTTGAATAAATTGTTGTCAATGCTGGGTCTTTGTCAGAAGGCAGGGAAACTGAAAAGCGGCGAGTTTTCGACTGAAGCCGCGGTAAAGGATGGCAGTGCCTGGCTGGTTATTTTAGCCGGTGATGCCTCAGATAATACAAAAAAGAAATTTAACGATATGTGCAGCTTTTATGAGGTTGATGTGATTGAGTACGCAACCAAAGAAACCCTTGCACAGGCGATTGGAAAAGAAGAGCGAGCATCCCTGGCGGTATGTGATGAGGGCTTTGCGACTTCAATTAAAAAACTATCGGCACAGTTAGAGAATAAGTAGAGGAGTAGGAAATATATGGCAAAAATGAAAGTACATGAGTTAGCAAAAGAACTTGATATACAGTCTAAAGATATTCTTTCCTTTTTACAGGGAAAGGGAATTGAAGCAAAGGCTGCTCAGTCTTCAATTGAAGATGATGCGATTGCAATGGTAAAGAAGCAGTTTGGCAAAGCGGAAGCCCCTAAGGCGGAAGCCCCTAAGGCAGAAGCCCCCAAGGCAGAAGCCCCCAAGGCAGAAGCCCCTAAAGCAGAAGCTCCTAAAGCAGCACCTCAGGGTGAAGCTCCCAAAAAGAAGAAAAGCATTATTATCGTAGGCGGAAATGCACAGGGACAGCGTCCTCAGGGTCAGAGACCTCAGGGAGGACCGAATAATCGTCCCCAGGGCCAGAGACCTCAGGGAGGACCGAATAACCGTCCCCAGGGCCAGAGACCTGCAAACAATAATAACAATAATAATAATTATCGTCCCCTTATCAAGGTTCGTCCCGGTGCTCTTGACAGAGTACATAACAACGAGCCTGAAGAGGTGATTGAAACAAAGCCGGTTGTTGAAACCGTTCCTGAGACAGTTTCAGCTCCTGCTAACAATTCTGAAGAGCCGAAGAGAACTTTCCTTAGCGATATCAGAACAGAACAGCGTCCTCAGCAGAATAATCAGAGCGAAAGAAGCGAACGCCCTGCAGGTAATGACAGACGCGATAACAGAAACGACAGACCTCAGAGAAATCAGGGCGGAAACAGAGACGGTCAGAGAAACAATGCTGACAGAAGACCCTCAAACGGCGAAAGAAAGCCTTTCCAGAACAATGGAGAAAGAGGAAACTTCAACAAAGACGGTCAGAGAAACAATAATGACAGAAGACCTCAGGGTCAGGGACAGCGTCCTCAGGGCCAGGGCGGTGCAAGCCGTATTTCATTTGCAGGTCCTCAGGCAGCACCTAACTTCGGAAGCGGAAAACCCGGTGCAGACCGTCGTGACGACAAACGCAAAAATAAGGGATTTGATGCCAAGGAATCTGAAAAGAAGCAGTCAGATAAGCGCAAAAATCAGGAAAGAGATAACAGAAAGAATCATAACTTCATGATGGACGACGAAGATTTGGAAACAAAGCGTCGTAAAGGTAAGTTCATTAAGCCCGAAAAGGCACCCGTAGTGGAAGAAGTAATCAAGGTTATCAGCGTTGACGAAACCATTACAATCAAAGATCTTGCCGACAAGATGAAGATTCAGGCTGCTCAGATTGTTAAGAAGCTTTTCTTACAGGGTCAGATTGTAAATGTTAACTCTGAAATTACCTTTGAAGAAGCAGAAAACATAGCTATTGAATATGAAATCATCTGTGAAAAGGAAGTTAAGGTAGACGTTATCGAGGAGCTTCTTAAGGAAGAAGAGGAAGATACCGCAAACATGAAGGAAAGACCTCCTGTTGTCTGCGTAATGGGTCACGTTGACCATGGTAAGACTTCGCTTCTTGACGCTATCAGAAAGACCAATGTTACAGATCGTGAAGCAGGTGGTATTACACAGGCAATCGGTGCTTATACAGTACATATCAAAGACCGTGATATTACATTCCTTGATACACCCGGTCATGAAGCATTTACGGAAATGCGTATGCGTGGCGCTAAATCTACAGATATAGCTGTTCTTGTAGTTGCTGCCGATGACGGTGTTATGCCTCAGACTATTGAAGCGATTAACCATGCAAAGGCTGCCGGCGTTGAAGTAATTGTTGCGGTTAACAAGATTGATAAACCTGCTGCAGATCCTGAAAGAGTTAAGCAGGAACTTACCCAGTACGAACTTATTCCTTCCGACTGGGGCGGATCAACTGAATTTGTTAATATTTCGGCTAAGAAGGGCGACGGTATCGACGATCTTCTTGAAACAATTCTTCTTACAGCTGATGTGCTTGAACTTAAAGCTGATCCCGATCGTATGGCCAGAGGTCTTGTAATCGAAGCCGAACTTGATAAGGGTCGCGGTCCTGTTGCTACAGTTCTTGTACAGAAGGGTACCCTTAAGGTTGGTGATTTCGTATCAGCCGGAGCTACAAACGGTAAGGTTCGTGCAATGATTAACGATAAGGGTAAAAACGTTAAGGTTGCCGGCCCTTCAATTCCTGTGGAAATTTTGGGACTTAACGGTGTTCCCAACGCAGGTGAAGTATTTATTGCTCATCCTGACGATAAGACAGCAAAGAGCTATGCAGAAACCTTCATTGCTCAGAACAAGGAGAAGAAGCTTGAAGAAATCAAGGCTAAGATGAGTCTTGACGACCTGTTCAGCAAGATTCAGGAGGGTAACCTTAAGGAACTTAACATTATTGTTAAGGCTGACGTTATGGGTAGTGTTGAAGCAGTTAAACAGTCTCTTTCAAAACTTTCCAACGAAGAAGTTGTTGTTAAGTGTATCCACGGTGGCGTAGGTGCAATCAACGAATCCGATGTTACTCTTGCAAGTGCATCAAACGCTATTATTATCGGCTTCAATGTTCGTACCGATGCTGTAGCAAAGGCTACTGCAGAGCGTGAAGGCGTTGAAATCAAGTTATATAAGGTTATTTACCAGGCTATTGAAGACGTCCAGGCTGCCATGAAGGGTATGCTTGCACCTGTATACGAAGAAAAGATTATCGGTCATGCTGAAGTCAGACAGATATTTAAGGCGTCTGCTATCGGTAATATTGCCGGTTCTTATGTCCTTGACGGTATGTTCCAGAGAGGCTGTAAGGTTCGTATTACTCGTGAAGGTGAACAGATTTATGAAGGTGAGCTTCAGTCCCTGAAGAGATTCAAAGATGATGTTAAGGAAGTTAAGGCAGGATTTGAATGTGGTCTTGTATTTGACGGCTTTGACGCAATGCAGGAACTTGATATTGTTGAAGCTTACATCATGGTGGAGGTTCCCAGATAGTGAGAAAGAACAGTATTAAAAATATCCGCATCAATGAAGAGGTTTACCGTGAACTGGCAAATCTTATAAGAAGCGGTGAAATAAAGGATCCCCGCATCAACCCTTTTACAAGTGTTGTTGCGGTGGAAGTTGCTCCGGATTTAAAAACCTGTAAAGCATATATTTCGGTTCTTGGTGATGCCGAATCACAGAAGGCTACATATCAGGGCTTAAAGAGTGCCGAAGGTTTTATAAGACGTGAACTTGCTCGTAGAATTAACTTAAGAAACACTCCCGCAATTACATTTGTTATGGACCAGTCCATTGAATATGGCGTAAACATGACAAAGCTTATCGAGGATGTTAACAAAGCCGACGAGGACAAAAATGCTTAATTTAAGTAATGAACTGAAGGGTATGAAGAGTGTGGCCATCAGCGGCCACATTCGCCCTGATGGTGACTGTGTAGGTAGCACTATGGCTACCTATCTTTATATAAAAAAGAATATGCCGGAAATAGATGTGCATATTTATCTTGAAGATATTCCGGATGTATTTAACTGTATAAAGGACGTGGATAAAATCGAAAAAGCCGATGGAGTAGATCGGATTTTCGATTGTTTTGTATGCTGTGATTCGGTAAAAGAGCGAATTGGTGCGGCAGAACATATTTATGACAATGCTCAAAAGACAATAAATATCGATCATCATATAACCAATCCCGGTGCCAGTGATATTAATTATATTGTTGCAGAGGCTTCAAGTGCTTCGGAACTGGTATTTAATACTTTAAATTTTGAGAATATTGATGAAGATATAGCAAAAGCACTTTATATCGGAATTATTCATGATACCGGTGTGTTTCAATACTCAAATGTATCGCCGAGCACACTTGTTGCGGCTTCAAAGCTTATTTCTTTTGGCTTTGATTTTCCTACAATAATAGCAGAAACTTTTTATCAGAAGACTTATGTGCAAACTAAGGTTTGCGGAGAAGTACTGGAAAACAGCAGATTGTTTTTGGACGGGAAGGTAAGCTTTGGTGCGGTTACTCCGCAGATGGCTGAAAAATACAATACCGTATCCAAGGATTATGACGGCATAGTAAACGGACTTAGAAATATTACCGGTGTGGATGTGGCTATTTTTATGTACCTGCTGGATGATGGCTCCTGCAAAGTAAGTATGCGAACGAATAATGATAATGTGGATGTTTCCGCTGTATCACATACATTTGGCGGTGGTGGTCACAAAAGAGCTGCCGGAGTAACAATGGAAGGTACAATGGAAGAAGTGCTCGAAAAACTTCTTTCGGAAATCAAAAAGCAGTATTAGCAGTCACATTCATCGGAGTGTAAATATGATAAACGGACTTATAAATGTCTACAAGGAGAAAGGCTTTACTTCTTTTGACGTGGTTGCCGTAATGCGTGGTATCAGCGGACAAAAGAAAGTAGGTCATACCGGTACGTTAGACCCCGATGCAGAGGGTGTCTTGCCTATCTGTCTTGGTAATGCCACAAAGCTTTGTGATGTTTTAAATGACAAAAGAAAAGAATATATCGCAACACTGATGCTAGGAAAGAGAACCGACACTTTGGACATTTCGGGAACGGTTCTGGAAGAACGTGAAATCTGTTCGACACGGGAATCTTTTGAAATGGCTGCTGCTTCTTTTATTGGTGGATATGAACAGCTGCCTCCGATGTATTCGGCCAAGAAAGTGGATGGAAAGCGCCTTTATGATTTGGCAAGGCAGGGCGTTGAGGTTGAGAGGAAAAAAGCCTTTGTAAATATATATGAAATAGAAATATTGAAATTTGAACGTCCGTATGTTGAAATGAGAGTTCTTTGCGGTAAGGGTACCTATATACGCAGTCTTTGCGAGGACATAGCGGCAAAATGCGGTGACATCGCAGTTATGACAAAGCTTATCAGAAGTCGGGTGGACAATTTTTGTATTGATAATGCCAAAAAACTTTCCGAGCTTACGGATATAAAAAATTCAGGTAACCTTTTGGATTATGTGATACCCACAGAATTTTGTTTTAAAAATCTTCCTGCCGTTATGGTAAAGCCTGAATTTAAAAAACTTATAGATAACGGAAACAAAATGGGCTTTGACATGGTGCTTATTTTGGAAGAAGCAAAAGGGAAAACCGTAAGAGAACTCTTTGAAAATGGACAGCCACGGTTAGTTGACAATCATGCCGGCTCGTTAAAAAATGGCGAAACGGTCAGAATGGTCAATTGCGAAGGCTCTTTTGTCGGCATATTTAGTGTGGACGGAAATGTATTTAAACCCGATAAAATGTTTCCGGAAGGATAATGTTGTAAAAGGTGAATATAACAGAAAATGATAGTAATCGATGGGTTATCAGAACTGAATAAAGACGAATATACCAGGGTTGCTATCGGCAAGTTTGAGGGCATACACCTTGGGCACAGAAAACTCATTGCTGAAATGACCGGAAAAGAAGAGACGCTTAAGAATCTTGTATTTACATTTTCTTTTTCATCGTCTATGGCTTTCGGCAACAATGATCACATATACACCGAAGATGAGCGAAGAGAAATATTTGAAAGTCTGGGTGTTGATTATCTGGTAGAGTATGAGTTGAATAAAATAACTGCGGGAGAAGAGCCTGAGGACTTTGTCAGAAATGTTCTTGTGGGTCGCCTTCATGCCAAAGAAATATACTGCGGACCGGATTTGTCTTTCGGAAATAAGGGTGCGGGAAATGTTGATACAATCATGCGTTTGTCAGAGGAACTCTCTATAACTCTTCATGTAATAGAAAAAGAGCAGTATCTTGGCGAAGATATATCTTCAACCAGAATTCGGGAAGCACTAAAATGCGGAAATACAGGTCTTGCGGATGCAATGCTAAAGTGAGGACACTTCTTATGTAAAAGAGGTGTCTTTTTTGTTTTGTGTATTTTTCCTTTTTTTTTACAAATATTGGACTTATTTTGTTTATTTACATCCTTGTATGTGGAATATAGTTAATATAAGATAGTATTTGGATGCATAGCAAATTTTATTAGGTTTGATTTTAATCCTGGAGGGTAAATATATATGACCGCAGCAATGCTTTTAGGTTTATTGGGTGGACTTGGGCTTTTCCTGTTTGGTATGAGAGAAATGAGTGACAGCATAGAGGCTTTCGCTGGTGCTAAACTTCGTACCGTTTTGGAAAAATTGACAACCAACCGATTTATGGGAATTTTTGTAGGTCTTTTTTTCACCGCTGTTATTCAGTCGTCTTCAGCCTGTACGGTAATGGTTGTCAGCTTTGTTAACTCAGGGCTTATGAATCTTACTCAGGCCGCAGGTGTTATCTTTGGTTCAAACATCGGTACCACAGTCACTGCACTTCTGGTTTCATTTAAACTGGAGAAGGTAGCTCCCATTATTTTGCTTGTGGGTGTTATTACCGTTATGTTCTGTAAGAATCAGGCGATAAAGAAATTTGCCGAAATTATTGTCGGTTTCGGTATTCTGTTTATGGGTCTTTCTTCCATGTCCGGAGCTATGGGCGGTATGAAAGACGATCCTCAGATTCAGCAGTTGTTTGCTTCTCTTGAAAATCCGTTCCTTGGAGTTCTTTTGGGACTTGTTCTCACCAGTATTATTCAAAGTTCATCGGTTACGGTAAGTATCATGGTACTTATGGCCAATCAGGGACTTATGGATATTGAGATGATTATGTTTATTACCCTTGGATGTAATATAGGTGCATGTACCCCTGCAGTACTTGCTTCCCTCACAGGTAAGAAGGATGCGAAGAGAGCAGCGGCAATTCATGTGTTATTTAACATCATAGGTACTATAGTCATGTATCTGTTCTTTGCATTGGACGTTGAACTGTTTGTAAAGATAATGTCAAAAATTGCAGGTGATGACCCCGGTCGTATTGTTGCTTTCTCACACCTGTTTATAAAAGTGATTCAGGTTATTATCATGACTCCTTTTATCGGTCCTCTTGTAAAGCTTTGTACAATGATTATTCCGGGCGAAGACAAAAAGGTGGGCTACAGAGAATCGTTCCAGCTTAAATACATCGGTGATCACGTGGTATTTAATCCTGCTACGGCTGTTGTAGAAGTTATCAACGAAGTTGATCGAATGGCGAGCCTTGCAGGTGAGAACCTTAACCGTGCCATGAATGCCATTATTACTCTTGATGAAGATGATATAAATGAGGTTTATAAGGTAGAAGAGAATATTAACTTCTTAAATCATGCCATTACCAACTATTTGGTAAAAATTAACCAGACAACCCTTCCTATCGAAGACTTACAGTCCATCGGTGGATTGTTCCATGTTGTTAATGATATTGAGCGTATCGGTGACCATGCCGAAAACATCGCAGATGCTGCAAGACAGCGTAAAGCGGACGGCGTATCAATTTCAAAGATTGCGCAGCATGAACTTGGTATTATGCTTGATAAGGTTAATGAGATGTATCGCTTATCCGTTGAAGTATTTACTCACGGTAAGGAAGATAATCTTGATATCATAAGAAAGCTTGAAGACGAAGTCGACGAACTTGAAAGACAGTATCAGAAAAACCACGTTGATCGTCTTACACAGAATGCCTGCACTCCTGAAGCCGGCATGATCTTCTCCGATATCGTATCCGGTCTTGAACGTATCGGTGACCACTCAATCAATATTGCCTTCTCCATGCTTGGCGGAGATAAGAACGACGAAGCAAAGGGCTAAACATAAATAGTTCAGAGAGTATGGATGACTATCGAGGTTTCGGAAAGCTGGCGAATTAGGTAATAAGCCTAGGAAAATGGGAGTTATTACCCAAAATCGGCTATCCCGGAGTTTGAAAGTTGAGAAATTAGGTAATAAGCTCAGGAAAACAGGACTTATTACAAAAAAAACGGCCGCCATGGCGTTTGAAAGTCGGAGAATTAGGTAATGGTTATCAAAAAATGGATATTATTACCAAAATTCGACCACCCTGGAGTTTGAAAGTTGAGAAATTAGGTAATAAGCTCAGGAAAACAGGACTTATTACAAAAAAACAGCCGCCAGGGCAATTGAAAGAAGGAGAATTAGGTAATAATCTTCAGAAAACATTTACTATTACAAAAACTTGGCCATCGGGCGTTTGTGGTTTGTAAATTAGAATAAACATAAAAACACCGGATTTGATACTTCCACGAAGTACATATCAATCCGGTGTTTTTGATTTTGTAATTATATCCCGGAAACTTATGCATTAAGCATCTGATAGTAGAAACCCTTCTTTTCAAGTAATTCCTCATGATTACCCTGTTCGATAATGTTTCCGTCCTTCATAACCAGAATTAAATCTGCATTTCGTATGGTTGATAAGCGATGAGCAACAATAAAGCTTGTACGACCTTCCATAAGCGTTGCAAAGGCCTTGGTAATCTTTATTTCGGTTCGTGTATCAATAGAAGAGGTTGCTTCATCAAGAATCAGAACAGGCGGTATATTAAGCATTACACGGGCAATACAAAGCAGCTGCTTTTGACCGGCAGAAAGATTGCCGCCATCCTGTGAAAGTACCGTATCGTAACCGTTTTCAAGCCTCATAATAAAACTGTGGGCATGAGCCTTCTTTGCCGCTTCAATAATCTGTTCACGTGTAGCTTCTTTGTGACCGTAGGCTATATTTTCGGCCACCGTTGCAGACTTTAACCAGGTTTCCTGAAGAACCATTCCGATGTTGGATCTTAAATACTTTTTGTGAATAACATCTGAAGAAATTCCGTCAAATAATATTTCACCATTATCCGGCTCAAAGAATCTCATCAGCAGATTTATAAATGTGGTTTTACCGCAACCGGTAGGACCGACTATGGCGATATGATGACCTTTGGGAACTTTAAAATTAATATCGTATAAAAGTCTCTTTGTTTTATCGTAACTGAAAGCAAGATCTTTAATCTCGATTTCGCCTGTAAGCTTTGGCGATTCAACCGCTTCGCAGCCGTCTTTAATATCCATCGAATCCTCGGTATCCAGGAATTCAAAAATTCGTCCGGCACATGCAACCGCGTTCTGGAATTCGGTGATAACACCGGAAATTTCATTAAACGGCTTTGTGTACTGGTTTGCATAGCTTAAGAAACATGAAAGGGTACCGATTGTGATTTTGCTTCCGACTCCACCTGCCAAAAGCGCACCAAAGATTCCAACACTGGCATAAACAAGTCCGTTTACAAATCGTGTAACAGGATTGGTTATTGATGAGAAAAACAGTGCTTTTAAATTGGTTTTTGCATAGGCTTCGTTAAGTTCATTGAACCCTTCTGCCTTGGAGTCTTCGGCTCCAAAGGCTTTGACAAGCTTTATGGCATTTACGGATTCATTGATATAACCAGTCATCTGTCCCTGAAGCTTTGCCTGAGCCTGGAAATGTGTATAAGTCTTTTTTGAAATGAACGATGCGGCAAACAGTGAGAGAGGGGTCAAAAGAACAACCACTATTGAAATCAGCCCGTTTGTTGCAAACATAAATGCCAATGTACCGATAATAGTTAAAACACCGGTAAATAACTGTGAAAAGCCTAAAAGCAGGCCATCGGAAAGTCTTTCCACATCTGAAACAGTTCGGCTCAGAATATCACCGTGTCCCATTCGGTCGAGGGTCGAAACGGGAACACTGTGTATTTTGCCCAACATTTCGAGGCGAACATCTCTTACTATTTTAAAGGTTACTCTGTTGTTTGAGAGAGTCATTAGAAAGTTTGCGATGCCCCCGGCCAAAAGAGTTATTAAAAATATAAGCAGTACATTTTTTATTCCGGCTAAATCAACCTTGCCGGGACCAAACATCAAATCCACCGCATTACCTGTAAGAATCGGAATATAAAGAGTGGAAACAACGCTTACAACCGCCATCAGAAGAGAAAAGATAATGAGGGGCAGCTGGGGTTTTATAAGCTTTAAAATTCTTTTGTATATTTCTTTGTTCTTCATTACATTTCCTCCTCTCTGCCTGACTGGGAATTAACGATTTCACTGTATACCTCACAATTTTTAAGGAGTTCGTCGTGAGTTCCGAAACCGGCCATTTTACCGTCATCCAAAACCAGTATTTTGTCTGCATCCTTAACGGAAACAACTCGTTGGGAGATAATGATAAGAGTCATTCTGTCTCTAAGGGCTTTTAAGTTTGTTCTGAGTCGTGCATCTGTTGCATAGTCAAGAGCACTTGAGGAATCGTCCAATATAAGAAGCGGATTCTTCTCGGCGACTGCTCTTGCAATGGTAAGTCGCTGCTTTTGTCCACCGGATAAGTTGGCTCCGGCTTCCGTTAAAACATAATCAAGACCTTCTTCTTTTTTCTCAACCACCTCTTTGCCTTCACTTATTCTGAGTGCTTCCCAAAGTTCTTCATCACTGGCACCGCTTGCACCTAAGGTCAGGTTATTTCTTATTGTTCCGGTAAACAGCTGAGCCCTTTGGGGAACATAAGAAACCGTGCTTCGTAAGGAATTGAGACTGTATTCGCAAATCTCATGACCAAACAGTTTGATTTTACCTTCACTTGCATCGTAGAAACGCATAATCAGACTGGAGAGCGAAGATTTTCCTGAACCGGTACCTCCGATAACGCCGATTGTTTCGCCCTTATTAACAGTAAAAGAAAGGGCTTCAAGGGAAGGAGCTCCGGCTCCGGGATAGGTAAAGGAAACGTTTTCAAAAGAAAGAACTTCGTTTGAATCGATATATTCTTTTGCATTAAGCGTTCCGTTATCTTCAAGCGTATTGTTAATTGCCAGCGTGTCGGCAATTCTTGAGGCACTGGCAGTTGCCTTGTTAATGGTAATAAAGAGATTTGTAAGCTTTACAAGCTCAATAAGAATCTGTGACATGTAGTTAATTAAAGCAATAACCTGTCCGTTCTTTAAAACATTGTCATTTACAAGATTTCCGCCCTGCCAGATGACAACCATTAATGCCAAATTTACTATTATAAGTGTGGCGGGATTTAAAAGGGCGGAAATGGCAGCTGTTGCTCTGTTCATCGAATAGAACTCATTGTTGTCTTTTGTGAATTCATCGGTTTCCTCATCAGCGGCATCAAAGGCACGAACAACTCTGGCACCGGAAAGATTTTCGCGAACGTGAAGTGTTAAGCGATCGAGCTTTTTTTGAATCGCTTTATATTTTGGAATTGTTGTAAGGGTAATGCTTGTTACAATTACAAACAAAATGGGAATAACAAGCGTAAAAATAATTGCCGCCTTCACATTAATGGTGAAAGCCATAATCATGGCACCGAATACAATAAAGGGAGAACGAAGAAGTAAACGAAGCGACATGTTTACACCGTTTTGAACGGAGTTAATGTCGTTGGTCATTCTTGTTATAAGTGTTGAAGTTCCCTGTTTATCGGTGACCTCATGGGAAAAAGAAAGAATCTTTGAGAAGAGATCGCCTCTTACTCCCTTGGCAAAACCGATGGCGGCCTTTGCCGCAAAATACTGTGCAATCAAGGCACAGGTAAGTCCTATAAGCGCCAAAAGAACGAGAAGAGCACCGCACTTAAGAATTACGGATTTGTCTCCGGTTTCCTTTAAAAGGGAGATACCTTCATCGATGATTCTTGCCATAACAAGGGGCACAAATAATTCAAAAATGGCTTCAAGCATCTTAAAAGCAGGAGCTATAACACATTCTTTCTTATAATTTTTAAGGTATTTAAGGAGTTGTTTCATTGCTTAAAAATTATCCTTTCTTTATATATAAACGGGAATCGATTTGATATTAACTTTAATAAGTCATAAACAGTTAAAGTATACAATAATTGGTATTCAAATGCATTACATTTTCTATATAGAGATGTCTTTACTTGATAAAAAAATGAATATATAATCAATTCAATATATTTTATACAAAATATAGTATTGAATGAGAACTATATTAATATTGAGAGGTTATTTATGAAAGCATTAGAAGAATATGTAAGAACTATTCCCGACTTTCCCGAACCCGGAATAATGTTCAGGGATATTACAAGTGTTTTGCAGGATGCCGACGGATTAAGTCTTGCAATTGATACTATGAATGATATGGTTTCAGAGGTTGGCTTTGACGTTGTTGCAGGAGCTGAATCCCGTGGATTTATCTTTGGAACACCTTTAGCATACAAGAATCACAAGCCCTTTGTTCTTATCCGCAAAAAGGGTAAGCTCCCCTGTGAAACAGTTTCTCAGGAATATGCGCTTGAATATGGCACAGCAACAATCGAAATGCACAAGGATGCGATTAAGCCCGGTCAGAGAGTTCTCATCGTTGATGATCTCATTGCTACAGGCGGAACAACAGAAGCTATGATTAAGCTTGTTGAGTCACTTGGCGGTATTGTTGTAGGCGTTGTTGTATTAATGGAACTTGCAGGCCTTAACGGTCGTGAAAAAATTAAGGGTTATCCTTTATATTCTGCTATTACTTACGAAGGAAAGTAGTATTTTATGGATCCGGTAAAAGATACTGAATTTGTCATTGATGACGGTAGAATTGAAGCACTGGAAGAATTCCTCAGTCCCGAGTCTTTATATCAGGACCTTATTAAACGTGTGAAAAAATATCATCCGTCAGATGATATATCAAATATTGAGCGGGCATTTAAACTTGCTGATTCGGCTCATAAAGGACAGGTTCGTAAATCCGGAGAACCCTATATTATCCATCCCCTTTATGTTTCAATCATATTGGCGGATCTGGAACTTGATAAAGAAACAATTGTGGCAGGTCTTCTCCATGATGTTGTTGAGGACACTATTCTTACAAAAGAAGAGATTGCTTCTTTATTCGGCGATGAGGTTGCCTTGCTTGTAGACGGCGTTACCAAGCTGCAGCATTTTACTATTGAAGGCTCTCATACCGGAAACAGTGAAGATAAAGATAAAATCGAAATACAGGCAGAAAATCTTCGAAAGATGTTTCTTGCCATGGCTAAAGATATAAGAGTAATCATGATTAAGCTGGCAGACCGCCTCCATAACATGAGAACTCTTTCTCATATGCCCCCTGAAAAGCAGCAGAGAATAGCAAGAGAAACTCTTGATATTTATTCGCCTATTGCAGACAGACTGGGCATTTCAAAAATAAAGGTCGAACTTGACGACCTTTCTTTAAAGTATTTACATCCCGATGTTTATGCAGATTTAAAGAGACAGATTGCTGTTCGTAAAAATGAACGCGAACAGTATATTCAGGGTATCGTTAATGAAGTCAGTGCACATATCAAAAATGCGGGAATAGAGGCTAAGATTGACGGTCGTGTTAAGCACTTTTTCAGTATTTATAAGAAAATGGTTAACCAGAACAAGTCCATCGATCAGATATACGATCTTTTTGCCGTTCGTATTATCGTTGATTCCGTAAGGGACTGTTATGCGGCTTTGGGTATTATCCATGAAATCTATAAACCCCTTCCCGGACGTTTTAAAGACTATATTGCCATGCCCAAATCCAACATGTATCAGTCTCTTCATACGACACTTATCGGTTCATCGGGTCAGCCTTTTGAAATTCAGATTCGTACATATGAAATGCACAAGGCGGCAGAATTCGGTATCGCTGCCCATTGGAAATATAAAGAAGCTTCAGACGGAAAACGTCCTCAGGTACAGGAAGAAGAGAAACTGGCCTGGCTACGTCAGATCCTTGAATGGCAAAATGACATGTCGGATAACAAGGAGTTTATGAGTCTTTTGAAATCGGACCTTGATTTGTTCTCTGATAATGTATTCTGTTTTACTCCTACGGGAGATGTTAAGAATCTGCCTGCCGGATCCACACCTATTGACTTTGCTTATTCGGTTCATTCGGCGGTGGGCAACAAAATGGTCGGAGCCAGAGTTAACGGTCAGCTTGTAAATATTGATTATGTAATCAATAACGGAGACCGTGTGGAAATTATTACTTCGCAAAACAGTAAAGGCCCAAGCAGAGACTGGCTTAACATTGTTAAGTCGACTCAGGCCCGCAATAAGATTTCACAGTGGTTCAGGCAGGAATTAAAAGAAGAAAATATAGTCCGCGGTAAGGATCTTATGATTGATTTTTGTAAATCAAAGGGTATAACCATTGCGGATATTGCCAAGCCTGAATATAAAGAGGCTGTACAAAGAAAATACGGTTTTCATGATTGGGATGCCGTATGTGCGGCGGTTGGTCACGGCGGTGTTAAGGAAGGTCAGGTAGTTAATAAGCTTTTAGAACTTTATAATGCAGACCACAAGAGGACAATGACCAATGAGGAGGCTTTGGAAGAAATCAATGCCAATGCGGTTAAACCTCACAAGCCCCATACGAAGACCAGCGGAATTATAGTAGAAGGCATGGACGACCTTTCCGTGCGATTCAGTAAATGCTGTTCACCGGTACCCGGTGATGAGATTGTGGGCTTTATTACAAGAGGTCGAGGTATATCGATTCATCGCTCCGATTGTGTTAATCTGGCTTCACTTCCGGAGCATGACAGAGTTCGAATCATTGAAGCGGAATGGCAGCATCAGGAATCAACTTCGGGTAAGTTCCCTGCAGAAATCAGAATTTATGCCACAAACCGTAACGGTCTGCTTGCTGATATTTCAAGAGTACTTACGGAAAACAATATAGGTATCATTTCACTGTCTACCAGAACAAACAAGCAGGAAATGGTTACAATGGTAACTTCTTTTGAAATTGAATCAAAAGAAGAACTTACCAGAATAGTGGATAAAATCAGAAGTGTCCCCAGCGTGGTAGACATTGAACGTACCAGAGGATAACTTAGAAATAGTTTTACAGAGAGAAAAAATATGAGTGATATTAAAATCGGACGAATTCCGCTCGGAATGTATCAGACAAACTGCTATTTTGTATATAGAGAAGATTTAAGGGAAGCCGTGATTTTTGATCCCGCAGACTCAGGTGACTATATATACAAGGCATTAACGGATAAGGGTTTTTCTATAAAGGCTATAGCTTTGACACACGGTCATTTTGACCATATTTTCGGTGTGAAAAAGCTTAAAGCCGCAGCTGAGTGCAAGGTATATGCTCTTGACAAGGAAGAAAAGCTTCTTGGAGATATGAATCTTAATGTATCGGTATCGGTTGGACGTCCGGTTGTTGTTGAACCCGATATTTTACTTAGAGACAATGAAGAGTTTTCCGTTGCAGGTATAACATTTAAAACATTGAGCACACCGGGGCATACTGCGGGCAGTGCCTGCTACTATATCGAGGAAGCGGGATATTTGATTGCGGGAGACACTCTGTTCTCCGGAAGTATCGGAAGAAGTGACCTGCCTACCGGAAACGGTCCCGAACTCATTGAATCCATCGAAAATCGAATTTTCACTCTGCCCGGTGAGACAAAGGTTTATCCCGGCCACGGCGATACAACCACAGTAGAGTTTGAAAAAGAAAACAATCCTTTTTTCTAGATTATGATTAATGTAAAAATAAATGATAAACAATTTGAATACGATATTCACTCATTGGTGAAGGCCTTTTATCCCGGCGAAGATGTAACGGTATCCGTTCAGGCTTTAAATCCTGAATTTGAACTGATCTTTTCCGGGAATAGTTTTATTTTTAAGGTAAGCGGTACCGATTGTTCGGGAGAAGCTTCTTTTTCGGAAAATGCTGAAAGACCCGAAAAAAAGAATATACTTAAGCGCCTTTTGTACAGTGTTCTCAGCAAATATACAGGTAAAGAACTGCCCTGGGGAGATCTTACAGGTATACGACCTACAAAAATTCCCATGAAACTTCTGACAGAAGGAAAAAGTGATAGTTTTATCCTTGATTATATGAAGAACACCTATTTTATAAGTGATGAAAAGGGAAGGCTTGCGCTTGATATTGCCAAAAGAGAAAAAAGCATTCTGGACAAGGTTCACTATAAGGACGGATACAGTATATACATAGGAATTCCGTTCTGCCCAACGACCTGTCTTTACTGTTCTTTTACTTCAAATCCGATAGCACTTTGGAAAAATACGGTGGCGGATTATTTGGGCTGCCTTGATAAGGAACTTAAATATATTAAGGAATCAATGGAAGGAAAAGTCCTTGATACCATATATATCGGAGGTGGAACGCCTACTACCCTTGAGGCAGCAGAACTGGAAATATTATTAAGTTCGATTGATAAGTATTTTGATGTCTCATTGCTCAGTGAATTTACTGTGGAAGCAGGAAGGGCAGATTCCATCACCATTGATAAACTGAAGGTTCTTAAAAAACACGGGGTTACAAGAATTTCGGTTAACCCGCAGACCATGAATCAGAAAACTCTTGATGTAATCGGAAGAAGACACACCGTAGAGGATACGGTAAGGGCATTTAACGATGCGAGAGGTCTTGGCTTTAATAACATTAATATGGATATTATCTTAGGGCTTCCGGGTGAAGGCGAGGCAGAGGTTACTCATACCATTAATGAGATTGTTAAGCTTAAACCTGATTCGCTTACTGTTCATTCGCTGGCGTTAAAACGCGGTTCCCGCCTTCATGAGCGACTTAGTCAGATTGGCATGGAAACCATGATTAATACCGAAGCGACTATGAAAATAGCTGAAGAAGGGGCAGCAGAACTGAACCTTCTTCCCTACTACCTTTACAGGCAAAAGAATATGGCCGGTAATTTTGAAAATACAGGCTATGCAAGAGAAGGAGCTTACGGCATTTACAATATTCTCATTATGGAGGAAGTGCAGACCATAGTTGCGTGTGGAGCAGGAACTGTGACAAAAA
>JAKSRT010000045.1 GCA_024403485.1 Lachnospiraceae bacterium
ACTACGGAAAGGCATTATTCGAAGTATTTAAGTACATCGGAGTACCTGTAGAAGACCTTAACTACAACCAGCCCGCATCACTTCCTTATCCTACAGAGAATCCTTTCAAGTAAGATTGGCTCAAAATAAGGAAAAATAGAGATTATAAACCCCTCGCATCAACTTGTTGCGAGGGGTTCTTTGTTGTATACTTATATCGGTATTTTTTGATTGCAGGAGGCATATAATGGCAGAAGAAAAGATAAAAATAGTTGTGCTGGAACGTTCAAGCGTAGGTCTTGATGTATCAATTTCAATGTTCGAGGAGCTTGGAGAAGTAACAGCCTACAATAATACAAAGTACAGTGAAATTGCAGAAAGAGTAAAAGATGCTGATATTGTAGTTGCCAATAAAAGC
Source organism: Lachnospiraceae bacterium (assembly GCA_024403485.1). Lineage (GTDB taxonomy): Bacteria > Bacillota > Clostridia > Lachnospirales > Lachnospiraceae > UBA1258. Next base: position 398 of record JAKSRT010000045.1, read on the forward strand.
CGCCTGAATGCAGACACTCTCGGTGAAGCAAAGAATGTAAAGCTTATTTGTGAATTTGCTACAGGCTTTGACAATGTGGATTTGAATTACTGTAAAGAGCGGGGAATCGGTGTTTGTAATGTAAGGAATTACTGTACAGCAATGGTGGCACAGCACACCTTTGCACTGGCACTTTTTCTTTCTGAAAAACTTTCACATTATGATTTGTACGTAAAGAGCGGTCAGTATGCTTCTCAGGAGAGGTTTTCAAATTTTGATATTCCTTTTTATGAACTTGAGGGAAAAACCTGGGGAATTATCGGAATGGGTAATATAGGTCAAAGAGTTGCCAAGATTGCTGAAGCATTCGGATGCAAAGTAATATTTTATTCGGTAACCGGTAATTCAACCGTAACAAATTACGAAAGAGTAGATTTGGATACTCTTTTAGCTGAATCGGATTACGTATCAATTCATTGTCCCCTTTCAGATATCACAAGAAATCTGATCAATGAAGAGACTATTTCGAAAATGAAAGAGAGTGCATATCTGATAAATGTGGCAAGAGGCCCCATCGTAAACGAAGAGGCGCTTTATCATGCTCTTGTCGATGGTAAGATTGCGGGTGCCGGTCTTGACGTTCTTTGTAACGAGCCTATCCAATCGGATAGTTATCTTGCAAAAATACAGGATTCCACAAAACTAATAATTACTCCTCATCTCGCATGGGCTTCCGTTGAGGCAAGAGAGCGTTGTGTCGAATTTAACTACGACAACATTAAGGAATTCCTTAAGGGTGGTCGCTTAAACAGAATAGATGAATAAACAAATTTCGGAGGATTTTGTATGAGTAGAAAAATAGGTATTATCGGAGCAATGGAGCTTGAAGTAGAAACGCTTATCGCTGCCATGACGGACAAAGAAAAAGTTGATTATGCAATGAGAAGCTTTTATATAGGGAAACTTGAAGGCGTTGATGTAGTACTTGCCAGATGCGGCATAGGTAAAGTAAATGCAGCAATTACCGTTCAGATGATGGTAGATAAGTTTGGAATAACAGATATTATAAATACAGGTGTTGCCGGTTCATTAAATGAAAAGATCGATATTGGAGATATAGTGCTGGCAACAAATGCTGTATATCATGATATGGAAGCAGTCGCATTCGGATATGAGAGAGGACAGGTTCCTCAGATGGATGTATTTGACTTTAAGACATCGGAAGAATTGGTTGAAAAAGCAGAAACAGCCTGCAAAAAGGTAAATTCAGACATTAAAGTATTTAAAGGCAGAATCGCTTCCGGTGACCAGTTTATTGCGGGTAAAGATATTAAAGAAAATATCAAAATGTGGTTTGATCCCATGTGTGTTGAAATGGAAGGCTGTGCTATGGCTCATGCCGCTTACGTAAACGGAATTAACTGCTTAATTATCAGAGCAATTTCCGATAAGGCAGATGATTCGGCTGAAATGGACTATCCTACATTTGAAAAAAAGGCAGCTGAGCATTGTGCAAAAATGGTTCTTGAAATGATGAGAAACCTTTAATAAATCTTTTTGAGTAAACCACAATGTAACAAAAGGGGATAAAAATGGAAGTAGCACAAAACAGTTATATTAAAGAAAATAAGTCCTTATTCAAAAAACTTGTTGATACTCTGCTTAAGGACTATGAATATGTGTCCCTGCTTGCACAGAACGGTGAGGGAAAAGTTTATTCCGTATCCAAATCCGGTGTAAGAATCGATGCAAATAACAGGATTCTTGTTCAGAGAGGCTTTGTTGTTAAAGTATATGATGCAGGTTGCTTTGCCGAATATTCGGGAAATGATATTTCAGATACAAAAATTGATGAAATAGTTAAAACTATAAAAGATGATCTTTTAAAGCTTGGAGAAGGAAATGCCAAATCATCTTATATAATTCCGGAGGATGAACCGGTTTCTTTTTCAAAAAGCACAGAGTATCAGATTGATCCGGCAGAACTTGGAGATGAAGCGATAATCAGCCGATTAAAAGGTCTTTTTGATAAAGGAATGGGCTTTGATGAAAAAATCTTAAACTTTGCAGTCAGTTGCAATTACCAGAAGTATTCAAAGCTTTTCTTATCAAGGAATCGTGACATGGAGCAGAATGTCATGTGGGCAACCGGTATGGTTTGTGCATACTCCTTAAAGGGCGAGGAAGTTAAAACCGCTTATCGTCCCTGTTCAGTTTTAGGAGGAATGGAACTGCTGGACAGACTTGATTCCAAAGTTTTTGACTCCTGCAAAGTTGCGATTGAACTTATAGATTCAGAGCCTCTGGCTCCGGGTGAATATGAGTGTATTTGTTCTCCCGAGACCACAGGTATGATAGTTCACGAGGCCTTTGGACATGGCGTTGAAATGGATATGTTTGTTAAAGACAGAGCACTTGCTGCCAAATATGTAGGCGAGTATGTGGCTTCGCCTTTAATCACCATGCACGACGGAAATGCAGTTAATGATACCGCTACATATTTTTTTGATGATGAAGGAACCATGTCCAAGGATACCATCATCATTGATAAGGGTATTCTTGTTACCGGTATCAGTGACCTTCAGTCTGCAGGTGCTTTAGGAACAGAACCTACCGGAAACGGTCGTCGTCAGGATTTCGAAAGAAAAGCATATACACGTATGACCAACACATATTTTGAAGCAGGAAACGATAAGCTTGAGGATATGATTGCGTCGGTAAAGGACGGTTTGCTGTTGGAAGATCCGTCTTCAGGCATGGAAGACCCTAAAAACTGGGGTATTCAATGTATGGTTAATATTGCGCGGGAAATTAAGGACGGAAAACTGACCGGAAGAATTTTTTCGCCTATTATTCTTACCGGATATGTTCCGGATTTACTTAAATCCATTTCCATGGTTTCCGATAAAAAGGAATTGTGCGGAAGCGGCTTTTGCGGAAAAGGATACAAGGAATGGGTTAAGGTTTCGGATGGCGGCCCCTATATAAAAGCCAGAATCAGATTGGGTTAGGGGGATTGTTATGGACAGATACGTAGAATTACTTAAAAAATGCGGTGTTGAAACCTGGTTTATACGAGAAGAAGGCCGAAACACGGTAGAACTCTATTTTATAAAGAAAAACCTTGATATGAGACGCATCAACAACACTGTGGATTCAACCATAAGTGTTTATGCTGATGTGGAAAAAGACGGAACAAAGTACAGAGGCTGTTCAGATATAATTGTTGATTCTTCCATGAAAGACGAAGAAATAGAACGTCGTATTATGGATGCAAAATATGCTGCAGGCTTTGCTCTTAATCCTTTCTATGAACTTCCGGCTCCTGAGAAGAGTGAGTGTGTAGTAAAGGATAGTGATTTAAACGAAAAGAGTCTTTCCGAAATAGCGGAAAGCTTTTGTACAGCAGTTTATTCAGAGGACAACGAAACCTCGTCTTTTATAAATTCCTTTGAATTGTTTGTAAGAGAAATTCATTGCAGAATGAGAAGTTCCCAGGGCACAGATGTTTCATATGTAAAAAGAAAAGTGTCCGGTGAATTTGTAGCACAGAGTAAAGAGCCTCAGGATGTTGAAACATACCAGGATTTCGATTTTGATACAATGGCGCTTTCAGAGATAAAGAAGCTGGTAAAGGATACTCTGGCGCTGACAAAAGACAGAGCATCTGCAACCGGAATGCCTAAAAAGGGTGAATACGATGTGCTTCTATCAGATAAATATGTTCCTCAGATTTTTGCATTTTATGCTGAAAGAGCCCATGCGGCATATATTTATCCCGGTTATTCCAATTACGAGGTGGGAAAGAACATTCAGGGAGATGAAGTATCCGGAGAATATCTTGATATGGATTTTGTTCCGTCAAACCCCTTTAATGAAGAGGGCATTAAGATGGTAGAAAGGCCTTTTGTGAAGGAGGGCGTGATAAAAACTCTTCACGGAACACAAAGACTTTCGTATTACATAGGAATTCCTCAAATAGGAACGTATGATAAATTAAGAGTAAGAGTGGGTAAATCGGCCTTTGATGATATGAAGAAGAATTGCCTTCATGTTGTTAATTTTTCGGACTTTCAGGTTGATGCGCTTGACAGTTCGTTTAAGGGAGAAATCCGACTCGCATATTTATACGATGATAAGGGTAATAAAACCTGTTTAACAGGTGGATCCGTTAACGGTAATCTTATGAAGAGCCAGACGGAATTTGAGTTTTCAAAAGAGAGTCAGAAACTTTCAAGCTTTGAAGGACCTATGGCCGTTAAACTGAAAAATGTAGCTGTTGCAGGCGAGTAGAGTGTCTGAAAAGAGGAATAAAAATGACTATATCCCTTTGTATGATAGTAAAAAACGAGGAAAAAATACTGGCAAGATGCATTGATTCTTTGACGGGCATCTTTGATGAAGCGATTATCGTGGATACAGGCTCATCGGATTCGACAAAAGAAATCGCCTTAAAATATACTGACAAGGTTTATGATTTCGAATGGATAGATGATTTTGCCGCTGCAAGAAATTTTGCCATGAGTAAGGCGACCTGTGATTATATTTACATGGCTGACGCCGATGAAGTTTTGGATGAAGAAAACAGAGAAAAGTTTTTAAGACTGAAAGAGGCGCTTGACGGCGAGGTTGAAGTGGTTCAGATGAACTACGTAAATCAGCTTCAAAACGGCAGTGTATACAATTTTGACAAAGAGCCCCGAGCAAAGCTTTATTTACGACAGCGTCAATTTAAATTTGTAGATCCTGTCCATGAAGTGGTAAGAGAACTTCCGATTGTTTATGATTCGGATATTGATATTATTCATTTACAGCAGGAAAATCACGCGGGAAGGGATTTGAAAACCTTTAGAAAAGCCATAGAAAAGGATGGATCGATAAGCAGCAGACTTATTCCGATGTATGCCAGAGAACTTCTTTTGGGCGGAAGCAATGAAGATTTTCTTTTGGCCGAGGAGTATTTTGAATCGCTTTTATCTGAAGGGACAATGGACGCGGATATACTCAGAGCTGTTTATGTTGTTCTTGCCCAGACAGCCCTTATAAAAAAAGATACCGCATCATTATTGAAGTATGCACTTAAAGACATTGCTTCAGAGGGCTGCAGTGAGATGTGTTCAATTTTGGGAGCATTTTTTGAAACTAGGGGCGATTTGAATGAAGCAGCCATGTGGTATTATAACGCAAGATATGAAACCGCCCCGATTATAAATTTGAAAAGTAACCGGGAGGTTCCGCTTAACGGACTTATAAGGGTATATGAAGCAGCAGGTGCTTATGAACTTGCGGCTGAAAAGAAAAAGGAACTTAAGGAGACAGAAGAGAAAATATGATCTGGAAAAAAAGAATTCTTGAATATATGCAGCAAAACCTCGATGAAGTAATGCATACCACTCTTAATCCCGAAGGACCGGGTGTGGTAAGAATCCATCTGGTTCCTCCTAAATTTGACGATGCGAACGCAAAATCTGTGGAAAACATTGCCAGTGTGGCTATTATTAACGGGCAGGATATCATACCCGTAGGATATTCCTGGAGCATTCTTTTGTCAGAATTTATCAAGGAAGTAAATAAATACCACGGTAAAGAAATATTAGATGAAGAGGTTGAGTCAATCATCCAAAATACCACAAAAAATATCCGTAAAGTATTTCCTTTTCTTCCTAAATATCTTGTAAAAAGAGATTTAGACATTATAATGACTACCTTCACGGATGTTGCAAGAGGCGAAGCCCCCCTGGAAGGAATCGGATATTTAAATATCGGGGAATATGCCCGTTTTATGAAAGCTCCGCACAGAATGGATATAATGGTCAGCGCAATGACAAAGAACGGAAACTGGCACTGCAATCAGAAATGTGTTCATTGTTATGCTGCAGGTCAGGCTCAGGCTGAAGAGGAAGAGCTTACAACAGAGCAGTGGATTAATATTATAGACAAATTAAGAGAAATTGGTGTTCCGCAGATTACCTTCACAGGTGGCGAACCTACCATGCGTGAGGACTTATTTGAGTTAATCGATCGGGCAAGATGGTTTGTTTCCAGGCTGAATACAAACGGCATTAAGCTTACAAAGGAATACTGTGCACGATTAAAAGAAGTTGAAATTGACAGTGTTCAGATCACTTTTTACTCACATAACGAAGAAATTCACAATACATTAGTAGGCGCTAACCAGTATGCAAATACTGTAAGCGGTATTGAAAACGCTCTTGAAGCAGGTATCAGCTTAAGTATCAATACACCTCTTTGCACGCTTAACAGAGATTATGTGGATACACTTAAATTCCTGCACGATAAAGGTATTATGTATGTAACATGTTCAGGACTTATCACAACAGGAAATGCGACGCTTGAATCTTCGGAAAAGCTTCAGCTTACTAACGATGAAATAAAAGAAATACTGGCAGAAGCAACAGAGTATGCCTATGCCAACGGTATGGAAATAAGCTTTACATCACCCGGCTGGGTTGATGAGGGCTTCTGCAAGGCCCATGGTCTGACCACACCTAACTGCGGAGCTTGTTTATCCAATATGGCTATTACCCCCGGCGGAAATGTTGTTCCTTGCCAAAGCTGGTTATCCGGTGATAAATTAGGCAATTTCTTAGACGATAGCTGGGATGAAATCTGGAACAACGAAACCTGTAAGGAAAGAAGGGACTTTTCCGCCGGGATGGAAGGTGTTTGTCCTTTAAGGAGGGTTAGAAATGAAGAATAAAATTACTCTGTTTCTTGCCTTGGTATTGCTTGCGGTATTTTCTTTTTCATCAAAAGCAGAAGCTGCAGGTCATACCGATGAAATATTGACATATGAAATTACGGTTGATGTTAACGACGATGCTACACTGAATATGACCTACTACATTGAATGGGAAGTCCTTCAGTCCGGTGGTTCAATAGGAGATTTAGAGTGGGTTAAAATAGGTGTTCCCAACGCAAATCATACAGATGTTAAACCTTTGTCCGACAATATTGACCATATAAGTGATGTGGGAAACTATGTGAATGTTTATTTTACACAGTCCTATGTCAAAGGAGATGTGGTTTCTTTTTCTTTCTCTCTGGTTCAGGACTATATGTATAGCGTAGATATGTATATCGAGGGAGAAACTGTTTACAAGTTTACCCCCGGATGGTTTGATGATATCGATGTAGACAATCTTGAAATTAATTGGAGTGCGGATAAAGCAATCAGCTGGGAACCGGATTGTTTTATTGAGGAAGACTACTTAAACTGGCAAAAAGTTCTGCCTGCAGGGGACAGAGTAACCATATCTGTTACTTACCCTACAGATGCTTACGGATTTGACTTGAGCAAAAGTACCGGTGAAGATGACAGTGGTGGACTTATAGTTTCGCTTATAGCCGGCATACTTTGCTTAATAATAGTTTTGATTATTTTTGTGGGACCTTTTGTAATAATTGGATTTGTTATCTATATGATAGGTAGCGGATTCTCATCGAGGACTACATATAAAAAGACTGTAAAACGTACCCTTATCAAGTATCATCCTACCTGTCCCGGTTGTGGTGCGGTAAGACCTGAAGGAAAAGAAACCTGCGATTATTGCGGACGCAGCTTTATTGCCAGTGAAGAAATAATCGAGGAAACAAAAACTCCCGAAGAAGTAAAGAAGATGGATAAGGCAGGTCTTTACAAATATGGAAGTGACTATGTACGCGTAAACGTTGTAAGAGTTCCTGTTGCAAGACCAAAACCCACAACTACGACAAGAAGCAGCAGTAGTTACTCACGCAGTAGTAGCTCGTCGCATCACAGTTCCTGTGTACACAGCTCATGTGCCTGCGCATGTGCCTGCGCCTGCGCTTGTGCCGGAGGCGGAAGAGCCGGATGCTCAACCAAAGATTTTTACAATACCAACCTGAAGCTTCTACAGTTGAAACTTAAGAAGAAAGAGAAGAATTAATTGCAATAAATGGTATTTTAATAAGTAAATCAGACCCGTTCGACAAAAAATCGGACGGGTTTTATTTTTTTTTAATAGTTATATCCCGATTGTTTAATTGTTTAGATTATAAGTTATGATATGATTTAGAAAGAGGGAAACAGTATGAAATTGAAAAAACGCTTATATATTACATTTGCATCTATTGTGGCGTTGCCCATTATTTTCGGAACAACGGCCTTTATAATAATCGGAAAACTTATGATTCGCCTGCAGCAAACCAACGGTGTAAAAGACGTAGCGGGTCTGATGCCCAAAAGCTTAATGATTTCCTTCTGGTTCGCCTGCTTTGTAATAATGATTGTCATTGCATTTACACTGACAAGATGGATAGGAACCGGAGTATTCAGTCCGATTAATGAACTGGAAATTGGAATGAAACAGATTGCAGACGGTAATTTTGATTTTAATCTGGATCCCGAAAATGTTACTGACGCAGAAATGAAGCATCTCTACAAAAATTATGAAGAGATGCGGCTGAAATTAAAGGAGAGCGCCGATGAGAAGATTGATAACGAAGAAAAAAACCGAGAACTTATTACGAATATTTCACACGACCTCAAGACGCCTATCACTGCGATTAAGGGCTATGTGGAGGGTATTATGGACGGAGTTGCGGACTCGCCGGAGAAAATGGATAAATATATAAAAACCATTTACAACAAAGCCAACGACATGGATAAGCTTATTAATGAGCTTACCATTTATTCAAAAATAGATAACAATAACATTCCCTACAGTTTCCTTAGACTAAATGTGGCCGATTACTTCGAAGATTGTATCGAAGAGGTTGGCGTTGAGCTGGAATCCAAGGGGATTGAGCTTAACTATACAAACCTTGTACCGAAAGAAACCAGAATTATTGCAGATCCGGAGCAGCTAAAGAGGGTAATAAACAATATTATTTCTAACTCCGTTAAATATGTGGACAAGGAAAAGCCCAAAGCGATTATTGATTTTAGAATTCTTGATGATACAGATTCAATAAGAGTCGAAATCGAGGATAACGGTCGCGGTATTTCAGGTAAGGATTTGCCTAATATTTTTGAGAGATTCTTCAGAAGCGATCTTTCAAGAAACTCCAGCAAGGGAGGCAGCGGAATCGGTCTTTCCATTGTTAAAAAAATAGTGGAGGACCATGGCGGATACATTTTCGCTACCAGCAAAGAAGGCGAAGGAACCTGTATGCATTTTGTTTTAAGAAAATATGAGGAGATCAGAGACGATGAGTAAAATATTAATTATTGAAGATGAAGAGGCAATTGCAGATCTTGAAAAAGATTATCTGGAGCTTAGCGATTTTACGGTAGATATAGCTTCGGACGGTGTTGAAGGCGAAAGAAAAGCCCTTAACGAAGATTATGATTTGGTTGTTCTTGATTTGATGCTTCCCGGAAAAGACGGATTTGAAGTGTGTAAATCCATTCGTGAAAAGAAGGATCTTCCCATTCTTATGGTCTCTGCAAAAAAAGATGACATCGATAAAATAAGAGGCCTTGGTCTTGGAGCCGATGATTATATGACAAAGCCCTTCAGTCCCAGCGAACTGGTGGCCAGAGTAAAAGCCCACCTGGCAAGATACGAAAGACTTGTGAACACCAATGCAAAGCCCGCCAATACAATAATTGAGATTCGTGGCTTAAAGATAGACAAAACCGCCCGCCGTGTCTGGGTTGACGGAGAAGAAAAACAGTTCACCACCAAGGAATTTGACTTACTTACCTTCCTTGCGGAAAATCCCAATCATGTTTTTACCAAAGACGAATTGTTTACGGAAATCTGGGATATGGAATCCATCGGTGATATTGCAACCGTTACGGTTCATATCAAGAAAATCAGAGAAAAAGTGGAATTCGATTCTTCAAATCCTCAGTACATTGAGACTATTTGGGGTGTTGGATACCGCTTTAAGATGTAATTTAGGTTATGACACACCCCAAATAGTCGCTCCGCAAGGATGCGCATCCCTTCGGTCGCGCGGCAGAATCAGAAGATTCTGCAGTTGGGGCGTTGGATATCGCTTTAAGATGTAATTTAGGTTAAGACACCCCAAATAGTCGCTCCGCAAGGATGCAAAGTGCTGCGCACGGCTGTTGGGGCGTGGACATAGATTTAAGGTGTAATCTATTACAATCGGGCCCTGTTATAATTGTAGTGAGTAAGCCTACGCCTGATTTAAGAGTGTAGGACTAATGCAAAAATTGTGGCATAAGGGCCTACAGAAAATGAGGCTTTGGTAGGCCTGATTAAAAAAAAGATTAAAATAAGCCTGTAAAATAAGGAATTTGGTAGGTTCTAATAAAGAAATAAGAAATAGGGCCTACCAAAAGTTTTAAATAGTAGGCCCATTTTTTACAATAAGAAAAAACGGTCGAAAAATTTGTTAAAATAGTAGGCCTTATTGCTTGCATATTGCCATATAGGCCTACATGAGAAAACCAAATAATTAATCTAACAATAATAAAGGAGGTAAAAATACGAATAGTAAGTTACAACAGGAATTGCAAAATCGATATAACCAAATGATTGAAACACAGAACATAATAACCCGGCGACTTGAAGAACTGCCTAATGAAAAACTACGAATTTCCCACACAAGAGGAAAACCTTCCTACTATAAGGTGCTAGATGGACAAAAAGAATATCTCAGTAGGAAAGAAACAGAATTAATAAGCCAGTTAGCGGAATGCGCATATCTGGAAAAACTCAGTAAAGAGATTACCAATCAAACAAAAACAATTTCTTATTTTTTAAAAAATTATTCTGAAACATCATTATCTGATATTTATCATAATATGTCTTCCGATCGGAAGAATCTTATTAATCCCATATATATATCCAATGAAGAATATGCTGCAAAATGGCAGGAGCAATCGTATATTCCAAAACAATTTGCCATAAATGAGAGGGAATATATTACAAATAAAGGCGAGAGGGTTCGCTCAAAATCAGAAAAGATTATAGCAGACAGACTGTATTATTTAGGTATTCCATATAAGTATGAATGTCCGTTGACAGTAAAAGGCTATGGCACGTTATATCCGGACTTTACCGTATTAAATATTTGTACTCGAAAAGAGTATTACTGGGAGCACTTGGGAATGATGGATAATGATCAGTATTGTGAAAACGCTCTTAGTAAACTTGATACATATCAAAGTGGAGGTATTATTCCCGGAAAACAATTGATACTTACATATGAAACATCGAAAAAACCGCTTAATATTAATCACTTGAATCAGGTAATCGAAGAATTTTTGGTAAGATAATTGTTTTTAAATTTGGAACTGTTAGTATTAATGTAATTTTATAAGAATATTGAATATACAGATAGTTACTAAAAGTCCGGTGGATAGGCGTAAGCCTATTCGGTTAATCACAAATCAATATGACAGAGAATAGAATTGTTGATATAATTACTTCGAAAGATATACAAATAACTGTTTGTTTTGAAACTTATAGACAATAAAGAAAGGTGGCACGGGATAATGGGACTGATTGCCTGTAATTGTCCTAACTGTAACGGACAACTAGATTTTGACGAAAACAGAGAAATTATGTTTTGCTCATACTGCGGAACAAAAGTATTGAGAGAGCAGGTATTAAATGTCACCGTTACAAATGGTGTTCAACTTCATGACGCAAATTGGTATTATAACAACATTATATCCTTATACCATGAGTTCAGAGATAGCGATGCACAGGAAATTTGTAAGGACTTTGTCAGAAATTATCCGCTGGATTCCCGTATAGAATATTGTAGAAATTATAGAACCGAGAATAATTCTCTGCAGGCTGTAAAAAGCAAATTTTATTACGAGAAGAGTAAAACCGTAGACGATGGTTCATACTCGGGGCACACATATAAGAAGAGTTTCTCCGTTGATGGATTGCAGTTGGTACATAAATACGGAAATACGTATAAATTAACATCGTCAAAAGAGGATTTGGAGAAGCTTCGTAAGATAGCAACAAGCTGTAAAGACTCTGAAATGTCCCGAAGAAATCTTCAGGAATTGGAAAAATTTTTACAGGCGATTAGCGACTTTAATAAAGCGGACGCAGTCAATGAAGAAGTTTTCTTAAAATATGTGTCTGAAGAAGAGAAAAAGCGCCAGCAGGAAAGAGCAGAAATAGAAAGAAAAGATCGTCCCGGTAACATAGTTATGGGTACGGTATCCACAGTAGGAAGCATTATTTACTATGCCGGAATTCTTCTTATTGTATTCTTGGTAGTAGTAGGTATACTCATCCTTCTTGGTGTATAAATAAGGATATAATTTTGCAATACATTATTCAGAGGAGATTCTGTATGAAAAAAATTGGTATTTTGATGTCTGTATATATGGGACTGATTATGAGTTTTTGTCTGTCACTTGCCGGAACATTAATGGGAGGCCACTTTACGATACCGGGTTGGTTGGTTTCTTTTGCCATATCATTAGTGATTTCACTGATTATCGGATTTTTGGTACCCATTAAAAAAGTCAGTGATGCGGTTTGCAGAAAATTTAAAGTTGAACCCGAATCAATGGACGGAAACAGAATTAGCAGTCTTGTATCGGATATTATATACACGCCTGTTATTACTGTTGTAATGGTAGTAATAATGGTGAACAATGCGAGAAAGCATATTCCGGAAGAGATTTTGGCCAGCGGACAGGGTCCTTCCCTCGGAAAAGAACTTTTAATTGCACTTCCCATGTGTTTTGTTATCGGTTACGTAATAATAATGATTGTTCAGCCTATTTTAGTAAAGGCACTTATAAAGAAGTATGCTAAGGGTGGTCCGGGTATGCCTCCCAAAGCGGAGTAATATATAAATGGAGTAAGAAGTGGAAGTAATATACGAAGATGACGACATACTTGTAATTGATAAGCCCGCAGGTCAGGCTACGCAAAGCAGTCGTATAGGTGAAAAGGATCTGGAGAGCGAATGTCGCAAATACAGAAAACAAAAAGGTGAATCACCCGAAATATATGTGGTTCATCGTCTTGACCAGCCGGTTTCGGGTCTGCTTCTTTTTGCAAAAAATAAAAATGCGGCGGCAGTCTTGTCCAAGGATATGCAGCAGTTTGGATTTATAAAGGAGTATAAAGCCAGAGTATTAAAACCTGAGCAGGGCTTTGTATCGATTAATCATCTGGAAGATTATTTGATTAAGGATTCAAAGAGTAATACATCAAGAGTTGCCAAAAGCAGTACCGATCCCGGAGCAAAGAGAGCGGCTCTTTCGTATGTGACTACCGGTGAAGATGAAGAAACAGCAGAGGTATTGATTAAACTTGATACCGGAAGACACCATCAGATCAGAGTCCAGTTTGCCAACGCAGGAATGCCTCTTCTTGGAGATTTGAAATACGGAAGCGAAAAGAGCAAAATGCTTTCAGGAGTGCTTGGAATAAACAGTGTATGTTTAAGGGCTTACAGATTAACCTTTAGACATCCGACAAGCCATAAAGAGATGGAGTTTGTATTAAACAGATAATAACAGTCCCGTGAGAACAGCGTTCTCGCGGGATTTTCTGTTATGACAATGAGCTGAGCGCATGAATATGCTCGCATAAATTCATGCATTAGGCGAATGTTAATCACTGAGACGAAACGAAGCGGAATCGATGTGAATTAAAAGAAAGTAGCGCAATATTTTTTTATATGCTAATATGTTAATTGCTTTCTTTTTGTGGGAAGTGTTTCTGTTTTTACGTTACGAATGGTTTATGGCTCAATGTGAGGTATTAGATGAATAAAAAATCAGTAATTTCGATAATTGTTGTTATGGCCTTGGCTCTTACCGGCTGTGTCGGTGGAAGCAATATTCCAAGTGTTACATCCACTTCCGCTGAAGTATCCGTATCCGACAGTTTAGTAAGTGTTGATGATACCAAGGATGTTTCGGTAAGCGAGGATGCTGCCCAGGAAGTAGAAGAGATAGATGACGGAATAAAGCATATTACCATGGCTGATAAGAAGAAACTGTCTTCTTTTATAAAGGAAAACTATAACTACGGATTCCTTTTGTCCACATATGATGACATTAAAAATGTGAATCTTACCGAGATTTTTTATTGCGGAGATCCTTCCTTCAGATCAGATATTAATCCTTATGACAGATATTTGGAATTGACCGGTGATGAAGAAATTTATGTAGATGTTTCAGCTATATCTTATGAGAAAATGAATGAAATTCTTATGTCCAGAACCGGTTACGATCGTAATGAATTCAAAACCTGGCTGATGGATGGAATTAATGACTACGACAACAGTATGCATCTGTTTGCTCACGGTGATACCAACTATTTTACATATGATATAGTTGACGGATACTATGATGAAGAAGGAAAGATAGTTCTTCGGGTTGTTCCTTCCGCAAATAATAACTATTATGAAGGAACCGGATACCACATTTCAGAAAGAATTGTTACACTTGAAAAGGTAGGCAGCGATTATCACTTTGTATCATGCAGAGACGATATTGAAACCGACGTAATAAAGCAGTGGTGCTACAATATTGTTTTACCCTATGTAGGAAGCTGCCAGCTTATGTCATATAGCCCCAGGGAAGGCAATCACGACGTTACATTTAAGATAGTTAAAAACAATGAAATTCTCAGCGTTTTTGGCGGAAATTATGATACCTTAAATATAATTAACGATAAGACCTTCAATGCGATTATTGATGTTGATATAACAGACCTGAACTTTGACGGCTCTTATGACCTTGTGGTATTGGCTGAGTATATGGAAGAAAATAATGAGCCTTCCTATGAATACAAAGTATATCAGAGCGAGTCTTCTTATTTCTATTATATGAAGGACCTATCCAATGAAGTGAACGAGAATGTGGAGCCTATTACTGCAGTAGCCGCAACGGCTTTTGTTAAGGGACAGGGACTTTTGAACGACGACTGGAAAAAAGCATACATTGACGAAATCAACAGTTATGATACGGAGTATCCCGGTTATACTCTTGCCTACATCGATGACGATCCGATTCCTGAACTGGTAGGTGAAGGAGATTGTGAAGCAACAGGAGCAAAAATCACCACATATTATGACGGAAAAACAAATACCTTACCTATCGACAGATTATATTTTACCTATATTTATAAAACAGGATTAATAGATAACTGCGAAGGAATAATGGGTTATTGTTGGGATTATGTTTTCAAGCTCCAGGAAGGTGAATTTACCTTAGTTGCAAAGGGAACATATGAAGAAGACCACTATAGTGAGCCTGATGAAAACGGACTTTTTGGATATAAGTATACCTGGAATGATAAGCCGGTAAGTAAAGAAAAGTATTACGAAAACTTACATGAAGTATTTGATTCTTCAATTGCGGTTCCCGGATATGACTGGGAGCATGTACTTTACAAAGAAGAGATGTTGTCTCTTCTTAAGGTGGAATATTCCAAAGTTTATTAATTTACTGATTTAATAATTTATGTTAAAAATCAAAAACTGTAAAAAACCGAATAGTATACAAGATGTAATGGACCTTGCAGGAAATATTCTTGCATGGTCCGTTCTTATTCTCTGTTTTGTCGGACTTCCGTTGTATTTGAAAAACGGATATCAGTCAATTGCTTCAGGGAAATATCTGTTTCTTATGAATACGGGAAAATATATTGTTTTGGCCGCAATCATATATTTTGCCGTGAGCATTCTTTTTCACTTTTTGGCAAAAGAAAAACCGGCGGAATTCAATGCTTTTTCAACAACGGAACTCTGTTTACTTGTTTTTTTGCTTTTGGCTTCTATTTCACACTGCCTTTCCGACCATAAGTCCGGAGGCGAGTACTATTTAAATGACTGGTTCTTTGAAGGATCGTTTTATGGGACAAAAGGATGGTTTATGGGGCTTGCCTCCTGGGTTCTGTTTGCCGTTTTCTATTTTGTGATAGCTAAGACGCTGATATTTAAGAAAAATGCTTTTCTTCCTATGCTGATAACTGCGTTCCTTATCTGTATATGGGGCATATTGAACAGATACTGTATAGCGCCTATTGATCTTAACTACGATTACAGTGAGGGAAACAACCTGGCCAGTCTGGGTAACATCAACTGGTTTGCGGGATATACTTCCGTAATATGTCCCTTGGGCTGGGGATTATATATAGGAGCAAAGGAAACAACGACCAAAGAGCGTATCATAAAAGGCCTACTGGCTTTGTTCAGTTTCTTTTCTTTTTACATGACGCTTATCAATCATTCCGACAGCGGTATTGTTGCCCTTGCTGTTGTAATGGCGGTATTGCTTGGCTTTTCACTGACAGAATATTCAAGACTTAAAGCCATTTTTGAACTGTTTATTTATGTGCTTCTTGCGGCATCGGTTGTTGGACTGGCAGATCATTTTCCAAATGTAACCAGAACAGGAAAGGGTGGAATCATAGACGGATTATACGGAATCGGCGCATTGGTATTAATGCTCTTTGCATTGGTAACGTATTTTCTTTTGCTTAGATACAGGGAATCATTTCCAAATCAGATTTTGGATAAGGTGAAAAAAGCATATTTTATATTGATACCTTTGGCATTTCTCATATATATAATCGTTTTGGCGATAAATACTGCTACGGACGGAGCATTGATTTCTTATTCCGGTGACAGTTCACCGTTTTTCTTTAACGGTGAGTGGGGAAGCAGAAGAGGTTATACCTGGACTTACGGACTTAAACTGTTTGGAGAGATGGACTTTGTGCATAAACTTATCGGTTCAGGTCCCGATACTCTGTATATGGAACTTTGCAGGCACAAAGCTTTGTTTGATGAGATTGACGAAATATTCTATGGGGCCCGTCTTACCAACGCCCATAATGAGTTTATTACCCTGCTTGTCAATAATGGTATTTTCGGCCTGGCTGCGTTTATTTGTATACTGATTTCAGCAGTGAAAAAGTCCTTTGAATATGCAAAAGAAAATGTTTGGTTTGTTTCTTTTGCCTTAGCTGTTATAGGCTACAGCGTTAACAATTTTTTTAGTTTTGAGCAGGTTACAAACACACCGCTTTTGTTTTTAATATTGGGAATTGAGGCAGCAGCAGTTAAGGATATTGCCAAGTCGGGCGCAACATTGACAAAAAGTGTTGCAGGGAATACAATTCAAAAAGGCAAAAAGAAGCGAAAATAAGCATTTATATGCTTTTTACGATAGATTTGTAAAGTTGTTTTTTGCAAAAAATTTACAGGAGAAGAAAAAATGGCAGACAAAAAATTAGTTGAAGCGATTACTTCCATGAGTGAAGACTTTGCCCAGTGGTATACTGACGTAGTAAAAAAGGCTGAACTCATTGATTATTCTAACGTTAAGGGATGTATGGTAATCAAGCCCGCAGGCTATGCCATCTGGGAAAATATCCAGCATGAACTTGACAGAAGATTTAAAGAAACAGGCGTAGAAAATGTTTATATGCCTATGTTTATTCCCGAAAGTCTTCTTCAGAAGGAAAAGGACCACGTAGAAGGATTTGCTCCCGAAGTAGCATGGGTTACACACGGCGGACTTAATCCCTTACAGGAAAGAATGTGCGTACGTCCTACTTCAGAAACTTTATTCTGCGATTTCTATAAAGGTGATATTCAGTCCTACAGAGACCTTCCCAAGGTTTATAACCAGTGGTGTTCAGTAGTTCGTTGGGAAAA
>JAKSRT010000046.1 GCA_024403485.1 Lachnospiraceae bacterium
GATTCGTCGCAATCTGACTCACTTCATACACTTACTACCGAGGAATTAAGAAGCCTCGCCCGCGAAGAACTTAATAATGAATACGATTCAGTGTACATTTTAGACTGTGCAAGCAAGAGATATCGTATATACCATAATACCCTTAACTTAGATAATGATGATGCTCTGCTGGATTATGACAGAGATTTAAAAAGAATGCTTGGATTTATTCTTGAAGAAGACAGGGAAACCTTTGAAAAAATTGTTTCGGTAGAATCACTTATAGAAAATCTTGGTAATGAAAATGAACTGGAAATTCAGTATCGATTTAAAAAACGAGAGTTTTCCTGGGCGAGATTCAGAGCAAAGGTACTGGCCAGAGTAGATACAGTTCCTTCCAGAGTCATTATTACCGTCAAGTATATCGATCGAGTAACTTCAGAGGAAATGAGCCGCCAGAAAATTTTGATGGAAAACAACCGCTTTCTAAGGCACTGTTTAGACATTGTTTCAAGTGGTGCCATAGAGTCCCAACTTGAAAACATTCTGGAACTTACGCGGCAGCTCTTTGATGCGGATAGGGCATATGCCTGTGACATAATAAGTCAGAAAGGTACATATGGTGATTTTATAACGATGAATCGTGAAGGTGTAAAAGCTTCCAGCTATGATTTGAATGAGTTGGACTGGAACACCCGAAACCAGCTTTTTGTTGTTATGACCGATTACAATCACAAGATTATATATACGAACCAATTGCAGAAATATAAGGCTGTAAGGGACTTTCTTTTGAACGATGATATAGAATCTGTAGTATTTTCATCCTTTTATGATAATGGTTCGCTAAGTGGTTTTTTTGGTGTTGATAATCCAAAGAAAAACGGGAATGATTCGGAACTTATTCGACTGGTAGGCGCCATTGTTCGAAGTGCACTGAGCCGAAAGTATCGTGAGCAGATGGTTGCGGAGGAAAATGCCCGCGCTATTGCGAAAATAGCGCAAACAAACGAGAGGGAAAAAGAAAAATATACAAACGTTATTACGGCCCTTTCCTCGGATTACAGCAGTATTTATTATTATGATGAAAAAACGAATACGGTGACACCCTATTCCCTTTCGGCACGTATAAACAGTTTGCTGGGTGACAGTATCGGTAAGCTTTCGTATGAAGAATTGACAGAGTATTATATAGAACACGGCGTTCAAGCCTCGGATAAGGCGGAGATGCGAGTTGAGCTGGATCGTAGAGTCATTCTCGACAAACTCAAGACGGTGCCTTCTTATACTAAAATATTCCTTAACAATCAGGGCAAGTATTGCGAAATGAAGGCCGCCAGAGCTAAAGATAACAGCAAGGCATTTGTAATCGGATTTGGTGAAAAAGATAAGGAAATTCGAAATGAAAAGAGCCACGATAATATTCTTTTTCTTATTACGCAGACTCTGTTTGATGTCGGTGACATCGATGAAAAAATAAATCAGGTTTTGTTTGCGGTAAAGAATTATTATTCCAGCGAAGTTGCTAGGGCAGTTGCAGTATCAAGAGATGGAACGCAGATGCTGGTTACATCAAGATACCCGGCTTTTCCTGAAGATGATGGCATTAAATATGATGTGTGTATTCCGATTGAAGAATTTCAGGACTGGCTGGAAAGATTTAGAGTTGACGGAGCTTTTTTTGATTCCAAGGACGAAAATGTAAAACAATACTATAAAAATCTGCCCCAATATGTGAAAAAATACTACAACGTAGATTCTGTTATGTCGGCACCGATGCTTGTAAATGATGAGATCAAAGGTTTTGTTTCGATAGACAATCCAAGAAATAACCTTGAAGACCTTGGTATGCTAAGGGTTGCGGGAGCTGTAATATACAGTCTGTATCTAAAGAAAACTCAAAGTGCCGAGGAACAAAAAACATTGAGTATAATTTCGGGTACGTACAAGATAGTAAGTTACGTGGATCTGGTTGAAGACTATGTTCATGTTTATTCTGCGTCAGACCGGTATTCGGGCTATTATGAAGATATTACGTCTCTGCAAGAAACAAGTCGACGTTTTGTGGAAATGGTTGTAGCTCCTGAGGACCGGGATAAAATGAGAGGTGTTCTTTCACCTTTTTACATAAAAGAAAGACTTAAGAGACAAGACCATTTTACGGTAACATTTGGTGAGTCATTTAGGGGAGAACAAAGAAGAGACTACGAAATACGATTTATAAAAGCCAGCGAGGACGGAAATCAGGTAGTTATCACAATTGCCGATAATACTGAAATTATGGCTCTGGAACGTGAGCAAAGAGAAAAGCTCCTTGCTGCAAAAAAGCAGGCGGAAGATGCTTCAAAATCAAAGGGTGAGTTCCTTGCTCGAATGAGTCATGATATCAGAACTCCCATAAACGGTGTTATGGGTATGACCGAAATAGCCCGAAGATATCACAATGATGAGAAGAGACTGTTAGACAGCCTCGACAAAATTGATGTGGCTTCGAAACATCTGCTGAATCTGGTTAATGATGTCCTCGACATGAGCAGTATTGAAAACGGTAAGGTGGCTATCAGCAGCAAGCCGTTTAATGTTTTGACCTTTGCCGAAAACTGCGCACATATTATCGATGGGCAGCTTGAAGGACGAAGGGTTAAGCTGATTAAGGATTTTGAAGGTATAAAGAAACCGTTTGTCAGAGGAGATGAACTGCATTTAAGGCAGATTATTATTAATATTCTTGGCAATGCAGTAAAGTTTACTCCCGATAACGGTGAAATTCTATTCAGAATTTCGGAAAAGAAGGTTACAAAGAACCGTATTTCTTTTTCTTTTGTAATAAAAGATACCGGAATAGGAATGAAACCCGAGTTTATAGAGCATATTTGGGACGAATTCAGTCAGGAAGAATCGTCTATGGGCCCGGTCTATAAGGGCAGCGGTCTGGGAATGCCTATAGCAAAACAACTCAGTGAGCTTATGGGCGGTGATTTGAGCGTTGAAAGTGAATACATGAAGGGTACAACGTTTACGCTTGATGTAAGCTTTGCAATTGATAAGATTAATGCGGAAATGGCCGGTGAGGGAGGCAATGTATCCATTGCGGGAGCCAATCTTCTTTTGGTTGAGGATAATGATATTAACATTGAAATTGCAAAAGAAATACTTGAGAGCGGCGGAGCTCATGTAGATGTGGCGGAAAACGGCAGTATTGCGGTTGATAAGTTTAAGAGTTCGGAACCGTTCTATTATGACTTAATTCTTATGGATATTATGATGCCGGTAATGGATGGCCTGGAAGCTACACGTCGAATCAGAGGCATGAGAAGGGATGATGCACTGCTTGTCCCGATTATAGCAATGACGGCCAACGCATTTACCGAAGATATACAAAAAACTGCGGCAGCAGGTATGAATGAGCATTTGTCAAAGCCGGTTGAGGCTAAAAGAGTTCTTGCGACAATTGCGTCCTATTTGGAGAAATAAATGAATAATCGTAGTAAATTGCGACTTACACAACTTTTGCTGGCAATTTGCTTTGTTGCGCTTTTGTGGACAAACAAAGATGATATTGCGGAAAAAATCGGTATAGAAGCTTCGCAAGCGAGCGGAAACGGCAGCACCGAATCTCTTTCAGGCTATGACAAGGATTTGGGAAACGGTTTTTTGAATAATTCCGAAAATAATCCTTTTGGAGGAGATGGAGCCAATATTGATGCTTCGGCTTCCCATACATATTTTGATGAGCGCAAACCGGACTATTCAATAGTCAACAATTGTGTAAACAGACCTGTTCAGAATGAATATACATGGACAAGCTTTGAAGGACTGTATTATGCCACTGTATGTTACACAATTGACGCCGATTTATATAATTATTATGCGCATTTGCCTCGCTACTACGGAAGGGACGAATATATTAATTATATAACAGATCCCATGAATGACAGCTATATAACCATGGTAGTGGAAAATCTTGATGAAATAGCAAATAGGCGTGGATACAGTGACGGAGAAAAGGTTCGTGAGGCAATAAGCTTTTGCCAAAGCTTTGAGTATGAACTTGACGAAAATACCTCGGATCGGCAGGAATGGCCCAAATATCCCATAGAGCTTTTGTTTGAAAGAAAAGGAGACTGTGAGGATTCGGCAATTCTTTTGGCCGGAATATTTAAAAAGATGGGCTACGGAACAGTTCTCATAAAGTACGACGACCACATGGCGGTGGGCTTAAAGGCTGACGGAATAGACGGAACATCCTTTGAACGTGACGGTAATACTTATTACTATATAGAAACTACCAATCCGGGTTGGTATATCGGTGAAATTCCGGATGATTATAAAAATCTGGAAGCTGATTTGATACTGATAAATTAGGCCGGCGTTATGGTTTTAAATTTGACTGTGGGTTGACCGGTGAAATACTCTGTTGTGTTGTGTCGCCGGTGTGGTGGTTTGACGCTGCGATGTTGCGCCGGGTAGATTGCGATGTTGCACTGGGTAGATTGCGATGTTGCGCCGGGTATGTTGTGCTGTTGCGCCGGGTGTGTTGCGATGCTGCGCTGGGTATGTTTATCTGCTGCGCTTGTTTATGCCTTGCCGACAGCTAAAATAATGTATATAATTCTGTTAGATGTCTTTGCAGCCGCATGGGTGCAGAGGCATCATCTAGAAAATCATATTTGTTTTATTTAGATGCCGTGAAAAGCAGTGCTCGGGTCGCGGTATCATCTAAAGAATCGTATTTCTTTTTATTAGATGCCGTGAAAAGCAGTGCTCGGGTCGCGGTATCATCTAAAGAATCGTATTTCTTTTTATTAGATGCCGTGAAAAGCAGTGCTTGGGTCGCGGTATCATCTAAAGAATCGTATTTCTTTTTATTTAGATGCCGTGAAAAGCAGTGCTCGGGTCGCGGTATCATCTAAAAAATCTCTTTTGTTTTATTTAGATGCTTAAAAACATCCGCTAATAAGGACGTCGGCATCTAAAATGACTACTAATCCCTATTTAGATGTATAAAAATTAGCGAAAAGTGGGAAAATCTTCTACATGTATAGAAAAATGGCATCTAAAATCAGATTATTTCTGCGTTTAGATGAAGAACTATCTCAAAGCACCACTAAACATACATATAAAAGAAGATAATTTCACTTTTTAGCTGAAATAAATGAAAAGGAGGATAAACAACTGAATATTAGCACAAAAGAATATGCTGCAATTCTTGAGGAAAGGAGGAATTATTTACAAGAGCTGCTGATGGATTTGCAAGATCAATTGAAGGATTTTAAGGGATATTCGTCGCACGGCATTAGAGTTCTTAAACATGGAAAATCGTATCAGTATTACATCAGAACCGATAAAAGAGATACCAGTGGTAAATACCTGCCAAAAGAAAAAATCAATACAGCAAAAAAAATAATACAAAAGGAATACCTTGAAAAGATGGTGAAATCTGTTCGAGATGAGTTGAGAGTGATTGATACATATTTAAAAAGAAACAATCCTATTATATTAACAACGAACTATGAAAGCTTGCATGAGGGCAGAAAAATATTAATCAATCCGGTAGAGGTAGGAGACGATGAGTTTGTAAATAAATGGATTTCTGTACAATATAAAGGAAAGAATATTTCTGAGGATTCATACGAATTTTATACTAACCGCGGCGAAAGAGTTCGCTCAAAATCAGAACTGATAATAGCTAACATGCTTAACAAATATAATATTCCATACCGTTACGAATATCCGGTTAAGATAAAAGGAATGGGCATCGTATATCCTGATTTTGCCACATTAAATGTCAGAAAAAGAAAAGAAATATATTGGGAACATTTAGGACTGATAGACAATGAAGAATATAGAACAATGGTGATGCGTAAACTGGACGCTTACGAAAAAACGGATATTGTTCTTGGCGATAATCTGATCGTGACTGCAGAAAGCAGCAAGCAGCCGTTAAGTACGGTGGAACTGGAACAAAAGATACGTACATATTTGATGTAAAAATTTATAGGTTCAAAGCGGTTGTAAAAAACTTGAAGCGTATGGTTACTGAATGATAAGGTTTGGTGTATAATAAAATATGATGTGTGTATTCTTAAGAATCATAACAGACTTATTTGAAATTATAATGAATTTGGAGGGACGACTCGAATAGTTTGTGCATAATTCGAGCTATGGATGAAATGAAATATGATGTAATAATTATCGGTGCAGGTCCCGGTGGTATTTTTTCCGCATATGAACTTATGAAAAATCGCCCTGATATGAAGGTGGCGGTTTTTGATGCGGGTAATTCTCTTGAAAAAAGAAAATGTCCGATTGATGGAGATAAGGTTAAATCCTGCATAAAATGTAAAACATGTGCTATTATGAACGGCTTTGGAGGCGCGGGTGCTTTCTCGGACGGCAAATACAATATTACCAACGATTTCGGCGGTACACTTTATGAGTATATCGGTAAAGACAAAGCGCTTGAACTTATGAAGTACGTTGATGAGATTAACGTATCCCATGGTGGCGCGGGCACAAGAATGTTTTCCACTGCCGGAAGTGAATTTAAAAAGCTTTGCATGCAGAACAAGCTTACCCTTCTTGATGCTTCGGTCAGACATCTGGGAACAGATATTAACTATGTTGTGTTGGAAAATTTATATGCTGAGCTTAAGGACTATGCAGACTTTAAATTCCTTACACCAATCAGAAAAATCGAGAAGCTTGGGGATGAACACTATAAGGTAATTTATGATGATGGCGAAGACGAATGTACCAACCTTATTGTATCCGTAGGTCGAAGCGGAAGTAAATGGATGGAATCCGTTTGTGAGGATATGGGTATTCCCACCAGTTCAAATCGCGTGGACCTTGGAGTTCGTGTTGAAATACCTGCAGTTATTTTCTCACATCTTACAGATAAACTGTATGAAAGCAAAATCGTATACAGAACAACAAAGTTCGAGGATAATGTTCGTACCTTCTGTATGAACCCTAACGGAATTGTTGTTAATGAAAATACCAACGGAATTGTTACCGTAAACGGCCATAGCTTTGAAGATGCAGATAAAAAGACAGATAATACAAACTTTGCTCTTTTGGTTTCCAAGCACTTTTCAGAGCCTTTTAAAGACAGTAACGGCTACGGTGAAAGTATTGCAAAACTTTCCAACATGTTGGGTGGCGGTGTAATTGTACAGCGTTTCGGCGACCTTGAAAGAGGACGTCGCAGTAACGGGAAGAGAATCGAAGAAGGAACGGTAAGACCTACTCTTGCCGCTACTCCCGGTGATTTGAGTCTGGTTCTTCCTAAGAGAGTACTTGACGGAATTATTGAGATGATTTACGCCCTTGATAAAATTGCCCCCGGAACTGCTAACGATGATACCCTTCTTTATGGTGTTGAGGTTAAGTTCTACAATATGGAGGTTTCTCTTGATAACAATCTTGAGTCAGTCCATAAGGGAATGTATATCATCGGCGACGGCAGTGGTGTTACACACTCTCTTTCCCACGCGTCGGCCAGCGGTGTATATGTAGCCAGAAGAGTAGCGAAAAATCTGTAAATGTTGCAGTCGGTGGGAGTTGTTGCCGCCGGCTGTTGAATATATTTTTGGAGGATGAATTAATGTTTTGTGGAAATTGTGGTGCCCAGTTAGCTGATGGCACAAAATTTTGCCCTAATTGCGGAGCGCCTGTAGCAGCGCCTCAGGCATCTGCACCTCAGATGCAGGTGGCACCTGTAATCCAGGCTGCGCCTGAACCTGAACCGGTAGCAGCACCCGTAATCCAGGCTGCGCCTGAACCTGTAACCGTATCGATAGCGGAAGCGGTATCAGCACCGTCGCCTGAACAGGCAGATCAAGTGGAAGAGCCTGTAATAACAGAACCTGTAATGCAGACAGCACCGGCTACTGAACCGGTAAATGTACCTGAAGCTAATTCGGAAGAAGAAAAGACAGTGCTTTTACAACCTGAATACCAGCAGCCTTCACAGCCTGCGGCTCAGGTGGCGCCTCAGTTCCAGGGTCAGCCGGATCAAAACCCTTATATGCAGCAACCTCAGTTCCAGCAAGTTCCCTATGGCCAGCCTGTGGCACCTCAATATCAGGGTCAGCCCGTACAACCTGTAGCTCCTCAGCCCCAGGGCCAGCCTGTGGCGCCTCAATATCAAGGTCAGCCCGTACAACCTGTAGCTCCTCAGCTCCAAGGCCAGCCTGTGGCGCCTCAATATCAGGGTCAGCCTGTGCAACCTGCAGCACCTCAGTTCCGGGAGCAGCCCGCATATAATCAAATGGGAATTCCTCAGCCGGTTAAGAAAAAGAAAAGTGCACTTCCCATTATTTGCATTATTATTGCAATAATAATTCTTATTGGCGGAGGAGTTGGCGCTTACTTATATATGAGTTCGCCTTACCAGAAGTCTCTTAAAGCAATTGATGCCGAAGACTATGAAACAGTAGCTGCACTTTATCCGGAACTGACAAAAGATGAGGATAAAGACACGGTTAATGCGGCAATGGACGGTGTATTTACACAGGCTTGCAGCGATTACATTAACAAATATATGACTTATGATGAAGTTAAAGATTTGGCAGTAACATTAAAGCCTGTTCTTTCCGGCAATTCATCATATACAAACGGCTTGAATAAGATTGAAACAATAGAAACCTCGAGACAGAAATTTGAAAAAGCAGAGGAATTTTTTAACAACGAAGAGTATTTTGAAGCTTATGATACTTATCAGGAAGTAAGTTCAGAAGATACAGAAAATTATTCAACCGCACAGGACAGAATGGCTGTTTGCGAAGATTTCATGCATCTCGATACAAAACTTATGGGTACATGGATGTTTTCTTTTGACGGAGCAGACAGATTGGCAGCAGAGATGGATGGTGTTGATTTCGCCAATGAAATCATGTGTGACGTATATTTCGAGTTTTATGATGACTACAGTCTGTATGTATATATGGATGTGGACAAGATTGTGGATCAGATACTTCCCGAAACCATTGAAGCGGGATACGCCCAGGTTATTGCGGAAACCGGTTATGACAGAAGTACTATCGATGATATGTTTGAGTCGGCATATGGCTTTACATACGGAGATTTTATTGAAGCTACATTCCGAGATGGATTGAGCGACATTGACAATTCCGAAGTATATACCTGGGAAGTTGTAGATCGAAATAAACTTCATTTTATTGAACCCGATGAATATTATACAATCAAATTTGACGGAAATGATATTGTTACTATTGACGCATCGGAATCCGCCGACAGCGAATTCTTTGGATCAATACTTGAAGACATGAATACAACAGTTATTGAGCTTTCAAGAGTAGACTGATAATTGGATAAGCATTTGTATGACAGGTGTAGGATTACAGTTTTAAGAACACAAAAGTGCCGGGAAATCCCGGCACTTTTTTACTCTATGGTAAAGTTCTTCCTATTTAGATGATAAATTGATATAATCTCTATTAAATTAGTAGGAAAACATATTATAAGGGAAACAACATAATTTGGGAGACTATATGTCTGAAGTAATAATAGATATTTTGCTGGATGCGTTAATTGATACGGCAAAATTGATTCCGTTTCTTCTTGTTACGTATTTAGTGATGGAAGTGCTGGAACACAGAACAACTGAAAAGATACAAAGAGCTGTTAAAAATGCAGGCAGATTCGGCCCACTGATTGGTTCGGTGTTAGGTGCGGTTCCGCAATGCGGATTCTCAGCAGCGGCCTCGGGATTTTATGTAGGAAGAATAATAACAATGGGAACCTTAATTGCAATTTATCTTTCTACGTCCGATGAAATGCTTCCAATTCTCATTTCCGAGAAGGTTTCATATACGCTTATTTTAATAGTTCTTTTGACGAAGATTGTATATGGCTGTGTAGCGGGATACATTATTGACTTTATTTTTAAAAATGATGTGACAAAGATGCATGCGCCTTCAAGACCTGATGAACCGGTATTCAGTGATATTTGTGAGCAGGATAAGTGCAATTGCAAGGAAAGTGTCCTTTGGTCATCGATTAAGCATACTCTTCAGATTGCGATGTTTATTCTGATAGTTAATCTGATATTAAATACACTGTTTGAATTCCTTCCTGCGGGTGCTCTTGAAGGAACCGTTATGAACAACAGATTTATTGCACCTTTCATAGCAAGCTTTATAGGACTTATTCCCAACTGCGCGGCTTCTGTATTGCTAACCGAAATGATGGTAGGAGGAGCTCTTCATATAGGGGGAATGATGGCAGGGTTAATGTCATCGGCCGGAATTGGTTGGCTGGTTCTTTTTAAAGCAGGCCATAGCCGAAGAGATACATTGAAGGTCATCGGAGTGCTCTATTTGTGTGGCGTTATCGGTGGATTTATATTTGGTTTGTTCTTCTGATAATGAATAACAAAACGATTTCCGGATGTAAAGAAACTGCAGGACTAATGGGTGAGGGATATAAAGAAGACCGCAGAAACAATGATTGAGGGGTATAAAGAAGACTGCAGAATCAATGATTGAGGGACATAAAGAAAACTTTGGAATAGATGATTACGGGAGAGAAAGAAAGAACGTGGCAGAACCTATAGTATTAAATGAGAAAATATCATACTTTCCATCGGTTGAAACACCGCTTTCATCGGATGTAATCATTATAAAAACGGATACAGGATATTGTATTTTTGATGTGGGAAATAATAGTGAGACCACAAAATATATTAATGACTTAAAAGGTCAAAAAACAGTTGTTATTTCTCATTTCCATATTGACCATACTTCTGAGCTGAAAGACTTTATTTACGACTCTCTTTATGTGGGAAAGAATACTTTTGATGCTATGTCCAATGCAAAAAAGCAGAGAGAAAGAAGACTTTCAAATCCGGAAAAATATGTTCCGAATAACGGTCTCGCCGATGGTCATACAGAACCGGGTATAGGGGACTACGATAACATAGCGTTTGTGGACTTTGAAAAGACGGTGACTGTAAGAGAAGCTACCTGCATATTTAATGGAAATTCGGCTGAAAACAACGGATTCAAGGCAGATGCTTCTGACGAGACAACAGTCGACGATGGGACAACATCCGATACGGTGCAGAGCAACGAGAGCAATACAGAAAAAGTCGGTAATTGCGCCCATATTCTTGAAGTAATTCCTTTTCCTTCTACCCATGCCAAAGGCAGCCTGGCATTAATGGTTGACAAAGAAATTGTATTCTTAGGGGATGCTTTATATGCCAAATTCAGAGATGAAAGCAAAACCTATAATGTACAGCTTCTTAAAGAACAAATGGAACTGATTGAGGCACTTCCGGCGGAATCGTTCTATCTAAGTCATGATGGTGGAAAGGTCAGAAATAAGAAATTTGTTCTGAGATTATTAAACTCCATATATTCAAGAAGAGAACCGGACAGTCCGGTTGTAAATTGGAAATAGAAAAAATATAACACCGTATGCTTGCTTGACGAATTAAGCTGCATGCGGTGTTTTTTGTGGGAACGTAGGTATATTAAATAACGCGTCTGAGCCCTTTGGGATAGTGGTTTTTCAAGATTCCGTTGGAAGCTTTGCCCCATCCTATGGAATAGTCGTTAATAAAAACACAAACCCATCCTTTAAGATTGGGATCACAATTA
This sequence comes from Lachnospiraceae bacterium, assembly GCA_024403485.1. Classification (GTDB taxonomy): domain Bacteria; phylum Bacillota; class Clostridia; order Lachnospirales; family Lachnospiraceae; genus UBA1258. The sequence goes on from JAKSRT010000046.1 coordinate 11,607, forward strand.
ACGGTTTGTCCTTCGATATATTTACTGCCATTGTTGATATCCAGATTAACCATAGTAGATACTTCGTAGGGTCTTAAGGACATTGCCAGCGAATGGGAAGGCTCAAGTCGATTTTTTAAATCTTTGCATATCTGCAATCCGGGACGCACAACTGTGAGGCCTTTTAAAGAACTTACAGCGGTCGGAGTAAGATAATAATTATCACCGAAGGTGTTAAGCACTGAATTTTCAAAGAGAGCGTCTACGGATTCTTTTGCTATCTTACATTCTTCTGTAAGAAATTTGCGAATGTCGGCATCAGAAGCCGTTCCGGATTTGCCGTTTCCGGCTTTTGAATTCTTACTGCGACGATTTGCCTCTGTCGCCTTGAATTCATTTAGGGGAGCGCTTCCACCTGTTTTGCAGGAAATATTGCAGGATTTAACGAATCTCGCTACAAAATGCCCCTCACCTTTTATTTTGTGCGGCATTAATCTTTCTGAACTTTCAAAACTAAATTCCGGATGTTCGTTTAAAAACCAACGGACATTGTCTTCGTTTTCAGCTTCGGAAAAAGTACAGGTTGAATATACAATTATTCCTCCGGGTCGGCACATACGGGATGCATTGTTAAGAATTTCTTTTTGTCGCTCGGCACACAGGGAAACGTTCTCGGGTGACCATTCATTTATGGCAGTCTCATCCTTTCTGAACATTCCTTCACCGGAGCAGGGAGCATCAACAAGAATCTTATCAAAGAAACCGGGAAAGAAAGTTGCCAGCTTATCGGTGGATTCATTGGTGACCAGGACATTTCGGACACCCAGACGCTCAATATTTGAGGATAGAACAGCTGCTCTTGAAGAAATAATCTCGTTGGTGACAAGAAGTCCTTCTCCGCTTAGTCGTGCGGCAATCTGAGTACTTTTTCCACCGGGTGCGGCACACAAATCGGCAACCTTATCACCGGGCTTTGGATCTAGCAAAGCAACTGCCGACATGGCACTTGGTTCCTGGATATAGTAAGCTCCGGCTTCGTGGTATGCGTGTCGGCCGGGACGTTCATCTTCGGGATAATAGAAACCTTCACCGGCCCAGTCAACCCCGGTCAAACTAAAAGGCATAACCTCGGTAAAGGAAGCCAATTCACTTTTTAACAGGTTGCATCGAAGACCGTAAAGGCGGGGATCGGCATAGGACGCAAAAAAGGAATCAAACTCCTCGCCTAACTGATCCTTCATTCGATTAATAAAAGCCTGGGGTAGTATAGGTGTGTTCATTTGATTCCTCGCATAATGGTTTGATAGTATAATAACAAATGTTATTCTTCGGAAACTTCTTCGGGAGTTTCTCTTGTAACATCTTTTGTAGCCTCTTTAAGTGCCTTCTTGGCTACCTTAATGAGATTCTTTGTTTCCTTACTGTTTAAAATTTCTGAAATGGTATCGGAAACGGTCTTTTCTTCATCTTTCTTTGAAGAGCTTGTTTTCTTGGAGGAAGAAGTCTTCTTGGATGAGGAACTTGAAGAAGTCTTCTTGGATGAGGAACTTGAAGAAGTCTTTTTGGATGAACTTGAGGTTGTTTTTTTGGAAGAAGAACCAGAAGAAGTCTTTTTGCCCGTGGAAGAGGTCTTCTTGTTTCCTGTTGATGTGCTGTCTGCTACGATTGACTTAAATGCGGTATAAACCTTGGCTGACTTGGTGGCAAGCTTTGTAACTTTAGCCTTATCGGTAGCAACAATAAATGTATCATGGCCTTTGGCATCGTGATAACCTGCGTAGTAAGCATATGCAGCATCAAGCTCTGATGCGGCATCTATTTTACAATATTCCACAGAACAGGTAAGCTCGTTGAGCAGTTCCGAAACGGCTTTGGGCATTTCACTCTTTGCCTTGGTCGATACCAGAATAAGTAAGTCATTTTTTGCCAGTTTTTCAGCACCGGCAAGTTCGGTCTTTTTTGCGTCATCAACAGTAATAACAACAACTTTCATGCTTTAGAAACCTCCAAAAATATAATTTAAATTTAATTTTCACCCATAATATACTTTACAAAAAGCTTTGCGGCATCTACTCTTGGTGCATTTGGAGCAATACCGAGATATACCTTTTCCTGAACAAAACAGAAATTAGTATTAAGTACTTCGGAATCCGTTACTTCAAAAAAGAAGGGTGCTTTTTCTCCGGTGGGATTGCCGTCTGAATCACAGATATCACCCCAGACAACCCGGTCCCCGAAAGCGGCAAGCTCTTCCTCACTGTATATTGTTCGTAAATCTGCAAAGAAAGAGGCCTCCTCATACCGTTCCATAAGAGCATAGTCGCCAATCATAACATCGTCATCAGCCGCCGCCATAACCGCAAACCACTTTTGAGCACTTATATAGGATGCATTATCATTGGTTTCACTGATGGTTACTGAAGTATCGTAGTTGACCAGCAATTCCTTTGTATCTATACCTGCATATGCAGCAAATTCGTTACTGTCCGGTGTATTTAAGCAGTTTAGGAAAATAACATATATTCCGTTGGGCTTTTTGTCTATGCAGGCCTTTAACAAACTTCCGGCTATAAAGACAAAAACCAGAATAATAAGCACGCCTTTAAGATAATAGTCTTTAAAATAAGCAAGTTTATATTTTAGCCCCTTATCCTTTAAATAGGCTTTCTGTTCGTCCATTATTTCTTTTTGTGTAGGATCGATAATTCCCATGTTTTACAAATTTCCTTGTCATTTTGATATGTTTATTATCGTGCAAAAGAAAATAAAGTTCAATAATTCCTTTGTAAACTTTCCATTAAATAAAAGAAAATACTGTTTCTTTTGCCGCGTAATCTGTTAATATAAACATATATATTTAAAAAAAGAAAGCCACCGGGTGGAATGAGGACATACTAATGAGTGATGCTTATGTAGAATGCATGGTAGCCAGAAAACCTTCTGCAATACTGAACTTTCTGAAAGTTCTCCTTATAATAATAACTGTTATTTTTGCTCTGATCGGGTTTGGTACCACATTAAGATTAATGCTGTTTCCGGCAATACTGACAGGAGTGGGAGCATATTTTCTTTCTATTTATTCAGACGTTGAGTTTGAGTATCTTTACCTTGATAAAGAAATAACCGTTGATAAGGTTTACAACAAACAGAAACGTAAGAGAGTAGCGGTATATCCCATGGATAAAATTGAGATTATGGCGCCCTTAAACAGTTGGCATCTCGATTCTTACAAAAACAGAACCTTTAAGGAAGTGGATTATTCAAGCCAAATCGTAAAGCAGCCCGAGGCAAGATATGTATTTTACTACAACGGTGAGCAGAAGGTTATTTTTGAACCCAACGCCGAGTTTATGAAGATGGCGCGTAATGCGGGCCCCAGAAAAGTTTTTGTCGATTAGTCATATTGACCAAATTATTATTGACTGACAAATTTATTTTTTTGTTTTTATTTGATTGACATATTCATTTTACATTGTTATAGTAACTAAAATCTAATTTGGCGGATCGGACTTTTTTGAGTGCAGGGTCCGCCAAAAATAATACTAAAAAGAGGGAGAAATGATATGAGTCAGATAGTCAGCGAAGGTATTACATTTGACGATGTCCTCCTGATTCCCAGCTATTCTGAAGTTGTAGGAAATCAGGTAGATGTCACCACACATCTTACTAAAACCATTAAGCTCAATATTCCTATGATGAGCGCAGGTATGGACACCGTTACAGAACACCGTATGGCAATTGCCATGGCAAGACAGGGTGGTATCGGTATTATCCACAAAAATATGTCTATTGAACAGCAGGCCGAAGAGGTCGACAAGGTAAAACGTTCAGAAAACGGCGTCATTACCGATCCATTTTCTTTATCGCCTGAACATACATTGGCTGATGCTGATGAATTGATGGCTAAGTTCAGAATCTCAGGTGTTCCGGTTACCGAAGGCAAAAAGTTGGTAGGTATCATTACAAACCGTGATCTTAAATTTGAAACAGATTTCTCCAAGAAGATAAAAGAATGCATGACAAGCGAAGGTCTTGTTACCGCAAAAGAAGGTATTACTCTTGAAGAGGCAAAGCAGATTCTTGCCAAGGCTCGTAAAGAGAAACTTCCCATTGTTGATGATGATTTCAACTTAAAGGGATTAATCACTATTAAAGATATTGAAAAGACAATTAAGTATCCTTTAGCTGCAAAAGATGCTTACGGAAGACTTCTCTGCGGTGCCGGAATAGGTATTACAGCTAACTGTCTTGACCGTGTAAAGGCTCTTGTGGATGCAAAGGTTGACGTTGTTGTTCTTGACTCAGCTCACGGACATTCCGCTAACGTTATTCGTTGCCTTAAGATGATTAAAGAAGCTTATCCCGATCTTCCTGTAATTGCAGGTAATATCGCAACAGGTGAAGCTACCAGAGCACTTATTGAAGCCGGTGCTGATGCGGTTAAGGTTGGTATCGGTCCCGGTTCCATCTGTACAACCCGAGTTGTAGCAGGTATCGGTGTTCCTCAGATTTCAGCTATTATGGATTGTTACTCTGTTGCTAAGGAATATGGTGTTCCCGTTATTGCAGACGGTGGAATTAAGTACTCAGGTGATATCACAAAAGCTATTGCAGCCGGCGGAAGCGTATGTATGATGGGTTCAATGTTTGCAGGCTGTGACGAAGCTCCCGGTGAATTTGAAATCTTCCAGGGAAGAAAATACAAGGTATACCGTGGAATGGGTTCCATTTCTGCTATGGAAAACGGCAGCAAGGACAGATATTTCCAGTCTAATGCCAAGAAGCTTGTTCCTGAAGGCGTTGAAGGCCGTGTAGCATATAAGGGTTCTGTTGAGGATACAATCTTCCAGTTAATCGGCGGCCTTCGTTCCGGTATGGGTTATTGTGGATGTCCTACAATTGACGATCTTAAGGAAAACGGCAAGTTCGTTAAGATTTCGGCAGCTTCCTTAAAAGAATCACATCCTCACGATATTCATATTACAAAAGAAGCACCCAACTATTCTTCAGGAATTAATTAATTCAATACATGTAAAAACAATTAAAAGTGCAAAACTCTCTTTTTGGGCAACCTAAAAAGAGAGTTTTTTGTTGTTTTTTCTCGCTTTATACATGCAAAACTATTCACAAAAGAGGCGCTTTATTATTGCCTTTTTTATTTGTATTATGGTAAACTTACTCACATAGGAGTGTGTGAAAATTAGGTTTTCACATAGCACACAGCAGTGTGTGATTAAGCAGTTTATAAGGTGGTTTTTCAAGTGGAGAAAAGCATGCTGGACCTGGTTATAGTGCATAGACTTTCTGCTCGCTTCAGTAAAGTTGCGGGAATGTATATGTATGCACTTAATCAGAACAATGAAATTATTTCCGAAATTACCGGAGACCCGGCTGAAAGTAAGAAAATTCTTAATCTGATAGGCGACGAATGTCTCGACGCCTTATATCATCGTGTCGCTGATTCCGAACTTGAAGTTCAGGCAGTTGAAGATACATTAATTCCCAATATTAAAATTGCAGCAGTTTCTTTGCACGTGGATGGTATCCCGGTTATTACCTGGATGATTATCGGCGTTATAAACGACGAAGAATATAATTTCCCGGGCGCTGTTGAACTGTCGGATTTTTCTTTTAATATTTCTTTTGAAAACTTTTTATACAATGTGGACATTATGAGAGATGTCACTCAACTAATAATCGGTTCACAGTTTTCCAAATATACTGCTGAGGCAGAAAGCAGAAGGAGCAAATACTCCGAAGAGGAGATGAAAGCTTCACTTGAGAGAGCGGAAACAGTTTCTTCGATTGTTCAGCTTCTTGATAACGATGCCGCCATTGAGGAGGTAATGAGTCAGTGTATGGCTCTTATCGGTGAGTATCTTAATATTTCGGCGACGATGGTTTTAAGAACCCGGCCGGATAGAAATACCATAGATATTTGCGCGGAGTGGACTCATGAAGGTGTAGTTTCGCGTACTGATGTTTTAAATGACGGTACGAATTATTCTTTTGTCAAAAGCGATAAGCCATTAGTGGTATCTTATGATTCCGAAAAAGCACCTGATATTCAAAATGATATGGACCATTTGGATATTACCGCCATGGTGGTGCTTCCTGTTTATTTGTCAGGCGATTAC
>JAKSRT010000047.1 GCA_024403485.1 Lachnospiraceae bacterium
TGAGTCAGTACATCATTGTAGGAAGAAACGAAATCAGAAATTGATTTTGTTACTTTTTCGCGTCCTTTGTCAGAACCGGCCTCACTCCAAAGCTCGTCTGAAGATAACTTACTCAAGGAAGAAGAAAGCGTATCTGCAGATTTTTTAACCATAGAAATAGATTCTGCGGCTTTTGATTCTGTTTTCTTTAAGGGCTTTTTAGCTCCGGACACCTTAACCGGCTCATCCTTTTGCTCTGCATAATAGGCCTTGAGAGCCTTGCCGTACGCACCTTTTTTAATAAGTGCATATTCAGATAAATTAACACCGCTGAAAGCCGACTTATTTTGTAAGCTTCCAAACAATGTGCTGAGATTATCAGAATTCATCATGTTAATTTACTCCCATTGAAGCATAATAATCATCAAATAACTTGTTTGCTGCTGCAAGAGTCTCCTGTGAAATTGAAGGAAGTTCACCGCCCCAGGTCTTTTCAGCCTGTTTGTAGCCCTTAAGCATTGCCTCCTGCATCTCTTTCATTTTATTTACGTCATCACCTGCAAGAGCACTGGCAAAATCAAACAGTCTCTGAGAAGTCTGCTTTACCCCCCAGTAACCATCCTCTGAAATATCTTCTTTGGCCTGCATAATATCCTTCATGCTGACCTGTGAGAGATTTTCAGGAGAAAATACATCCGCAAGCTTAAACACTCCGGCCTGTTTTGAAAGCATCTGATTTACAATTTCAAAAAGCTGGTTTACTCTTGCTTCGTTTTCAGCCTTCAGTTTGCTTACAAGTGCGGCTCTGTCCTCCGCATTCATCTTACTGATGGTGTAAATAGAATTTTTCGCAGGTTTATCTTCTTTTTCATAAACCGCAGCTTCACCCAAAAAGGTATCGCTTTTTGCTGTTTCAGATTCTTTTTTAACAGTATCAGCAGGCTTTGCTGCACTGGGCTTTGACTCTGAAACCACATTGTTTTTTGCTGTTCCCTGAAATCCAACCTCTGCTGAACTTCCACTAAAATTAATATCAGTCATACTGCACCTCCTAAGTATATAAAAACACCAAAGGTCTGATAAAAATACGGTAAAGGGAATGCTGTCAGAATAGACATAAAGAAACAAATACATAATTGTCTCAATCCATGAGAATTTGCAGCCCGAAATCCGTTTCGACCCATAGGATAGCTTATTCTACTATCCTACTTCATTTATCGTCATATTTTATTAATACTTTATAGCAATTTGAAAAAAATTAAAATTATTGCAGACCAAAAGTAAGTATATGCCTGATTTCATTCATTTTTTCAGGGAAGAAATCCGCAAAGTTTGCATCACAGGGGTAAAAGAACATTAATACCGCAAGAAGCATGGAGGCAACAGCAAAGGTGGAAATAACCGCATTGCTTCGCTCCTGGTTATCGGTTGAACGAAGTCTGTAGCCTGCCAGCATAAATGCAAAAATACCTACTATAAAATATTCGTCGAGTCTGTATCTTTCACATAATCCGGGAGACCAGTAGGTATCAACTGCCGTAACAATTACAGGTTCAATGAAAATGAAGAAAGCAAGCAGTCTGCTCTTATCAAGCTTCATGGAATTATGAACAGAACCCTTTGAATAATATATCACTATCAGCCACATAAGAGGATATGTAATATACAATCCACCATAGAAGAAATGAGGGAACAATGACTCTATAGTACCCACGGTAAAAAAGTTATTAAAAAGTCCCGAAAGAATTGCAAAAAGATCAATTCTATCAAAGAAGCTCATATAAACAGTCTGATCGTATGAGGTTAACTGGTATGCCTGACCGAACTCAAAGGGATTTTCAAAGCGCAGATAATTGTAAAGCATTAACAAGGCTCCAATAATCACATAGGGCAAAGCAATAAGAATAAAATTTCTGATAATATGTTTGCCTTTATAGTTCTTGGCATAGGTTATTGCCAAAGGAATTGCAATTATATTTGCAAGTGCAACCGGAGGTCTGCAGCCAAAGGCAAGGGCACCGAAAATGGCACCAAGACAGGCTAATAACACCTGCATCCACTCCTTCTTTGCAAAATACACGGCATAGAAATAGCAGTTTAAGCTCCAAAGCATAAAGAATATGCCGCCGGAAATGGCAGTACAATACAAAGCCGGAGCCTGTACGATATAACCAAGGGTAATCATACATACAGCCATAGTAGTCAAAAGATAAGTACCAAGAGGCATTTTTTTGTAAAATCTTTTGCATAGCTGAATAAACAACAAAAAGAAAGCTATAATCGAAAACATTACGAAAAACTGTGTTGCATGGAAGGTAACAAGAGTTTTTCCGAATATCAGCTTGAAGGGAATAAATAATACGAATACGGGAACAACACCGAAATACATATAATAGTGTCCCTTGTAAAAGGCATGATCCCAGTGATAAAGAATCTCCTGCTTCAGTCTCTCCTCATAGTCATAAGGATTTTCCATTGCCAGTAATCTCTCATCAATGTCATCGTAATCAATATACAAATGACCATCCAGAATAGAATCCGCAAGCAGCTCATACTGATTGCGATGCATAGGAATCTGTCCGTTCCAAAATGGTGCAAGATCCATTGGAAGTACACATAGAACAATCATTATCAATGCAAAAAAACAGGTTACAATACGGCCGTTTATGCCTAAATTATCCATTGTGACTGTCCGAAGAACGGATTTTTTGTTGTTTAAAAACAGTAAAAACAAGAACACTGAATAGAAAGCAATTCCGGTCAAAACAGGAACTTTTACAAGCCATATTACTCCCAGAAAAATAAGAAAAGCCGAAATTGCCACATATAAACGCCAAAATTTACTTAACATCGAATTATCTTTCACTTTCTGTATTGTTTGATACTTTTATCTTTTTTATCCATTTTCCGCTCTTTAAGCGTATAAGACAAACAAAGCATTTTAAAAACTGATCCAGCTTAAGCATCATATATACCCAGAAGCCGCTCCAGTGCCAAACCAATCCTGTTAAGATACCCAGAGGAATGCTGACCACCCACAAAAACAGAATATCAAAAACCATCAAGAATTTGGTATCACCGCCTCCTCGAAGGGTTCCCTTTGTAAGAATACTGTTAGCTGCCTGAAACCATATTACTATGGCAAGCGCAACCATTAAATCGTAGGCAAGAGATACTGTTTCTTCTTCAATTTTATAACAGGAAATAATAGGACCCCTTAAAAAATATATAATGCCACAGCCAATTCCGCCTATCAAAAAGCCTAAAGTGGCAAAAGTAACGCCCTGTTTTTGTGCCTTTTCAATATCTCCTTCTCCAAGGGTAATGCCTGTAATAGCGCAGCTTGCCTGGCTGATGCCCTGAATAACGACAGTTGCAAGTGAGTAGGTTACCATGGTAATGGCATTGGCTGCCACAAAGGTTGTACCGATATGTCCCATAATAATCGCAACCGCTGTATTACCAAGTCCCAAAAGTGTATCGGAAACAAGAACCGGAACTGAAATCCGAATATAATCTCCTATCAGGTCACTAACCTTCATAAATAAATCTTTGAAGCGCAGACTGATATTCGTATCCACAAACAGTAAAAAGCCCATAGTAATAACAAATTCTACTATTCTGGCAATAAGTGTACCCAAAGCTGCACCTGTCACTCCAAGTCTTGGAGCACCCAGGTTACCGAAAATGAACAGCCAGTTAAAAAATATATTGACAAAAAACGAAAAAATACTGGAAATCAACGGTACATTTGCTTTTCCTACACTTCGCAAAACAAGGCTTGTGGTTAAAGCAAAGCCATTCAGGTAATAGCAGGGAATGGAAACCAGTAAATATGCTGCACCGGCAGCTATAACCGAAGCATCCTTTACATACATTCCCATTATAGTGCGCGGAAACAAAGCTGTTGAAAGTGCAAAAAGTGAAGCGATAATAAACTCCAGCCTGAACATGATGTTAACAGCCTTCTTCATGCCGGACTTATCCTTCATTCCAAAGAAACGGCTGACTAAAACCGATGCCCCCATGCCTAAACCCATACACATAATCTGATAAATGGTAATAAAATTGTTGGCAAGAGTTGCTGCACTCATGTCACCTTCGCCAAGCTGCCCCAGCATTACATTATCTGCCATATTTACACCAACGGTAATCAAAGACTGAAGTGAAATCGGCAATGCAAAAGCCACAAGTGTTTTGTAGAATTTTTTATCTCTTACCAAAAGCTGCAATTAACTTTCCTCGTTTTCAAATATATGTGTCGATTATAACATAAATATTCCTGTATGATTAATTTTTTAATTAACACAGCAATAATGCATTTACTAATAGCAACATATACATAGTTAACTGTTTATATTAATGCTAATTTTAAACCATATAACGTAAGCAAAACTTTTACGGAGGTTTATATGAGCGATTTGGCAGCCTTAAAGGATTTATACAAGGACTATTTTAAGATTGGAGTAGCCGGCGAAAGAGTTAGTGAACGCTTTACAAACAATGAAATCGGTAATCCCCATAAGGAAGCAATGATTCTTAAGCAATTTAACAGCTTCACCTTTGCAAATGAGTTAAAGCCCATGTACAATATGGCCTTTCATTCTCAGGCTGCCGCTGAAGATTTTCTGCCCTTTGAGCTTAATCCAAATGCTAAGTTCATGCTGGATTTTGCCAAAGCAAACGGATTAAAGGTCAGAGGTCACGTTATGGTATGGCACAGCCAGTGTCCCAAGGAAATTTTCTGCAAAGGCTACTCTCCTGTTACCATTCCAACCGATCCCGAGCTCTTAAAGGAAAATCCCAGATTAAAATATTTTGAAAAATTGGATCCCGTATGCTACGTTACCCGGGATATATTATTAAAACGTCTTAAAAGCTATATCTTCAATCTTGTGGAATGGATGTATAAAGACGGTTATGCAGATACTATTTATGCATGGGATGTGGTAAACGAAGCAATTGAGCCCGCAGATAAAAAGGAATCCTGCGTTCGTAAAAGCTACTGGTCGGAAATTATAGGCGATGATTATATTTACTGGTCCTTCCGTTTTGCCTACGATGCGGTTGAAAAATTTTCAAAAGAATATAACGGACCAAAGCCCATCCTTTTCTATAACGATTACAACGAATTTGATTCCGTAAAAAAAGAAGCAATAATCAAAAATCTAAATGCAGAAACCGATGAGCACGGCAGCATTATTTCCGAGGGACTGCTTGGCGGAATCGGAATGCAGGGACATTTAAGCGACAATAACAATATTGATGAATACATAAGTGCACTAATGGATTATTCAAAGCTTGCCAATGTAGTCCACATTACCGAGTTGGATGTTAAATGTACCTGCACAAACATAAATGCTGAATACTATCAGGCTGTATTTTACCGGGAGTTCTTTAAGGCTTTGGTTAAGGCTAAAGAAGCAGGCGCCGGGCTTGAATGTGTTACCTTCTGGGGCCTTACAGATGATAACTCCTGGATCAGAGGCGCAAATCCCTTACTGTTCCACGGGGATTTGACTCCAAAGAAAGCCTATTACGGCCTGTGCTATGCTCTTTCCGGAGAAAGTCTGGGAGAACCTGAACGAATAGAAATTGATTTGTCAGATAAATTTTTTGATTTTGAAAAAACAACTGATGAGGAATTTGATTATAAAGCAGCAGGCTTTAAGTCAAGAGGCTGGGGCGAAATTGCCCTTTGTGATTCTATGGCACATTCCGGTTCCAGATGCCTGTTTACCAACCGTCGTTTTGGAGCCTGGAGCGGAATCAGTCTGGATGTATCTGACTTTATCGGACAGACTGTCAAGGTATCCGCATGGGTATACAGCCCTGCTATAGCCGTAAACCTTAATGCTGAGCTGGCAGGTTCAGGTGACAGAAATTCCTTTATTGCTTCGGCAGATACAAACGGAAACTGGTCCTATATCGAGGGTGAATATGAAATCCCTTCAAACCTGCATTCAATGTTTTTGTATTTTGATACAAAGGAAGAAAATCCTGAGGCCGTAAATCCGGTTTACATTGATGAGGTTTCAGTAAAGCTAATAGGGCAAAAGGAAAGCTTCGAGCACCGGGATAATATTGCCTCCATTAGGGGTATGGGACATCTTCCTGTTCTTATGGTTACGGATAAGGAATCTGTTGATAAAAAATCCCGCTCTCTCTTAGTCAGCAGAGCCGAAAAGGATGCAACCGTCAAATTTGATATCTCTTCTTATATCGGACGCAGCATAACCTTATCTTTGTATGTTAAAACAAAGGATTCACTTATCAGAGTCGGTCTTGACGGAAATGTTCCTGTTGTTTTCACAGAGGTAAAATCCGATACAGGCTTTACACACATTGTTACCAACTGTGATATTCCCGCCGGCTTGAATTCAGCAGAGTTTTTTGTTGAAACCAATGGCAATGCAGATATGTTTATCGATGATATTTTAGTTACTCTTGCTTAATCACGAAGCTCTCTTCTTTACACGGAAGAGAGCTTTTCTGTTTGTCGTTTTTTTGATAAATAAATTAGATATTTTCATATTTTACATGCTAAAAAACAAGCTATAATTTGATATAGGAGGATAAAAACATGACAGCTAAAACCGATGAATTAACCAGAGAATATTTCAATTCCATTATGGTAACACCTCGTTATATAGACTCGGACCTTCCAAATCTTTCCGTTAATCTTTTCGGCCATGAATTTTCCACTCCCGTAATGACTGCCGCACTGTCTCATCTCAACAACATATGCGAAGACGGAATGGTTGAATTTGCAAAAGGTGCGAAATCCTGCAATGCCCTTCATTTTGTTGGAATGGGTGAGGACGACGAACTTGAAAGAATCATTAACACCGGAGCTAAAACAGTAAAAATCATTAAGCCCCATGAACGTGACGGGGAAGTTTTCAGAAAGATTAAGCATGCAAGGGAAAATGGTGCTTTTGCGGTTGGAATGGATATTGACCATGCGATTTCCTGGAAGGGCGAATATGATGTAGTTCTTGGTCTTCCCATGCGTCCGAAAACTCTTGAGCAAATGAAAGCCTTTGTTAAGGCCTCTGAGCTTCCCTTCATTGTTAAGGGTGTTCTCAGTCCTCAGGATGCTGAAAAATGCGTAGAAATGGGCGCTTCTGCCATTATTATTTCCCATCATCACGGTATAATGGATTCCATGGTTCCCCCTTTGATGATTTTACCTGAAATCAAAAAGGCAGTGGACGGTAAACTGAAAATATTCGTAGATTGCGGCTTTGAATCCGGCATGGATGCATTTAAGGCTCTTGCGCTTGGTGCCGATGCAGTCGGCGTAGGTCGTGCTTTAATGGATCCGTTAAAAACCGGCGCTTTTGGTGTGGAAGCAAAAATACAACAGATTAACAGTGAACTTTCTACGGTTATGGCCAGAACCGGTGCAAAAACAGTTTCGGAAATCGACCCTTCCGTATTACGTTTCAGAAAATTTTAAGGATAGGAAACAGCAATGGAAATTATAAAAATAGATAAAGATTACACAGGCAATACTCTTCTTGGCATGAACGGCGGACAGCCGGAAAGTCCTGACGGAAAGCTACTTGTATATGCCAGAAAGCCCAGTATAGAGGCCGGTGAAAATATTACTGAAATCTGGATTTGTGACAGAGATACTTTTAATAATGCAAGAAAGGTATTTACCGTATCCTGCGGAAATCATAATGGCCCCTCTGCCACCTTTACCGATAATGAGCATATTGTTTTCAGAGATTCCATAGATGGTCTTGCAGCCTTCAGAATTCTGAATATTAATACAGGAAAAATAAAATACGGTCCCATTTTTGCAAAGGAAAGTCATTGTGCCGAAAACGGTATTTATCCTTTTTCAATTTCCGAGGAATATCTTGGCAAAAATCCTGATTACCCGGAAATTGACACCTGCGGCATTTATCTGCTTTATCTTGCAACCGGAGAAATCAAAAGAGTTGCGGATAAAGAAACTGTATTTAATATGGTGGTTGAACATGGCTGTATTCCCAACCGTTACACCACTTCTATGAGTCATGTTCAGTTAAATCCTTCAGGCAATAAGCTTATGATGCGACTGTCAGTTGATAACTGCCCTGTTTTCGGAGCCCTGGGAGGTATTGATATCGAAACAGGTGAGACCTTTGTCATTCCCGATAAGCCCGTTCATCAGCTTTGGTTTGATGATGATACCTATCTTGCCACCAGACAGTTTGTGGTTGATGGAAAGATTGATATGGCTACCAGTCTGATTCAGCGATTCACCATGGACGGTAAGTGCTTAGAAACCCTCGGTGGTATCGGTAATCATATAGATGGCTCTCCCGACAGGAAATGGTTTACGGGCGACAGGGCTTATCCCGGATACCCCTGCGATATTTTCCTTTATAAGCGCGGACAAACAGAGCCTGTGGCAACCTTTGGATGTACGAATTTTCAGGATTGTACCTGGAAGCTGAAGGTTCATGCAAATCCCACATTTTCAAGGGATGGTAAACGTATATATTTCAACCATCCTACATCTGAGACCACTACTGAAGCATGTTATGTGGATATAAGCGAATATTTGAATTAACTATTTGGGAGACGATTTTGTCTCCCTTTTTTACGCGATTTTTTCAGTATTTGGTATAAGTTTTTTCCTGGAATCTTTGCCTTATTGACACAACTGCCAATAGTGATAATATGCAGACAGGGGATTACAAAATATTGGGGGGTATCTTTTATGTTTGATAGCAAATCCGATTGCAAATATTATGACGATGAAGATAAAAAAAGACTGGCCAGAATGCTAATGCTTTCCAGATTTGAAAGCGGCCTTTCTCAGGAAAAGGTTTCTTTGGAACTTGGAATAGCAAAAAAAACGGTACAGAACTGGGAGCGTGGAATCAGTGCACCTACTCTTCTGCAGGCCATTGAATGGTTCAGAGTAATGAAGGTTCCTGCAATGCCCTATTTCCTTCAGTTTATGTTTCCTGATTTGGAGGGAACAAAGGGAAAGGATTCTGAGGAAAAATTAAGAAGCGAGCTTATTCAAATGATTGAATCCATTCCGGAAGAAGGAATGAGACAATTGATGTATCTGTTTTACGGTGACCACGGAAGCTCTCCCCGTGCCGTAATGAATTTGGTAACCGCCCACCTGCAAAGTCCCATGAAGGATCGATATAATCATGCAGTTACAATATTAAGCGATTACGAGCTTGCACTTGAAAAGAATCAAATAACACGTTCAGATCATATACAGCCTGATACGAAGCTGTTAAAAAAGGCAATTCAATGCGGGCATGATGCAATACTCAATAACAAAAACAATTATTTCTTTATCGATAAAGAATAGTGATTAAAAAATAAAACAGGTGAACTCATTTACAAGTTCACCTGTTTTTTTGTTATGACAATGAGCCGAGCGCGTGAGTATGCTTGCATAGAGTCACGCATTCGGCGAATGTTAATCAATCGAGTAGGGGCAGCCTACTCGATTTACTTAATTCTTTCGCCCTTCATATTTAATCTTTCATGATGAGCAGAGGATTTTCTTTTTACCTTTACCTCTTTTATATCTTTCACTTTCTTTGTGGATGACTCAAATTCGGACTTTTGATGCTTTCTGTCAGAGGATTTCTGTTCCTTTACAGTTTTAGTTGAAACATTAAATCGTTTTTCTTTTCTGATGTTTCCGGCGGAATCTCTTCTGGGTTCTTTCTTTTCTTTTCTGTCACTGCCTTTGAAATCTCTCTTTTTGTCCCGCTTTTCCGCATTAGTCTTTTCATTCTTTTCCGAAGAAGGCTTTCGGCTTTTCTTTTTGCTTTTTTCAGGCAAATCTATTGTAATGTCTTCAAGTATCTCTCCTATTTGAAGTTTAAGAAATGCAGCAGCCAGGTCCACGGCACTTATATCACAGGTATCACAATACTCTGACACCAATTCGTTGTATCTCTTGCTGTCACCGCTTTCGGCAACGACCAACGCTTCCTCAAGTGCCCTTCTGACCTTGAATTCATTAATGCTGGCAGAAGAAGGAATCTTCCTTTCCTCCATTTTTGTATGGCAGACCTCTTCGATTTCGTGAAGTTTTCTGAAATCTCTGCTCTTGCATAAGGTATGAGACACTCCGGTTCGACCCGCACGTCCGGTTCTGCCGATTCTGTGCACGTAATATTCTATTTCAGAAGGTATATCATAATTGAATACAGCTTCTACATCATCCACATCAATGCCACGGGCTGCTATATCAGTAGCAATAAGAACACTTACAGCGCCGGTACGAAAATTATTCATTACAACATCACGCTGCTTTTGTCCTAAGTCTCCGTGAAGAGCATCTACGGAATAGCCTGCAGCCTTCAGTTCAGTTGCAAGTGAATCCGTCATTGCCTTTGTATTGCAGAAAATGATGGATTTCTGGTATCTGTGAAACGCTAACAGACGCAGAACAGCCTGAGTCTTATACTCGCTTTTAACAGCGTAATAATATTGTTCAATTCTGTCGATGGTAAGCTCTTTGGGGGTAATTTTTATAAACTCCGGATCCTGCTGAAATCTATCAGTAATATCAAGGATTTCCTGAGGCATGGTTGCAGAAAACAGACAGGTCTGATGAGGATGATCTATTGCACCCAGAATAACCTCCATATCCTCACGAAAACCCATTTTCAGCATTTCGTCAGCCTCGTCCAGTACACAGAAACGCACTGAATCCAGTTTTATGGTATGTCTTCGCATATGATCCATTACACGCCCCGGTGTACCCACAATAATTTGAGTTCACTTAAGGCCCATAATCTGCTTTCTGATGTCTTGCCCTCCGTAAATCGGTAAAAGCTTAACATCATGCATATAAGTGGTAAAATTTCTTATCTCACTTGCCACCTGCATTGCAAGTTCTCTGGTGGGACATAGAATGATAGCCTGAAGATTTTTATCCTGAGGATTCACCATCTGCAGCAAGGGTAAACCAAAGGCTGCGGTTTTACCGGTACCGGTCTGTGCCTGACCGATTACATCTCTTCCTGTTAAAAGTGCCGGAATTGCAGCAGCCTGTATAGGTGTCATCAATTCAAAGCCGCAATTCTCTACGCCCCTCTTTATGTCATTATTTAACTCAAGTTCGTCAAATCTTTTTTCGGAAAATGCTTCTCCTGCCATAGTTTCTCCAATTCATATTTATGATATCAAGTCGCAATGTTAGGAATTATAACAGAGGATAAAAAATAATGCATCTACTATTTTTTAAAATGAATAAGCAAATTTGCACCCTTATAAATCAAACCCTGCTTAATGTCTACAGTTACAATATCATTTGGAATAAGGAATAATCTCAGGATATAAACAATAAAAAATAAAGAAATAAAAGTATAAAGGATAGGCTTATAAAATTTTCTAAAATATTTATCCCTCAAAAAATACACAACAATAAACGCAGGCGGCAGCAAAACAAGAGGATGATAATATAACGCCTGCCTGAAATTCAAGTGAATAATCGAAAGTGCTGCCCTTGTCATGCCGCATCCCGGACAGGATATTCCGGTAAACAATTTTATGGGGCATCCAATTATGCAATACACTATCGCTATTAATAATGCAGTTATCGCAAAAGAAATAATGGATTTATATTTTTTCATCGTCAAAAAAAGAGGCACCTTTTTAAGGGTGCCTCAAATGTTTAATATTTATTATGCATTGTACTGATTGTATGCGGCACAAATACTGTTGGTGTTCTTAATAAGAATATGTAAAGCAATAAGGGGTCCAATTCCGCATAATGCAGAACCAAGAATCATCCAAAGTAATACTGTGGTACCGTTTTCCTGGAAGTTCATACCATATCTGGTTGAATTGGAAGCAAGACGATTACCGAGCTTATAATACCAAACAATACCGTAAATACCACAGGTAACAATGCTCAAAAGCCACATCATAAGGCCACCGGTAGTCTGTTCACCGTCTCCTGCACAAGCGACATTAACTGACTTGGAAATTTCATCACAGAAGAAAATGCTGTAAATTCCGCAGGTAATGATGTTTAAGAGAAGTGTGATAATAAGACTTCTGTCGGTCTTAAGAACTGATGTCATAACAGGATTTGAAAAAGAATTCATTGTATTTCTGATTTCGCTTTCGGTACGGCCAACAAATTCATTAGCTCCGTTAGCAATCTTCTTTTCAATGCTTTCTGAAACAGGTGTACCGCACTGAGGGCAGCAATTTGCGCCTTCGGGAAGCTGAGCTCCGCAATTCTTACAAAACATATTAAAATTCTCCTTTTTTATAAAAAATTTATATTTTTATTATGACAATATTAACTATATTTTGTCAATAGAACACAGGTAAACCACAGGTATAATTACACAGTTTTAAATAAAAAAGACAGCCCTTCGGCACCTGATTTTAGGTACTCTCCGGACTGTCTTTAACAGCTAAATTATTCTGCCTTTGCAGCCTGCTTAGTTTTCTTTGCTGCAAGTGCTTTTTCTGTAGGTTTAACAAGAACCAGACATACAACCAAAGAAATAATGTAAAGAACTAAGGTTGCAATAAGGATTCTCTGATATCCGAGAGGGTTAGCTGTAATAACCTTTCCATGATATTCAAAATCAACAGTAGCCCCACCAAAATGCTTAACAATAAATGCTGCAAGCTGAGGACCTGCAATACCTGCAAAGCCCCATGCGGAAAGTGTAATACCGTGAATTGCTGAAATACTGCCCATTCCGTAATGATCGGAAAGAAGTGTGGGAACGTTGGAGAAGCCTCCGCCGTAGCCTGCATTTACAACAAAGATTAATGCAACAACAATAATTGCAAGAACAGTATTTGATGCTCCGTTTACAATACCGTTAGTAACAAGTGCAATTGCGGTAAATACAATTGAAAGGATGAAAATAAGCTTATAAATTGTATTTCTGTCGTTCATGGTATCAGCCCATGCTGAGAAACCAAGACGTCCGCCTGCATTAAATACTGCGGATACTGCACCAAGCATACCTGCAGCTGCCAAGAAACCTACAGTCATGAAAAGCTGCTTTTCGTAAGAAATAATAGCAAGACCACAGGTAATGTTTAAGAAGAACATAAGCCAGATACCAACATAATTTGTTAAAGGCTTAGTCTTAAGAACCTCCATAATTGAAGGCTTCTTCTCTGCACCTGAGGGCTCATGCCAGCCTTCGGGTTTCTTTAACAGTAAGTGGCCTACAAACATCATTGCAAAATATACTGCAGCAAGAATGTAGAACATCTTAACAACACCGATTGCTTCGCTATTCTGCATTGCCTCCATAATAGGAGCACCGATAGCCTTTGCAGCACCAAAACCTGCAACTGCAAGTCCGGTTGCAAGACCCTTACGGTCTTCAAACCAGAGCATAAGTGTCTTTACAGGTGAAAGATAACCGGTACCAAGACCGATACCCATAATTACACCGTAGAAAATGTAAATACCAACCAATGCAAGTGCACTGGGTTTTCCGGTTGAAGCAAACTGATTTCCACCGTACCATACGAAGAAACCGGTTCCAGCCATACCGATTGAGAAACAGATAGTTGCAATGAGAGATGCTTTATGAATATCCTTCTCAACAAAATTTCCCAAAAATGCAGCTGACATTCCAAGGAAAAGAATTGCAATACTGAAAGCCCAGTTTACAGTCTTAATATCATAGCCGATAGCTGTTGAAACAGCACCGCTTACGTAAGACCAGCAATAAACTGTACCAATACTGCAGTGAAGTAAAAGACCGGGAATAGCGGCACGTACCCACTTGTTACTGCGCCATCCGCCATTTTTCTTGTTCTCTGACATAATAGTCTATCCTTTCGTATAAAGAAATTTTCTAAACCGCCATATATTATACTATATGTATTAAGGCATTGCTATATATTTTTACATATAAAATTCAACTAACTCCAACTAATTCCTATTTCAGGTTATACCGAATAAAAAAAGTGGACGACAAAAACTGCCGTCCACTAAAACTATCATATATTATCTGACAATCATATTCTCTCTGTCAGCACCGGTACCGATAAGCTTAACCATTGTTCCGGTATATTTCTCAATAAAGAGAATATATTCCTTTGCAGCCTCGGGAAGCTCCTCAAAGGTCTTACACTTTGATACGTCACCGAAACCACCCTTGAATTCCTTGTATACAGGCTTTGCTTTGCTAAGGAACTCCTCATTGGTGGAGAAATCAGTAGTCTCTACACCATCAACCTCATATGCAACGCAGGCCTTGAAGGTGTCGAAGCAGCCGATGGTATCCAGGTGATTAAGGTTAATATAGTTTACACCGTTAAGGTCAATAGCGTACTTTAAGGTAACAAGATCGAGCCATCCGCATCTTCTGGGACGTCCGGTAACCGTGCCGTACTCATGACCAAGATCACGAATTCTGTCTCCTGTCGCATCCTTTAATTCGGTAACGTAAGGACCCTCACCTACACGGCTGGAATAAGCCTTGATAACACCGTAAACATCACCGATATCTCTTGCGGAAAGACCGGTACCGGTTAAAATACCGCCGATTGTGGGATTTGAAGAAGTAACAAAGGGATATGAACCAAAATCAATATCAAGGAGTGTTGCCTGAGCACCCTCAACTACCATATACTTATCTTCTTTTAAGTACTTGTGCAAAAGGGTAACAGTATCACAAACATACTGCTTAAGTATCTCAGCATAACCCTTATATTTCTCAACGATTTCATCAGCATCGCAAAGAGGCTCGCCGGCAGCTGCAAGAAGTTCATTCTTAACCTTAATCTGGTGCCTTAAATTCTCTTCAAAGTTATCCTTGTAGAGATCCTCCATTCTGAAGCCGCTTCTTTCATACTTGTCACAGTATGCAGGGCCGATACCGTTCTTGGTGGTACCGATTTTATTCTTACGCTTGTTCTCAAGCATAACGTCAAGATGAGTATGATAAGGGAAAATCACATGTGCCTTATTACTGATCTTTAAGTACTTATCTACGTCAATATCATGGGCCTTCAGCATCTGAATTTCACCGATAAGGACCTCAGGATTAAGTACTACACCGTTTCCGATAACTGCTATTGTCTTATTAGAAAGAATACCCGAAGGAATAAGTCTCATGGCAAACTTCACACCGTTTACATTAATGGTGTGACCTGCATTGTTACCGCCTGTTGCTCTGACAGAAACATCTGCAAACTGAGCAAGATAATCGGTTGTACGCCCCTTTCCTTCATCTCCGTAAAAACATCCTAAAACTACACTTGCTTTTGACATTTTTCATGTCCCCTTTCAAGTTGAATAAAAACAACAGTAATATTATAACGCAAAAAGGATAAATATCAATAATCTTGTTGGAGCTCTTGCTCTTTATATCACTATTTCTTCTTTTTTGTCTGCTTCTCGATATACATCCTGCTGTCTGCGTTTTGAAGAATTGCTTCAAGATTAAGACCACTGTCATCATCGTAACCGCTCTCGCTGAAGGCGTGGCCTATGCTTACCTCAACATTAATAGGCAAACACATGCGTTCAGTGTATCTTAGCAAATAGTCGCTGATTCTTCTCTCCTTCATAAAAAGCTCATCTTCGCTTACAAACGGACCAATAACCAGAAACTCATCGCCCCCCACACGAACCTTGACATCAGTATCCGTATATACTGCCTTCATTGCTTCGGAAATACCCTTCAGTGCAATATCACCGTATTTATGTCCATAGGAATCATTCATAACCTTCAGATTATCCATGTCAATAAATACAATATATATTCTACCCTTATTCTCCTCGTACAGCTTTTGAGCAAAGGAATTATAACCGAATCTGTTGTACAAGCCGGTAAGTGAGTCGGTAATATATAATCTTTCCAGCTTTTGATTAACCTCACTTAATATTACCGATTGCTTTATGTTTTCAACGGCCATGGAAGCTGTTTCATTCAATGTACGATGATATTGAAACTCCATCAGTGCAGAATTGTACTTAAAAATACTGTAGCCCAAGGTCTTTTCCTTACAGTGCAGAGTTCCAAACCAGTAGATTTTTGTTTTATCATCCCTGAAATCATCAGGAATCAGGCCCTCTTTCCGATAAATTAATGAAAAAGAATCCGCCCCGTATACATTCATCACATCATCATAGCCTTCGGTTATATTGTTGGATGCATCAAAAATAAAGCGATTTACTCCGATTCTGAAATCTTCAATGCCCCACTTGCTCATGCAGCTGCGCAATTCTTCCTGAAACTGTTCAAAATTTTCGTTTCCGCAAAGTCTTTCTCTGGCACTTTTCTGCAAGGAGTCATATTCATTTCGCATCATAAATTTGGCATTAAGTTCCAAATACTGTCCCGCCAAATCACGGTTCTTTTCGCAGCCGCAGGTGCCGCCTCGCACAAGGACCCCGGGAATGGTTCTGTCCGCATCCACAGGAGTCTTTCCGTCAATAATGTTAATTAAATGAAGAATGCTGTTATATCCAAGTCCCTCCAGATTTCGGTCAATTGATGAAATGCTGGGAAAATAATTTCTTGCATCCGGCTGATTGTCAAAGCCAACAGCAAGAAAGTCAGCAGGCGGTACAAGCCCGTCCTCTTTTGCGGCCATGCAGAAGCCCAATGCGGAAAAATCGTTTGAAAAAACATAGGCCTCAGCCATAGGCTTTCCGGACGCTTTGATATCTTCGTAGGCCTTTCTGCCGGAGGATCTCATAAATCCATAATAGGAAAAACCGTAGGGTTCAAGCCCATTATCCTTTAAGCAGTCAATAAATGCCTTACTTCGTTCAATTGAATCCGGATGGTCTTCAGGACCACCTATATAATGGAGCTTGCTGACATTATGTTCCTTTATAAGATGCTCAGTAATTTTATAAGCAGAAAGATAATTATCAATACCGCAATATGCTATACCCGGAAACGGAATATCTATGCTGACAGCCGGAATATCGTACTCAATACACTCTTTTGCATATTTTTCCAGATAATCATAGGAGCCAACACCATTAAGCATCAGCATTACACCGTCATAATCTCTGACATCAACCAAAAGGAAAGCCTCAACCTCTTTGGTGAAATACTCAACTGCCGAACCGTAAGCATTGATTACATGAATCTCAATATCTATATTTTCAATTGCATTTTCTATTCCCTTGAGAATAGTCTGTGAATATGCCTCCTGCCAGGTGCAAAGCATAAACAAAATTTTCTTTTTCATTCGTTCTCCGAAATACATCAAACAATCAAATATACAGGCATTATATATTCAGTTTCGCATAGTATAACGGCAAATGCAATAATCAAAGGGAAAATTAGCCATGCAAGCAGGTTCATACACTTGACTCATTATCATCGCAAATACTCTTTCACCAACAATATTATTCAAAAGAAAAAGCACCATACCGACAGGATATGATGCTTTTATTCTATGTATTCACTATAAACGACTGTGTCCTTTTCAGGATAATCGCTGCTGTCTTTTAACAGTTTCTATTACCGTTATTTTACAAACAGTTTTAATCTATTCTTTTCGTTCGCTTCTTGAAGTAAAATCATAGCCTTACAGTTTGTGCTGAGTAATATCTACTTCCATTGACATAGACGCACCCCTTCACCGTTCTGCCTAATGATATTCAAAGGCGCCTAATGAGACCTCTGAAAACTGGGAATATGAAAGATAATCCCACGGAATATACAAGGTATCGTATATATAGTCATG
>JAKSRT010000048.1 GCA_024403485.1 Lachnospiraceae bacterium
GTGTAAAGATCATACCCTTACCATCAGCAAGTCTTTCTGTTGTGTTCCAGAAACCAACCTGCCAGCTGTACCAGAACATGTAAACCTGTCCTGCGCTCATCTTAGCACATGCTGCATTCCAGTCCTGAGCACCTGAGTCAGGGTCAACGATACCAGCCTGGTTAGCATCATATAAGAACTTAAGCATCTTGTAATATGTTGCGTTCTTGTCTGTAAGAGGAACAAACTTATCATCAGCAGTAAGGATAGCACTACCCTTAATCTTTTCGCCGTACCATGTTGTTAACTGAACAACGTTAGCGATACCGATCATACCATCGTTGTTATCCCAGTCAGGCCAAAGTGAAAGACCATAGCAAGGATCTCCATCTGCATTGGTAGGATGAGCTTCCATCATAGCCTTAATTGTAGCAATGAGTTCATCAAGGTCAGCAATATCGGGAGCGCCTACTTCATTGTATAAGTCCCAACGAAGTAAGGGGCTTGAGTAAATAACATCATCTGAGAAAGAAGTAGGTGAAGTATTTACCATTTCACAAGGGATACCATATAACTTACCGTCTGCATTTCCTTCAAGACCGTTGTTGTATGTTGTAATCTGGTCTTCAAATGCCATAAGGTTAGGTGAAGCCTTAAGTTCTGCAGTGATATCTTTAATAAGTCCTGCCTCTACACAATCACTGAAGTGTGTAGGATCAAGAACAACGATGTCACCTAAGTTACCGGTAGCTGTTCTTGTCTGGTATACAGCATCACCTGCTACCTGAGGTGCGATAATATTAAGTTCGATGTTAAAACGATCCTTAATAACCTTTGCAAACCAACCAACCTGTGTACCCTGGATGTTTGCAGCTTCATCGTAAACTTCGATAACTAATGTATCGTCTGATGAAGCAGTTTCTGTTTTGTTGTCTGTAGTAGCGTTAGCAGTATTGTTTGTAGTGTTGCCGGCAGAAGAATTATCAGTCTTGCTTCCGCAACCTGCTAATGAAGCTCCTACAAGAACCATTGAAAGTAATAATGCAATAGCTCTCTTCTTCATAATTTCCTCCTTATAAGAATATGAAATATTTATATCCAGCGGACCACCCGCCAAATATCTGTTTAGCCCTTTACGGCTCCGATCATGATACCCTTTGTAAAGTATCTCTGGAAGAAAGGATAAACCAAAAGTACCGGTGCAACTACGACAACGGTTACCGTCATTCGAATCGAGGTTGCCGTCTGCATCTTGGCCATTGAAGCAACAATATTCGTGCCGGATGTACTTCCGTTCAGTAAAGCCTTAATTGAACTTGCCTGATTAATATAGTTGTAAAGCACGAACTGCAATGTGTATAACTTCTTTTCCGTAATATACAGAAGTGTATCCTGGAATGCGTTCCACTGATTAACTGCAGTAAATATAGCAACCGTCGCTAAGATTGGCTTAATAATCGGAAGCATAATACTAAAGAATATTCTCAATGTTCCTGCTCCGTCTATAGATGCCGCATCGGACAATTCGTTGGGAACCGATTCCACGAATGTCTTACAAAGAATCATATAGAAAGGACTGATTGCCATCGGTAAAACGTAAACCCAGAAGTTATTTGTAAGATGAAGGTTTGTCATCGTAATGTATAAAGGAATAATACCGGCGTTAAAATACATTGTTGCCGCTACAAATCTAAACCAGAACTTACGTCCCCACAAAGTCTTTCTTGTAAACATATAGCCAAGAAATGCTGATGAAAATACAGCAAATATAGTTCCTACAACAGTACGTCCCAATGATACCTTAAAAGCATCAAACAAGCCGTCAATCTTCATAACCGAAGCATAGTTGGTAAAGTGAACTTCCTTAGGCCAGAATATTACTTTTCCTCTTTCACTCAACTGATTGGAACTGATTGAGTTAATAAAGATATAATAAAAAGGATAAACACATACAAATGCAAATACTGAATAAACGATATAAGTAATAATACTTATCACTCTGTCTCCAAAGCTCTGTTTGTAATGAACACCGGAGGATTTATATTCATCTATCTTTTTCTTTCCCATATAAGTTTCCTCCTAAATAAATCCTTCACCTCGAACAAGTTTGGAGAACTTATTCGTAGCAGTAAGTAATACAATGCTGACAACAGTCTTAAGAATACTGATTGCAACAGAAAGTGAATATCCACCGCTTCCCATTGCCAGGTTATATACATAAAGGTCAAGAACCTGAATGTATTCCTTGTTAAAGGAGTTAGCGAATACATAGAACTGTTCCATACCGTTTGTAAGGAAGTTAGCAAGGTTAAGCATTACGATTACGAAGTATGTCGGTAAAATACTTGGAATTGTAATATGTCTAATGATCTGCATACGGTTTGCGCCGTCAACTCTTGCAGCTTCGGTAAGTTCCTCATCAATACCGGTTATAGCGGCTATATACATAATTGCTGCCCATCCGGCATTCTTCCATGTAAGCCACAGCCATTGTTTAAAATAAACATGCTCTGCCGACTTAAGGAACATAATCGGTTCTGTTGTAACTCCAAGTTCCATCAGAATTGAGTTAATTACACCTGTGCTGGAAAAAACAGAGTAAGCAATTGAGAAAACCAAAACCCAGCTTATAAAATTAGGAATGGTTGTTACAGTCTGAACGAACTTCTTAAACGGAACACATTTAATTTCATTAAGAAATACCGCAAAGATCATAGGGAACCATGAGAACAAAAGACTCAGGCCGCTGATTGCGAATGTGTTTCTTAATACTCCGAGAATCTGCTTAACTTTTACGGGGTTCTCCACCATTGTCTTAAACCATTTAAAACCAACAAACAAATCCATTGAAAGCGGTTTCGGAGGTTTGTAATCAAAGAATGCATATACCCATCCGTATAGTGGGTAATAAGAAAAAATAGCTACGATAATCAGAAAAGGAAGGATGTATAAAAATTCCTGAAACCCTCTCCACTTTTTCTTTTTATTTACCATAAGTCAACACTTCTCCTTTGGTATTACTTAACGTTCAGTAAACCGATTTAGTAAATCGTTTTATTAAATCGTTTTACTAAATATTACGCTTAATAAAAAAAACCGTCAATAAGTTAACGGCCAATTAAAGAATTTTGGTTAAATATTCACATTTTGACTGTACTTCTTTTGTTTCTTTTTACTTATTCGATTAAGTAAAAAGAAACAAAATCGATATACCTCATTTAGCAATAATTAAATAACGCTTCGATACCGCTCCACCGCGCTTTTATGTGCCGGTCAATTCCTTTCCAGGTACATAAAAAAAGAGGCTCCCTCAGGAGCCTCAAAAACAATTGTATTTCGTTAAAATCTGACAACTGTAAAAGTTTTCTTTTCAAGTTCGATGCAGCCCTCAATCGAAACAGTCTTCTCTTCTATAACAGAAGGTTCAGGCATATTTTCGGGTTCAGCACCTGCACTCTTAAGTACCTTTACAATAGCATTTTTCGAAACTGCTCCGTTATCATCGGAAAGTTCCAAGTTAAATGCATTGTCACTTGTGTTAACAGCCTTAATAATAGTTTCCCCTTCCTTTGTTTCGGAAACGGAAATATAAATGCCCTTATCTCTTAATGCAATAACATCATCAGACATTTCCAATGTATGATCACCGATATTATTTGCATACAAAAACTGAACATAATAGTTGGGGGTTTTATAAACCTTTTCCGCATCAAACCAGATTAAATCAGGTTTCCACTGGCCATGTCCGATTCTGTTAAACAAAGGGGCATAGGAAGCAAGTTTAACTACTCCTGCATTCTTTTCAAGACCTGTCATAAATGCAGCCTCAGCAAGAGCGCTTTCCATATTATTGCCTCTTGTTGCGGTATGTGCAGCATATTCCCCTGCAAATACAGCTATATCTCGTGAATAGTCATCATAAAGAGTAATATTGTCATACATCCACTGAGGGCTCTTATAATAGTGCTCATCAACCGCAAAAACAAAATCATCTTTTGTCTTCTTGCCGTTTCGGTAATATTCCCAGCACTGTGGAGTCATGGGCATATCCACACCGGGACCGGCCGTACCAAGCATCTTAAATCCGGGATATACTTCGTGAATCGCCTTTTCAAATCTGTCCGCTCTGTCAAATAATTGAAGAGTTTCTGTTTCCCACTGTTCATTACCGCAAGCTATCATTTCAAGATTAAAGCTTTCAGGATGTCCCATCTTCGCTCTTAAACCACCCCATTTTGAATCTACAGGGCCGTTTGCAAACTCAATTAAATCAAGCGCATCCTGAACAAACTCATTGAATTCGTCGCTGTCAAGAACAGTAAGTTCTGTTGATCTGAACTGACAGGCAACACCCATACTTAACACAGGTAACGCTTTCGCTCCAAGAAGTTCGCAAAGAAGGAAAAATTCGTAAAAACCGATACCGTAAGACTGTCCATAATGACAATCGGGTCTTTGTGCGTCAGGGCCCTTACTTCTGTCATCATCGAAAGCCCAAAGATTGGGAATATATTTTCTGTTTATATTTTCACCGACTGTCTGCTTCCAGTAATATCTGTTTTCAAGACTAAAGCCTTCAACAATACATCCGCCGGGGAATCTTATAAATCCGGGATTAATCTCTTTTAATGTTTCAAACAGGTCTTTTCTGAATACACCGGCAACAGCGCTTTCGGGAATTGCAGAAATATAATCAAATTCAATAATTCCGGCGTTTTCAGCTTCGATTACAAATATGGCTCCTTCTGCTTTTCTGGACATCGTAAGTGTGGTCTCATACTTAACCCATTCACTGGCATAAGCTCTCTTAGAAGGATCCAATGACTTAATTCTTTCTACTTCTTCTTTCTTTCCTGACCAATCGAAATCCCAGTCTGCTTTCCAGGGTACGGTGATGTCAGAAAAAGGAATAAAAGGAATATGTTCTTTAAGTTCTACTTTAGACGAAGCTATTTCGCCCATACCATCATTAACGGAAACGGTAACAGAGCCTTTATATCTAACACATCTTGCATAAAATGTGACATTTACTTTTTCGCCGCTTTCAAGATATATTCCATCATAAGCCTTATTTGAAAAGCCCTGATTCGGTTCGGATGCTTCAAATCTTAAATAATGCGGATTAACACTTGATACAGGAGTACCCGTAACATATTTCATTGAAGGCCATTTAGAAGAAGCACTGACAGGGTTCCATGCATATCCATTATCATCGATGGCATAAAACTGGCTGGGTGTACCGAAAGCTTCCTTTGCTTCAAATGATCTGTTTTCAATGAGTTCCGCATATAAACCACCGTCAGCGGCATAATTTATATCTTCAAAGAACAGTCCAATCATATCCGGGGAGATAGTCTCACCGATTTTACGTGAAATTTTCATCTATAATCCTCCAAAAGCTTAAATATTTTTTGCCTTTGTAAATCGTTTTACTATATTTTTCGTTTACGGTCAATAAGTGTGCAGATTATATTTTAATATTTACCCACTTACCCTGTTTAAACCTGACCGCACCAAAGGTATATCTGGATATCTGGTCCGCTACTATGCCAAGCCAGATACCGATAATTCCAAGGGCAAACGTATATCCGCCCAAATATGAAACCAGTGTTCTTATTATTGTTACGCTTATTGTTGACGCAACAGCGGTATATAAAGTATCTCCCGCTCCGCGAAGACATCCCATATATACAACCTGCTGCACCTGAAATAAAACAACTACAATAATGACCCGCATTATGCTTACACCAATATCAACAATTTCTTTTTCTGCAAAGAACATACCCATCAGGGTACGAGCTCCAAAGAAATAAACAAAGGCCAGAGCGATTGATATCACAAACGCAAACATTCTGCAAATACTTCCGTATGTTTTGGCTTTATCCGCCTTGCCTTCCCCAAGACTTCGGCCAATTAGGGCAACCGCAGCCGCCTGAAGGCCATCTCCAAACGAGAATGACAGACCAAGAATGTTCATACCAACCTGGTGTGCCGCCATAGCATCCGTACCCTGATTGGCAGCCATCATTGCCGTAAGCATAAATCCGATTCTCATAAGAATCTGCTCAAAGAATACCGAATAGCCAAGCTTCACTATACTCATAAAGGCTTCGAGGCGAGGTTTGATTCTGTTTTGAATTATATAGGGAATACTTACGAAATTATCCTTGGGCATTATGGAAATCACACTCATGACAAATGCCACAACCGTACCAAGCACCGTAGCCAGAGCCGCACCGGTTATACCAAGAGCCGGAAATCCGAAATGACCGTTGATAAGCAGGTAATTAAATATAACATTAACAATACTTGATGTTATATTTGTACGCATCGTTATCTTTGTATTTCCCGCTCCTCTTTGGGCTGAGTTAACCGCCATCTGCAGACAGTTAAAAATCATACCCCCCATGATGATTCTAAAATAAACAACCGCTGTATCATGAGTGTCTGAATTTGATCCGCAAAATCTTATTAAGGGATTGGCAAAGACTACACTTAATGCGCTGATTAGTATTGCAGCCAAAACAACAAATAGAAGTCCGCTGAATAAAATAGAATTGGCATCTTCCTTATTCTTTTCTCCTCGACGCCTTGCTATAAGAGCAGAAATAGCAATATTAGTTGCAAAAAACAGCGATAAGCCCACAAATTTAGGCTGGGTAGTAATTCCTACCGCAGCCACAGCATAAGTTCCAAGGGAACTGACCATATATGAATCTATAAGTCCGGCGGCCGCAACGAAAAATGATTCCACTATCGAGGGCCATGCCATATTTATGGTTTCTTTTACATATTCTTTTTCAAATTTGCTAAAAAACGGAAATGAACCCACTTTCAACAACCTCAAAAATTATTATTTAAGCAATGCTTCAAGAGCTTCCATCGGCTGAACACCAATAACCTTTTTGACTGCCTTGCCCTTTTCAAAAAGAATAATGGTTGGGATGCTCATAACATCAAATCTCGCTGCAAGGTCTTCTTCATCGTCAACGTTAACCTTACCAACAATCACATCGTCATGAGCTTCTGCAAACTTTTCGATTACAGGTGCCATCATCATGCACGGTCCGCACCAGGTTGCCCAGAAATCTATCAAAACAGGCTTTTCTGCATTTACAAGTTCATTATCAAACATCTCTTTTGTTACGGTTAATTCTTTCATATCATACCTCTTTTCTCAAATATTGTACCGCTGTTTACACTTTAAAAATTACAATAAAGGTTTAAAAAATTGTATATTTCCACATCTATTTTCTTCGCCATATTCTGGCTTCATAGGGATTAAGCTTTCCTGCATTCTCAACCGACTTTGGAAATACAAGTTCATAACCTTCTGTTTTATAAGCCCCTGTCATCTTATCGCTAAGATTAATATCCACAAGATAAGTATAATCCACCGCTTCATCACAAACATCGGTCATTTTATCTTTTCGTAAGTATACAAATCTTCCCTTTTTACTGTTTAATACACTGAACTCACCGTATTTTAATGTATGACTTCTTTTTCTTATTTCAATCAGTTCTTTATAAACATTAAGAACATTCTCATTTATTGTCTGCTGCTTAATAAGCTGCGGCCGATTGTTCGAAGCCTCATTCCAGGGAAGCAGTATTCTTGCATGCTCTCTTGTTCCCGAAACAATAACATCAAAAGCTTCTTTTTCGGTCATCCTCTCAAGGTATTCCTTATAAAATCCCTTTGATTCCACATCCTCAATTTCATCCATGGAGCTAAAGTCGTAGTTGACCAGTCCCATTTCATCACCCTGAAAGACAAAGGGAGTCCCTTTTAACGTAAACTGCATTACAGCCAGAAGTTTTTGAACCGCAAAATGATATTCCTTATTTTTTGTTATTTTGGAAGTCATTCTTGGGTTGTCATGATTATTAAAAAACAGTGACATTCTGCAGTTATCCCCGTAATTTGTCATCCATTTTATAAAATAATCCCTAAGATAGTTCAAATCATACTCATAATCTTCCATTCTTGTATGACCGGGGCTTTCAAGATGATCAAAAGAAAAAATCATATCCAGTTCGCCACGTTCTTTGGCAGTTGTAAGTTTTGCCATTTCCATACCGAGTCCCGGGGTTTCACCTACCGAAAAAGCCTTATGAGGAAGAAAAGATTCCTTTTTTATTTCTCTTAAATACTCATGAAGCTTAGGGCCGTAAAAATATTTCTCAATTCCTCTTATGCCAACCATCTCGCCAACAGTTTCATTACCATCCGGCAAATCCGAAGGCTTGGATATGCAGTTGATCACATCCATTCTGAATCCGTCTACACCCTTATCGAGCCACCAGTTTACAAGGTCCTTTACTTCATTTCTTACATCTTCATTGTCCCAGTTAAGATCCATCTGCTTTTTTGAAAACAGGTGGAGTCCCCATTCACCTAAGTTATCGTAATAGTTCCAGGCCGGTCCCGCAAAAAAAGAACGCCAGTTATTTGGAAGCTTATCCTCACTGCCCTTTCTGAAAATATAATAATCATGATATTTGGGGTCACCCGAAACCGCCTTCTTAAACCACTCATGCTCATCTGATGTATGGTTTACCACAAGGTCCATTATAAGTTTCATTCCGCGGTTATGCGTTTCAAAAAGAAGCTCGTCAAAGTCCTCCATTGTACCGAACTCAGACATTATTTTACGATAGTCGCGAATGTCATAGCCGTTATCATCATTGGGGGAATCATATATAGGAGAAAGCCAGAGGCAGTCGATTCCAAGTTCCTTTAGATAATCCAGTTTGGAAATGATGCCTTTTAGATCCCCAATACCGTCACCGTTTGTATCATAAAAACTTCTCGGATATATCTGATAGAAAACAGCATCCTTCCACCAGGATTCCTCCGGCACTCCCTCGAATTTGACCGGCTCGTCCATTTCACTGTTTACAAGAGAAATAATTGCATCTACTACGGAAGTATCAAACTTACTTCCGGCAATTTTAGCCAAAGTTTTAATTTTAATGTTTCCGACAATCGGATTTGTTAATATACGTGAAGACATTCCAAACTGCATAAGAAGCTTATCGCACAAATCTCTTCCTATCGGTGCATCGTACAAATCTTTTATTTTACTGTTTAATGAAATATTACTCATAACTCCTCTGCCGTAAAAAAGCAAATAGTGATGGCCGCAATAAAGTGCTGCCCTCACTATTTTCGTAAAATAATTCAATCATTTTTCTTTTATCAGTAATGTCTTCCCAAACGAATAACCGTCTTTTTTAACTCCTTTTGGGAAATAGGCTTACTTAAATATCCGTCAAAGCCCATTTCAAGATATTCCTGAGCAGCTCCGGCCATGGCATTGGCTGTAAGCATTACAACCGGCGTATTGCTGTTAGGTCCGTTTTGTCCTTTCATACGCCCGTATACTTCTACACCATTCATTTCAGGCATCATATGGTCTAATAATATAATATCAAATTTCTGTGCCGCTACTATGGAAAGACATTCTTTTCCGTTGTCACAGGTTGTAACCGATGCTCCTTCTTTTTCAAGAAGTTTTCTAACCAGTGTAAGATTTAACGTAGTATCATCTACAACCAAAACGTTTATTCCCGATAAATCCGCTTTAAAATCAATACCTGTATCATCGTATTTAGCTTCACCCAACGTCTGATCCAGTCTGATTGTAATCGTTGTTCCTACGCCAAACTCGCTCTGAATGTCAATAGTACCGTGCATCTCATCCAAAAGATTTTTAGTTATGGCCATTCCAAGACCGGTGCCTTCAATGCCTCGGTTCATACCTTCATCCAGTCGCTGGAAAGCCGAGAAAATATTGGGAAGAGCTTCTTTACTGATTCCCTTACCGGTATCTTCTACCTTAAACTCTATAGAATATACTCCGTCATCAGTCTGTCCCTTTAAGTCGGCAGAAAGCGAAACAGTTCCCTTATCCGTATATTTAACTGCATTCGAAAGAACATTTAAGAGGCATTGCTTTATTCTGACATTATCACCGTATAGATAATTTGGAATCTTTGAATCTATTTTAGTAATGAAAGAAAGACCTTTGTCTCTGCACTTTAGGTCAATTTCTCTCATTATGCTGCTTGTCAAAGCCTCAAAAGAATAGGAATCTTCTATAATATCGAGTTTCCCGCTTTCGATTTTTGAATAATCGAGAATGTCATTTATGACCGTCAGAAGTGTGGTTCCCGCATATGTTATATCATTTGAATACTGATGTATCTGATCTATATCCGTTGAATCCTTAATCAGATTGTTAAATCCCATTACTATACCTAACGGGCTTCTGATTTCGTGAGACATATTTGCCAAAAAGTTTTTTTGCAGTGAATTACTTTTCTCAAGATTACGCTCCGATTCAAGAGCTCTGTCTCTCTCCGCAATATATTCATACTTGTGTCCCAAAAGCAGCAAAGCAATCATTACACTGGTAGATAAACCTACAAAGGAATTAATCTGCCTTATATGTATTTCCGTTAACGGAATATCCGGCAAAACACCTCTTGCC
Source organism: Lachnospiraceae bacterium (assembly GCA_024403485.1). Taxonomy (GTDB): domain Bacteria; phylum Bacillota; class Clostridia; order Lachnospirales; family Lachnospiraceae; genus UBA1258. Next base: position 10,476 of record JAKSRT010000048.1, read on the forward strand.
GACATAGACTGAACCGCTCCGGTAAGAAACAGTGAAATAGGAACAAAAACAAATATTTCTCTGCTCTTCGTACACATAATAAAAATAACAATTTCACAAATAAACAGAATACCGCCGGAAGTTTTAGGGCCTCCGATGTTTATCCAGTTTAGCGGTATGGCAATCAACATACTCGCCAAATATATTTTCCTGACTAAGTCATGCTTTCTCGTAAGTAAACCCAAAAGAGCGAAAACTATCAGAAATACAAAGGTAAAAAGAAATGCACTGGTAACAATAAACGGTATTTGCAAAACCGCGCAAATAATGCAATTAAGAAGCGACCATACCGCCTCAACAATGATAAAGTAGTACCAGAGCCTTATTTCAATCGGTTTATTTCTGTCAAGAAAACTCTTATTCAAAAATTCATTTATTTTTTCTTTTGAAATACTCATTCTCCGCCTCAAAATAAATCTGATTATACTAAAGTCGTTTTTCTCATTTCAAAGAAATTATCAATTGTTTCAATAATCTGACTAGGTGTATGACTTTTTAATATATAGCCCTGAGGCTTTAATGCCAAAACAGATTTAACACTTTCCGCATCACCTTTTCCTGTTAAGAACATAACCGGAATATCTCCGGTTTTAACCTCAGATCTGATCATCTGAAGCATTACAGGTCCGGAGCAAACAGGCATCTCATAATCGAGCAGAATAAGATCCGGCTTATTTACCGCAAGAAATGATATTGCACTTGCTGCTGAATTTGCCAAAGAAACCTTATATTTTGCACCAAGCCACGTTTTAACCGTTCTTAACATTTCACCGGAGTCATCTACTACAAGAATGTGCTTCTGGTTAGCAGTCAGTTCGCCAAGCTTTGTATACATCGATATCTCATCAACAATAGCCTTAGCATTTAACGGACGCTCAAATACCTTCATAATTGTTGAAGCAGGAAGATATTTCTTGGCCATATTCATATCATCTAAATATGCACAGAAGAAAATGGGCTTCTCTCCTTCTATACATACATCTCTGAGGTAAGTAAAAAGTTCTGCACTTTCCTTGATATCATCGGTCAAATTAACCAGAAACATTTCAGCGGTTTCCGCATACCTTCCGATTGTGGAAATGTCAGTCGTTGAATGCATGCATTCAAAACCGTTTTCCTTAAGTTTTTCACTAATCGTTCTTATAATAAACGAGGGTTTAGATTCAATAAATACTATATTCTTTTCCATAATTCACCTTATATTTTATACTTCCCATTCACTTCTTGAGGAATTAATTATCTCTATTAATCCGTCACGGTCGACCTCAGACAGCATAACACGAATTTTCTTAAATGTATCCTTAAACTTCTTAGGCATACCGTATTTGTTAAGTTCCTTAACAATCAGATCCGCTGTATCAATGTCGAAGGACTCAAGTGCTTCTGACATAGCGTTCATTGCATCAGCCAACTCATCTGCAGAAATTTCTTCCTTGTCAAAGGTATCATCAAAAATACTTGATAATTCTGCCAGAACTTCTTTATACATTTTAAGAAGAACCGGAGTATTTTCCTTAATGAACTCTTCAGACTCCTTATTCCCTGCCGCTTCAAGCGATTCGGCCAGTTTTGATAATTCTGTGTAACCGATAAGTCTTGATGTACTTTTTAATGCATGGACCTGAATGGTATAGTTCTTATAGTCCATTGTCTCAAAATATCTTGAGATAAGTCCGATTCTGTTTCCTCCGGTATTGAAATAATCTTCGGTAACCTGTACATAGATTTCCGCAGTTCCCGAAGCCTTAATTCCTTCATAAACATCTATGCCTTTTATCTGTCTGATTTTCTCAAATATAGCTTTCTTATCTTCGCTCATATTACCGAAATCAATTTCATTTTCCTGTATGCCGGTACCTGAATCACCGACATTATTTATAATCTTATTAACAGGAATATAATTTAGCAGCATTGCTTCCAGTTTAGGAGCTTCAATAGGTTTTCCAAGATAATCTTTAAAACCTGCGTCAATATATTCATCCCTTGCTCCAACAATTACATTAGCCGTAAGTGCAATAACCGGAGTTTCCTCATTGATACCTTTTTGTTGTTTCAACGCTTCAAGGGTCTCAAAGCCATCCATTTCAGGCATCATATGGTCAAGGAAAATAATATCATATTTCTTTGTTTTAGCCAGTTCAAGACATTCCATACCGCTTCTTGCCAAATCAAGATTAACCATTGCAGACTTAAGCAGATGCTTAATGACAATCAAATTGGTCTCAACATCATCTACAACCATGATATTAGCTTCCGGAGCTGTAAATTTCTGCCGGTACTTCTTACTCTTTTCGCTGCTTTGTTCTTTCTTGGCAAACTGTCCTACAGGAGCCGCATCCCGAACTTCCTGCTTAATTTCAAAAGAAAATACAGAGCCTTTTCCATATTCGCTGCTTACGTCAAGATGGCTGTCCATCAGTTCAAGCAGCTGTTTTGTAATACTCATTCCAAGGCCGGTGCCCTCAACAAATCTGTTTCTCTTTTCATCAAGGCGCATATAGGGAGAAAAAAGTTTTGAGATGTCTTCGGCTTTAATACCTATGCCCGTATCGCTGACGGAAACCTTCAGGTTAATCTCACGACCCGGAATAATAACATCGTGGTTTACCTTAAGCACAACCGAACCTTCTTTGGTATATTTAACGGCGTTGCTTAATATATTCATGATAATCTGCTTAATTCTTATTTCGTCACCATATAGAAGGTGCGGAATCGAATCTTCCATTTCAACCTTAAACTCAAGCAGATTTTCTTTTGCCTTAGGTCTTATGATATTCGCAAGATCATTTATAACTGAATTTAAATCATACTCAACCGGGATAACTTCAAGCTTACCGGATTCAATCTTTGAAAGGTCCAATATATCATTTATGAGGCTGAGCAATGTCTGACCTGCGCTTCGGATGCTTTCACCATATTCTCTGGTATTGTCTTCATCGGTTTCACGAAGAATCATTTCATCCATACCAAGTACCGCATTGAGCGGTGTTCTGATTTCATGAGACATTTTAGAAAGAAAAGCACTCTTCGATCTGTTGGCAACCTCGGCTTTTTCCAACGCTTCTTCTATGAGCTGTTTTTGCTCTTTTTCCTTTTCAACCTGCTCCTCGAGATTATGGTTGTATTTCTCTACCATATCAACATATCTCTGTCTCTCGGTAACATCAGATATTTCTGCAAGATAACCGATTTTTAACTTATTGGACTTTAGTATTTCATATATTTTTATCTCCCAGTCCTTATCGTCTATCTTGACCACTTTTTCCGGAGCATTCTTGAATTCTTTGAATTTATTAATCAAAGGAATTACTTCCCTGAAAATGTAGCCCTCGGAATTTGTAATCTGCTTATCTATCTCAAAGCTTAATACTTCGGGAAAATTCTGCTTTGCAATCGCATTGCAGCCCAAGTATTCCACATTTCTTCCAAATGATATATAGCATGCATTCTTAGACTGTTCCGATACTCGGCTTATATTCTGCGAAATGTAATAATGGCCCAGCATACGTGTCATCGGCAAAAGAATAAAACCAAACAGAAGTGTATCACTGGCTGCCGTGGTTTCAAAACCGGTATCAAGCAGTCCTCCTCCGAAATATGCAAAAATACCCACAACAAAAACACCCAGCATATGCTTTACATTTTTAGAGCTTACCGTATTTTTCTTTTTCAGTGAATATGCCGATATTCCAACCGCAGCCAGAAGATAGACGGCCAGCGAAATTTGATGCACGGTATGAAACGGGCCGTACTCTCTTAATAAATGACTTACCTTGCCATCGTTGGCAAACTCTACGCTTTTGTAATACCAGTCCCTGGTGCCCATCGTATTCATGATACCTAAAAGCACAAACTGAAAGGCAAGCAATATGCTCCTTATATACTTATTAAGTGTAACCTGGCACGTATCACAAACAGAAAACAACATTAATACCGGCATAAACATTCCGCCTGTATATGCTATCTTCATGGCAAGCAGCGCTTCACTTAAGTTGTCCGAAACAGAGAGATAGTAGTAACCTGCATTGGAAATAACCAAAACAAGAACCAGCGCCAGCATAGTCGGACTGTACTTATCATTAAGCACAAAGAACAGTGCCATTATGATAATGGAACTTATCAGACATATCAAATAAGCTTCTACCAAAAAAAATTCCTCCAAAATTCCCTAATATAACGTAAGAATATTAGCATGCAATAATTAATATCCAATTATAAATATGGTTATTTTTGAAAATAATTTTCAAAGGTCAGACTTCCCAAACGGCCCATCAATTTGAGACACTTTTGAGATAATTACTACACAACTCCTATCTTTTCAAGCCAATCATAGGCCTTGTCCGGGTCCGCTTCTACTCCCAGCCCGCGATTATACATAACAACAAGCATTTCCATTGCCGGAACATGTCCTTTCTTAGCAGACTTCTCAAGCCATTCAAATGCATCAGCGTAGTTTTCCTCATAGTAATAGTAGGCTCCATATAACCACAAAGCTTCTTTCAGATAAGGTAAATCCAATTGTTTATAACCCTTATAAATAATATCTTTTTCTAAAGACATATTGATTTTATTTATAATGTTTTCAGCAGTTGCCGGTAAAGCTATGTAATCCGACGCGCCACAAAGAATAGCTAGTGAAGTTAAAACTGCTTTTCGCTTATTCTCAGACCATTCATCTATTTCTACAGTGGTCTCCTTCAGTTCTAAATGTGAGGCCACTGCTATAAATCTGGTTGATGGGCACAATTCTTTCAAAGCTTTGATTGCTATACAGTCATCTGTAGACTGTACCTCGTTATAAAAAACAATATATGGATTGATTGTTCCAATTAATGCCTCTACTGAATACAAATCAGGAAAAGCTCCGATTAATGTAAATCCCTGTTTTTTCATAATGTCGTTAAATATCATCTGCATAAACGATGGCATATTAATCAACAAATAGTCTTTGCCACTGCCAGGCATAGTCGCTATGTCACTTTCATTAAGAAACTCTTCTGATGATGTTCCGATAAATGGTTCAACCTCTGTATCACAAGGAACAATCTTTTCTTCAGCCTTGGCTGCACCATATTCATTGTTTTGTTCTCTATACAACTGAGCTGCCTTTTTATAATATGCATTCGCAAGTGCTACAATACCCTTACCAGCCGATAATTTGCCTAACTCTTCATATGCAGCAGCACAAGATTGAACTGCTGATTTATACAATAAATCCAAACAATTTTCTACATCTATAATTCTATTATTAACTGAATATTTACGTGATAGTTCCAAATAGGCATATTTGTGGTATACACTTTCTTCCATTTGAACTATTTCTTCATACAATTGAAACGCTTTTTCTTTATCTGCACCAACACCCTGTCCGATTTTATAGCAGTAAGCCAGTTTATATATTGCCTTTACTTCTTTTCCCTGATGTGCCTTTTCATAATATGCCACTGTTTCTTTGTAGCACTCCTGAGCTTTTTCATCATTTCCATCGCATTCATAATCCATAGACAGAGAGTCATAGTAGTCTCCCATATATGTATATCCTAATGGCTCACCTAAATCGGCAGCTTTTTGGTATAACTCGAATGCTTTATCCTTATTATCTTCACGCTCATATATACTGCCTAAATGACAGTATGCTCTTGCACTTCCTAAATCTATCGCATTTTGAAACTCTGCTTTGGCTGTTTCAATATCTTTATTTCTTCGTGCTTCTATGCCTCTTTTAATTGCTTCCTCTATCTGTACTGAATTCATGGTTAGTCTCCTTTACACCATTATTTACCAGGATTATTTAAAATTATTTCCAGTCTTTCCACACATCGGGTTTATAACCTAAGGTAGAGACTTTTCCATTTCTAACAACTGGTGTTTTGATTACAGAAGGATTTTCTAAAATCTTCTCCAATTTATCTTCATCAGCTATGTACTTTATGAGAGCAAGTGTATCCTTATCTTTGCCCTCCCAGTTAATCATATTTTCTAGTCCACCATTAGCCTGGGCAACTGATGTAAATTCACCTTTACTCATGCCCTTTTCTTTCATATCAATAAACTGATACTTTATACCACGCTCTTTAAAGTAACGCTCTGCCTTTTTAGTATCATTGCATTTCTTGGTTCCAAATATCTGTATATTCATCATCTTTGCCCTTTTGCATCTATCCTTTATAAAATTATTACTAAACTAATATGGTTAGCTGCTAATTCCAATATGTACTTTGGCTTCTTTTCAAATACTTTCTTCCGTCACTCTTCTTTTCTGTAGAAATACTAACAGATTCCCACCATTGTGCACTACTGTCGTCCTCTCTAACAGTAA
>JAKSRT010000049.1 GCA_024403485.1 Lachnospiraceae bacterium
TCTAATGCTTCCTCACCGTTCGTTGCGCGATCCAACACATGGAATCTCGTATCTGCATTGATTATATCACAGATGACTCTTCTCATAAGTGCAGAATCATCAACTACAAGTATGTTTTTCATCAAAACCCCTCATTTTTACGTTAATTTTCAGTTAATTTAGTGCATTTCGCACAATTATTTAGAACTATTGCGTCTTATACGTCTTTCTTCTTCAAAAATGAATTTGATAATTTCTTCTCTCGCATCTTTTCCAAGATTCACATACTGGACACGATGTTCAAATTCTCCGGGGCGATTTGCAACAGGTTTGGCGCTCAAAACCTTACCTACCACCTCATAATCTTTGGCGATGCCGTCATTAACAAGCTGGTATGTACAGTAAACCATACTTCCTTCTTCGTAGGCATAATCCGATATAAATCTGATACCGCCACCACTAATATCCACTATTACCGCACGTCTTAGCGGAAGACCGGGAACTAAAAATACCTGGTTGGCTTCAACCGCATGTATTTCTTCGTTTTTAAGTTCTCTCGTTTTCATATCAAGAACACAACTGAATCTGTAGTAGTCTCTTCTTTGATGTTTTCTTAAATTGCTGGTAAGCTCAAAAACCAAAACATAAACATTATTGCTTTTATATCTGTCTATGATTCTGGCAAAGCACTGATACAGACCCATATTCGTGTAAAAACATATCTCATACTCGCCGTCAATGGGCAAAAGAATCAACTTTGTCTTTTCCATAGGCATAGCTACTTCAAGTCTATCATCACTTAATACATCATAAACTCTGCTGGTATACACTTTTCTGACATCACTTCCTTCGCTGGCCAGTCTGTCTACCGCCTGAAGATCAACTTTATCTCCCGCAAATACATATTTTGTTAACATTGGTTTCTACCCCCTACCGGATATTCCCGGTTGATGAATTCGGTGCATATTTCTTGCCCGATACAATATGTGAAAAGAACGCTGCCATACCGCGTTTTTTTATATTGCTGCTTGTTTCCCTGTTCATAAGCACCTGAGCAATCTGCTCATATGCAAGAGCCGACTTGGCATTCGGTGTCTGAATTGATACGGGCATTTGCTGCATAACAGCTTTATTAAGAGCCGGGTCTTCAGGAACAGCGCCAAGATAGGACAGCTGCATCTTTAAGTATCTTGCCACAACCGCATTAAGCTTATTAAACAAAGCCTGCCCTTCCTGTGCATTTTCAACTTTATTGGTTATTACCTTTACCTGCGAATTTTCAGGTGAAAAGCGATTATGACGCGATAATGCCTTAAGCAATGAGTATGAATCGGTTATGGATGTGGGTTCAGGCGTAGTAACAAGAAGTATTTCTCCGCTTGCAACCAAAAATTCCAATACCGCATCCGAAATTCCCGCTCCCGTGTCAACAATAATTACATCCGTTATAGCATCCAATTCAGCAAGATTTTGAACAATATAAGTTAAATGTTCACGATTTAAATTACTCATTCCCGCTATACCGGAACCACCTGATATAAATCCAACCTCATTAGGTCCCCATGTAATAATATCTTTTATGTTCATTCCCTGATATATCAGATCAGCTAAATTATGTTTAGGAACCGCGCCAAACATAACTTCAATATTGGCAAGTCCGAAATCCGCATCGAGAATAATGACTCTCTGCCCCATTTTTCTGAATTGTATAGCCAAATTAATAGATGTATTTGATTTTCCGACACCACCTTTTCCGCTGGTTACCGTAATGACTCTCGCCACTTGTCTGGGCGCAACATCTCTGGCCTTAATAATGTTTCTTAACTGTTCTGCCTGATCCATTATCGTTTACCTCCCAGAAGATTTTTAACGGTGCGTTGAGCATTAAACTCCTCAATATCATCCGGAACATTCTGTCCACAGGTAACATATGACAACGAAGCATCCGTATATAATTTCAAATTTAGCAAATTACCAAGTGCCGTGGTTTCATCCAGCTTAGTAAAAATGAGCTTATAATCGGTAATTTCGGTATATGCATCCGCAATGCTCTTTAAATCACGGTAATTGGTTGTGGAGCTTACTACCAGATATACTTCCTTCTCAACGATTCCATCCACAGAATGAATGAAATCACCCATGATGTTCTTTTGCTCGCTGTTTTGATGAGAATGGCCGGCTGTATCTACCAACACATAGTCAAAATCTCTAAAGTCATCAAGAGCACCTTCCATCTCTTCTATAGTATAAATAATTCTGAACGGGACCTCTAAAATAGTTGCATAAGTTCTAAGCTGCTCTGCTGCCGCTATTCTATAAGTATCCGCTGTCAAAAGTGCAATCTTCTTCTTTTGTTCAACCGAAAACTTTGATGCAATCTTTGCAATAGTTGTTGTCTTTCCAACACCTGTCGGGCCTACAAAGAAAACAAGCTTAGGACCATTTTCGCCGGGCGTTATCACACTTGCTTTCCCAAATTTTAATATCATCTTTTGATAAATTCCGGCAAGAGCTATATCAAAAGGAGTTCCGGCTTTTGTCGTTCTTCTTGTTTCTTCAATTATCGAATTTGCATATTCTTCATTTACTTCATTATCTACCAGCGTAGTTTTCAAAAGATTAAAGAATGTTGTCAATTCATCATCTTTTTCTTCTTTGCCTGATTCTTCAATTGAATTCTTGTCATTTTCTTTTTCCCTTTTATCGCTTTCGGGACTTAATTTGCCTTCCAAAAGATTCTGAAGGCTTTCAATTTTTTCTTCCAAAATACTGCTTTTTGAAGCAGGTCTTTCATAGGTTACACTTTTGGTATCCTCATCCTCGCGTTCTTTTTCTCGGATATTTATCGGTGCACCTGCTAAGCGGTCAAAGTGATCGCTCTTTTCTGATTTTTCGACGATTGAATTAACTTTTCCAAGTGCTTCGGTAATATTTCTGACATTTGCCTTTTCTTGGATTGCTCTGTCGGTATCGTCTTCCAGCGCAACGGTCACCTCTACAACCTGGGGCTTTAAGAATGAAAAAATGCCTTTTTTCTTCACATTTCTTACATTCATTACCACAACATTTAAGCCAAGTTCCTTCTTGGCTGCTTCAATTGCTTCGCTTTCGGTTTTTGCCTGAAATTTTTTAATAATCATTACCAGTACCCCTTAAACAGTTACGCGGTAACCATTCCCACTGACTGCAATTCAACATTTGATTCTATTTCATTATAACTTACAACAACTAAATCTTTGTAATAATCTTCCGTTAATCGTTTGAAATACATTCGAACAATCGGCGATGTAATGATGATTTCATTTTTACCGAGATCGTCCAATTTCTTTATTTCTTTTCCGGTTGCGTTAATGATGGCTTTTGTCTTCTCCGGATCAAGAGTCAGATAAGCCCCCTGCTCGGTCTGCTTAACACTGGCCATAATTTCCTGCTCAAGCTTCGGGTCCAGCGTTACCACACTTGTAGTCTCATTCTGAGGAAAATATTTACCTGAAATAGAGCGCTTAAGTGCCTGACGCACATACTCGGTAAGAATATCAGTATCTCTTGTGGATGCACCGTAGTCAGCCAGAGTTTCAAAAACAGTAAGTAAATCTCGAATTGAAATGCCTTCCTTTAAAAGGTTCTGAAGAATTTTCTGAATTTCACCAAGCGAAAGAAGCTTTGGAAACAGTTCTTCAACAACAGAAGGATTAGTTTCTTTAAGATTGTTAATAAGACTCTGAACATCCTGTCTTGTAAGTAGTTCAGCAAGATGCTGTCTTATAATCTCGGTAAGATGGGTCGCAATTATGGAAGGCGGATCAACGACTGTATAGCCCAAGCTCTCGGCTCTTTCTCTCTGTCCCTCCGTTATCCATACCGCAGGCAGATGGAAAGAAGGTTCAAATGTAGGAATACCGGTTATTTCGTCTTCAACGAACCCCGGATTCATAGCCATATAATGGTCAAATAGAATTTCACCTTCGCTAACCTGAATGCCCTTTATTTTAATTATATATTGGTTAGGATTAAGCTGAATGTTATCTCTCAGACGAATAATCGGAACAACGGTACCCAGTTCCAGCGCTATCTGACGTCGTATCATTACAACACGATCAAGGAGATCGCCGCCCTGGCTTACATTTGCCAACGGAATAATTCCGTAACCGAATTCAAGCTCAATCGGATCAACCGAGAGTAGCGCATTAACGTTTTCAGGCTGTCGCATTTCCTGCGCTTCCGTTTCCTCGGCTTCAACTTCTTCCTCAATCCCCGCAGTCTCTATAGTGCCCTGCATTGCACGACCGGCAAGAATAAATGAAAAGCCTATTACAAGAAACAGGAAGGTTTCAAGAGGGGTAATCAGGCCGAGCATGGCAATTACCGCACCTACAATATATAAAGCCTTCGGAATACCGAAAAGCTGCTTAATCATAACATTGCCAAAGTCGGCAGAGCCTGAGCCCTTGGTAACAAGAATACCTGTTGAGAGAGATATAAGAAGTGAAGGAATCTGTGAAACCAGACCGTCACCTATGGTGAGAATCGTGTATGTAGAGAGAGCCGATGATATTTCTTCACCACGCATAGCCGCCATGGCAATGCCTCCGACTACGTTTATAACCGTAATAATCAGTCCTGCAACCGCATCTCCCTTTACATACTTAACCGCACCGTCCATAGAACCAAAGAATGAAGCTTCCTGTTGTATCTTTTCTCTTCTCTTCTTTGCTTCTTCGTCGGTTATAGCTCCGGTGTTTAGGTCTGCATCAATAGCCATCTGTTTACCGGGCATCGCATCAAGAGTAAATCTTGCCGTTACTTCAGCAACACGTTCCGAACCTTTGTTGATTACCATAAACTGAATAAGCAGCAAAATAAGGAAAACAATTACACCTACTATCAAGTTACCGCCGCCAACAAAATCTCCGAAAGTTCTTACAACATTACCGGGATTACCGGTGGTAAGTATAAGTTTTGTTGAAGATACATTCAACGAAATTCTGAATATTGTGGTAAAAAGAAGGATGGTGGGAAAATATGACATCTCCAAGACTTCTTTGGAGAACATACAAACAAACAATATAAGAAATGCCAGAGATATATTTATTCCCAGCATGACATCAAGAAGGAAGTTTGGAATCGGAACAATAAGCATAATAAATGCAGCAAGAATATATGCTGCTACGCCAACATCCGCTACTTTAAATCTGCCATTCATTCGCCGTTACTCCTCCTTTTAATTTTGTACAAATGTTTTATACTTTTCCTTTAAGCTTATATACAAATGCCAATACTTCTGCAACTGTCTGGTACAGTTCAGGCGGTACCATCTCGCCAACCTCAACATTGGCATATAGCATTCGGGCCAAAGGCTTATTTTCGACTATTTCCACGTCGCTTTCCCTAGCTATCTCTTTAATCTTTTGTGCCAGGTAATCAGCTCCTTTTGCAAGCACAATCGGAGCATCATAATTTTCGGCATCGTAGACAATCGCCACAGCATAGTGGGTAGGGTTAGTAATAACAACATCAGCTTTCGGCACATCCTGCATCATTCGCTGACGTGATGCCTGCATCATACGCTGTTTTATCTTTCCCTTTACCTGCGGATCACCTTCCTGCTGCTTGTATTCATCTTTTACTTCCTGTTTTGTCATCTTTAAATCATCGGAATATTTCCACCGCTGATATGCATAATCTGCAAAGGCAATAATCAAATACGCAGCGGAAATTCTGAAGCCTAAATTAATGATGAGTGCACAAACATTAGCAACACCCGCGTACAAAGTGACATCATAAAGGAGAAAAAAGCCGCTTACATTCTTTGTTATATATGAATAAACAACCCAGCCGATAATAAGAATCTTTAAAATCGACTTTATCAGTTCAATAATTGCCTGCTTTGAAAATATCTTTTTGAATCCACTGATAGGATTGAGCTTGCTGCCTTTGGGTTTTAACGGTTTTGCGGTAGGGTGCCATTTTACCTGCGCCACATCACAAATAAACGAAACTGCAAATGCAACAATGTATATAGGCAGCATTATAATCAGTATCTGTAATACAACACTGCTGAAAAGTCCTGTTAAATCCTTAACATTAACTCGTCCGTCATAGTTCTTTAAATACTCCGGGATATCATCATAAACCAGTGAAAACATTCCCGTAAGTTTTGTGCCAAGGCTCAGTCCATAGAACTTTAACAAAAGGAATAACGCCATCAAACTAAACGCATTATTAATTTCCTTACTCTTTGCGACCTGACCTTCATCTCGGGCATCGCTTTTCTTTTTTTCTGTTGCCGGTTCAGTTTTTTCACCACCGGGCCCATCAGCAAAAAACTGAAGATTAAACTCAAGAATCACAGCATCGACTCCACAAACAAAGTAACCATCTTGCGCATTTCATCCATAAGCATCGTCGAAATCGATGGCATCATAGCTACAGTAACAAACAGTATACCCAAACCGGTCAGAACCTTTAACTGCATACCAACCGCAAACATATTCATCTGAGGAGAAACCTTTGCCAAAATGCCAAGAACCGCATTCAGAACCAGCATTGTTGAAAAAATAGGAAGGCATATCCTAAAACCAAGCATAAGATAATCCCCCAGAAAAATAACAATGGAACTTAGTAATTTTTCTGTGGAAAAAACAGCGCCGTTAACGGGAATCAGAACATAGCTCTCTTTAAGCGCTGCCAAAAGAAACTGATACATTCCGCTTATAAACAGCATAAGTGTTACACCATAGTTGTAATAAGCTCCTGTAATTGTAATATTTTCTCTTGTGGCAGGATCAAAAAGTGTCGCCATGGAAAGACCGCTTTCCATATCCGATATATGTCCCGCCATAGCAAGTATGTACCTGACAATCGAAGCACTGTATCCGATTATCAAGCCGGTCAAAGCTTCTTTTACTACTATCAGTCCAAACCCCAAAACCGTACCATATACAATTTCCGGCTTCGGAAGAATATTATATAGAAGCACTGAAAACAACACACTGAACCCGACTTTGATATTTCTTGGTGTACCATCCATCGAAAAAAAGGGGGCTACGAAAACAAAACTCGAAATACGCGTCAGAATTAATAAAAAAAACTCTAAATCCGTAATCGAAAAGGATAAATCGAGCATTTTCTCTCTCTCCTAATGAATGTACTGCGCAAAATTTCCCCAAAGAGAAATAATATAATCTTTCAGAGTGGTAAGCATCCAATGTCCCATAATCATCAATCCCAGAAAAACACATATTACCTTAGGTACAAATGTAAGTGTCTGTTCCTGAATCGAAGTTACTGTCTGGAAAATACTGATTAATAATCCTATTACCAGTGAAACGAGCAAAACCGGCGCAGCCAGTTCAATTACCGTAAACAGCGCAGTTCGCATTAAAGTTACTACATCATCTAAGGACATCTCTCCACTCTCCTTTCTGCCAAATTAACTATCAGTAAAATGAGGTTACAAGCGATCCGATTATCAAGCTCCAACCATCAGCCAATACAAACAAAAGAATTTTAAACGGCATCGATATGGTCGTAGGCGGTAGCATCATCATACCCATACTCATAAGTACTGAAGCAACTATCATATCTATTACAATAAACGGAATATATATAACAAATCCAATCAAAAACGCTGAACGCAGTTCACTTACTATGAAGCTTGGAATCAGAATATAGTTCGGAATGGATTCAAGAGCTCCGTCCCATTCAATATCCGATATCTGCATAAACAGCTGCACATCCTTTGTCTGCGTTTGCCCATACATAAATTCTCTAAACGGAGCCATTCCTCTTTCAAAAGCTACCTCTTGAGTTATTTCTCCTTTATCAAAAGGAACAATTGCCTCATTGTAGGCAGTGGTAAGAGTCGGATTCATAATAAAAAAGGTAATAAAAAGTGCCAATCCGATCAAAACCTGGTTAGGCGGTGCCGTTTGAGTATTTAATGCTGCTCGTGTAAAGTGAAGAACAATAATAACACGGGTATAGCATGTCAGCATCAAAAGAAGTAACGGTGCAATTGCAATAAGGGTCAATGTGAATAATATTCTCAATGACCCTGAAAGTTCGCCGTTACCATTATTATAGGTAATAGTAAAATCGTTCGATATATTAAGTTGGTTTAAGTCTTCGGGAGTCTCGGCCGTTCCCGCATCCTCAATGTTGGTTCTGTGTTCTGTTGTACCTGTCAGATTAGAATCAACCTCATTATTTATATGTGATGCGTAGGATGAAGTCTTTGCCCCCATAAACAACATGCCTGCCAATAACAGCAGGCATATCGATCTTAATAATTTCTTCATTGAACTTCCGGCGAACCGTTTATTCGCTCTCTTCTTCCTTCGCTTTATTAAAAAACTCCTTGAAGGACACTTTTTCGGCGGACTGCTTTGATAGATTCAAAGATTCCTCCGAAATCTCGGAAATAGTAGTTACTGTGTCTTTACAAACAGCCAAAGCAAAATACTTATCTCCGATTTTTACAATCTGAATATATTTGTTCTGAGTTATTCGTTGGGTTTCTATAACAGTTATATTGTTCCCCTGTATTTTTTCTTTTTGGTAGCTGCCAATATACTTACTGGTAAAATAAGTAATTGCCAGTACAAAAGCAAAAATAAGCAACACAGCGACAAATTGAAAAACAGACTGCCCTGTAGTAGTTAAAATTAACATTAGCCTACTACCTTCTTTACAGCCTCCAAAACTCTGTCAGCCTGGAACGGCTTTACAATGAAGTCCTTGGCACCTGACTGAATTGATTCAATAACCATTGCCTGCTGACCCATAGCAGAACACATAATAACCATTGCGCCGGGATCACCTTCCTTGATTTTCTTTAACGCCTGGATACCATCCATTTCAGGCATTGTAATGTCCATAAGAACTAAATCAGGCTTTGTCTCATTGTACTTTTCAACAGCCTTGAGTCCGTTTTCAGCTTCACCAACAACAACATATCCATTCTTGGTAAGAATGTCCTTAATCATCATTCTCATAAATGCTGCATCATCGCAAATTAAGATATTTTTTGCCATTTTTAAAACTCCTCCGTTTTCCTTGGGGTTATTTTTTACTTTATAATTTCTGTTACTCGCACAGCAAAGCTTTCTTCGAGTACAACTACTTCTCCTTTGGCTACGAATTTGCCGTTTACCAAAATATCTATAGGTTCACCGGCTATCTTATCAAGTTCGATAATTGTACCGGGTGAGAAGTCAAGAATTTCTGAAATAGACTTACTTGTTCGACCAAGTTCAACAGTCACTTCAAGCGGCACATCCATAATGAGACCAATGTTCTCATTACCCTGTACCGGGTTATAATTGCCACCAAAATTTTGGAATTGCGCAGGCTGAATATTTACATTCTGCATCGGCTGCATACCCATGTTCATCTGAGGCATTCCCATATTCATCATTGGCATACCCATACCCATCTGAGGCATTCCCATGCCCATCATAGGCTGTCCCATACCCATCTGAGGCATTCCCATATTCATTGCTGACATATCGCCCATCATCGGCTGCTGGCTCATATTAGGCGCGGGCGTCGGTTCAGGCTGTGCCATCGGAGTGGGTTCCTGCATAGGAGCGGGAGCCGGTTCGGGTTCAGGTTCAGGAGAACCCATACTGCTTTCAATGAAATGCTGAACCAATCTCTTTGCAAATTCGATGGGATACAACTGCATAATCGTTGAATCTACCAAATCACCGATTTGCATCATAAAAGATACTTTTACGAAAGTACCACCCAAAAACGGTGCGATATCCGAACCGCTTTTAAACTCTGTAAGGTCAATCAGACTGGCATCAGGGGGACTAATATCAATCATAGTTCCAAGCATTGTTGATAAACTTGTTGCCGAAGCACCCATCATCTGATTCATTGCTTCCGATATGGCGCTTAAATGCAATTCTCCCAATTCACCGTCTGTATTTGTTCCGTCACCACCCATCATTAAGTCGGTGATGATCTTAACATCGTTTTCACGAAGAACAAGAATATTTGTACCATCAAGACCTGCGGTATAGTGAATCTGTATGAAAACACAGGGCTTTTGATAATCTTCTATAACGCTTTCCCAGTCAACCATGGAAACTACCGGAGTAGTAATGTTTACCTTACGGTTAACCAGCGAATAAAGAGTTGTAGCTGATGAACCCATACTTATGTTTGCTACTTCACCGACTGCATCTCGCTCAACTTCATCAAGTTCCTGGCCTTCTGATGCGGCTACCCCTGCTGCAAATCCCGAAGCTGAAGGAGCAGGAGCTGGTGCCGGTTCCGATACGGAAGCCGAACCTGAATCAGATGGATCCATTCCGCTCAAAAGAGCGTTTATTTCGTCTTGAGACAACATAGCATCCATATTCTAATCCTCCTCCCTAATCACTTTAGTAATCTGTGCTGCATATTTATCTTTGTTTGTACCCGGAACGGCACAGAATTTTTCAATATTCCCAACGTAAACTTTTAGTTCACTTTCAAGTGTCGAATCCAATCTGATAATGTCTCCGGGTTGGAGATTGACAAAATCGTTGACGGAAACCTGACTTTTTCCCATAACCACCTTAAGAGGAACATCTACTCTCCTGATAAGGGATTCTATGTATAACTCATAATTCTCATCATTACTGTCTTGCATAGTAGAGAACCAATACTTGGTATTTAACCTATCCATAATGTTCTCTAATGTAAAATACGGAAGACATATATTCATAAAACCTTCTATGTCGCCGAATTTCATGTTCAAGGTAATGATTGCAATCATTTCATTCGGAGCTATAATCTGAGCGAACTGCGGATTTGTTTCTATTCGATCCAATATAGGTGATACATCACATACATTCTTCCACGGTTCTCTCATCAACTGCATTGAAATTACCATCAATTTTTCAAGAATGGTCATTTCGATTTCAGAAAACTCGCGGTTTTTTTCAAGGGGCATCCCCTTACCGCCAAGCATTCTGTCTATCATTGCAAATCCTAAATTGGCCGCCAAATCAAGAATAATTTGTCCGTTTAGCGGCTGAAAATTAATAATCCCCAATATAACCGGGTTTGATAAAGCATTAGTAAATTCAGAAAAAGTTACAGTTTCCGAACTGGCTACGCTTACAGATATATTCTTTCTTAAATATACCGGAAGGTTTGTTGCCAAAAGTCTTCCGTAATGTTCGTAAATAATTTCCAGTGTACGTAAATGCTCCTTGGAGAACTTCGCCGGTCGCTTAAAATCGTAATTCTTGACCTGGCGTTCGCCTTTGTCCTGCATTTCGTCTACATCCAGCTCGCCTTTGCTTAACGCTGCCAGCAGGCTGTCTATTTCATTTTGGGACAAAACCTCGCCCACGAAGCTCACCTCCCTTTACCATTCTTTAAGTCTGTCTTAAGACCATTTTGCTGAGCCTCTTCGTTTCCCCCAGCAATTACTGGAACATAATTCCGCTAAAGGCTACTTTATATATGAAGGTTGAACCGCCATACGCTTCCTGAATCTTTAAGAGAATTTCTTCTCTCATTCCTTCAGGATTGGCTTTAGCTTCATCGATGGTATGGCTTCCGATTACTTCAATGATAATACTCTTAAATAAACTATCCTGGCTGCCACCTTCCACCGAGGGTCCGTATGATTCATAGTCAGCATTCTTGGAGTTCATCATAAGTGACACACTGACAATATAATAATGATCTTTATCATCAGCACCTCTTCTCAAAGGGATTGTAAGCGAATCAGGGATATCATGAGATACCATATCCGAAATTTGAACAGTGGTATCCTCTTCCACTGCACCCGGCTCAAGCTCAAGGCTTAGCACCGCTGCAATATTATCCACCAATGCACTTGTTTTCTTTACCGCACCCATTGTAGAAAACATCATTATAGCGGTAAGTACTACATTAACCACCAAAAGTGCAAGTATAAGTACTGAAATTAAATTCTTTTTCATTATTCCTTTTATCTCCGATGTATTAATTTCGGTTCAAAAATCTTTTTACCGACTAGTAATTACTGAGTTCGTGATAAATTTTGATTTCAACACGACGGTTTCTGTCACGTCCTTCACTTGTGGAGTTATCGGCAACAGGCATATATTCTCCGCGTCCTGTATGTTTCATCACAGCAGGGTCAAGACTGGTATTCTGTGTAAAGAAATAGAATACAGCCAAAGCTCTCGCACTGGAAAGTTCGTCATTGTTCGCAAACTTCTTGGAGCGTTCGGGAACATTATCGGTGTGTCCTTCAATTTCAATTTCATACTGAGCATATTTTTCAAGAATCATTCCCACCTTCCGTAAAGTAGGAACAATAGAATCCGATATGTCAGCGGAACCGGGATTAAAAAGAATCGCACCCTTTAACGATAATTGGACATATTGACTGTTAAAATCTATCTCAACTTTATCCGCTATGTTGTTTTCGTTTAGAGCTTCTTCAATCTGCTCTGCCAGTTGTTCGGACTTTTCAAGTTTGGCTGCTTCGACACTCTCAATGCTTTCACCGAGGGTTTTGTCCGCTTCGGATTGTTCCGGATCGAATTCCTCGGCCTCGGCATTATTCTCTGCCATAGAGCCTGTTGAGTTTATGTATTTATCAAGTTCGTTAAGCTGACTGACTCCGTTACTGATAAGAATACCGTCACCGATTGCGGTACTTCCCGCACTGAAGATACTGAAAGTACTGTTAAAGGATGCTGCAATCTCATCAAACTTATGTTGATCCACGCTGGAGGATGCAAACAATAAAACGAAGAAGCAAAGAAGAAGGTTCATCAAATCGGCGAAGGTACTAAGCCAAGGCTGGCCGGGGCCACCATCTGCCGGTTTTTTCTTTCTTGCCATTTTTTATTCCTCTCCTGCTCCCTCCGAACTTCCTGCGTTAGCTCTCTGTGCAGGTGCCAAGAAGGACTTAAGCTTTTCTTCGATAACTCTGGGGTTTTCTCCGGCCTGAATTGACAAAAGGCCTTCGATTACTATTTCTTTAACCATCATCTCTTCACCATGAAAGTTTTTCATTTTGAAGGATGCCGGTGAACAAAGCCAGTTAGCAATCATTGAACCGTACAATGTGGTAAGCAATGCAACCGCCATCGCAGGTCCGATTTTTGAGGAATCTTCCATGTTATAAAGCATGTTTACAAGACCGATAAGAGTACCAACCATACCCCACGCAGGGCCCATGGCTCCGAAGCGCTCGTAAAATGTTATAACGTTATTATGTCTTGTTTCTATACTGGAGAGTTCCGTCTCCATAATTCCCCGGACAAGTTCGGGGTCCGTACCATCAACAATAAGAAGAATGCCTTTCTTCATGAACTCATCTTCAAGTTCTCCCGCAGCTTCTTCAAGCGAAAGAAGGCCTTCTTTTCTTGCCACATTTGACAAGTCAATTATCTTTTGAATAATAGTTTCCGTGTTAAGTTTAGGAGACTTAAAGATTAAAGCAAAGGACTTTAAATTAGTGAGGTAATCTTTAAGTTCGTAAGACATCAACATACACGCAAAAGAACCACCGATTGTAATTGCAACCGACGGAATATCTATAAAGTTATTAAGAGCGGCAAAATTAATACCGTTATCACCATTAACAATACCGAAAATTATTAACCCGAGACATATAAACATGCCCAAGATTGTAGCCAAATCCACTGATACTCACCTCTGGTTTTTTGCCTGTTTATTATACTCTAAAAGGGCATAATACTCCTATTTAACAAAAACTTCCTTTCTATACGATTTTACAAGATTTCCTACTTCTTGTCTACTTTCTTTTACAATTAATTTCCGCCCCGTAGTCATAGTAATGACAGTGTCGGGAGTCTCTTCAATGAGTTCTATATAATCCTCATTAATGGTTAGTTTTACACCGTTCAATTTTGTAACTTCAATCATATATAACCCCTTAAAATAATATCCCATTTAATGATACAGAAAAGAAGTAACGTACAGTTAACATAATTGTAAATAGCACAATAGGGGAACCTTATATAAGGTTCCCCAAAGTAATTCATATTATTAATAATTATCTCTTAAGATTAACAAGTTCTTCAAGCATTGTATCCGAAACCGTAATAATACGGCTGTTTGCCTGGAAGCCTCTCTGAGCGGTAATCATTTCCGTAAATTCCGCAGAAAGGTCTACATTACTCATTTCAAGAACACCTGTTGTCATATATCCGCCCGAAGCAGAAATATCAACGCCGACACCATCGAACTCTCCTGAGTTAAGGCTGGCCTTATAAAGGTTATCGCCTGCTTTTTCAAGACCTGCCGCATTAGCAAATTCGCCAACCGCAATCTGACCGAGAAGCTGGGTCATACCATTATCATAAGAAGCATAAATCATACCATTGGTCTGAATTGTTATGCCGCTCATATTACCAAGCTTTCTACCGGTTCCAAGTCCGTTTGTATCACCGTTAACCGCTGTGATGGTAGAAGTACCTGAGTTGTTGTACATATTTGATGCCGACCAATCCATTTCTACGTCAGAGAAATTTTCAATTGCTCTGTCTTCCCATTCGGTTGCGGGATCTGTAGGATCTGCGTTGGGATCTTTCATAACCTTGGTGGTTTTCTTGAAATCAAGAGTGATTGACTTTTCGCCGTCAATACTTGTGAAATAACCATTGTTGGTGTTATATGAAAGTTTTGAACCGTATACACTCTGGTTTTCAACTGTCATAATACCGTTTTTAAGGTCTATAGACATCTGATTGATATTAGCGAGTTCCTCTTCGGTATATCCGTAAATATCCATGAGTGCCTGCTTATTTGCTTCGATTGCTGCCTTATCAAATCTTCTCGCAACCTCTTCACCGTCAACAGTAACTGCTGTACCCTTTGTATTTACATCGAAGTCAGGCTGTGCAACGCTATTAACCTTGTAAGAAATGATACCGTTACTGATATTTGCATTCTGAGTCATACTCTTTGCAACGCTGACATCAACATCGAAAGGATCCTCGGCTCCGATTGTAACAATGTCCTCAAGCTTTGCACCGGGATATATTTCTGTAAGAGAATGCATCTTACCGTCTGTTCCCTTGGTAAGAACATCATCTAACTGTACATAATATTCTCCGTCTTTCTGAGTGGAGTGGATGCTGAATTTAGCTGTATAAGAATAACCAAGATCATCAAAGAACGCCAAAGAAAGTACTCTTCCGGCTTCTGTTGCTGCATCTTCGTCGTTTTTATCCATGATACCGGATACATATGCCTTTGTAGTTGCTTCGGGCTCAAATGTAAGCTTGTCGGCGCTCATTATTCTAAGAGGCTCAACAATATCTTTCTTTATTGTTCCTGTTGTATTATCAACGCCCCAACCCATCACGTTGTAACCGTTACTGCTCATAACAAGGTTACCAACGGAGTCAACATTAAATGCACCTGCTCTGGTAAAGAAATTAGATGAACCGTCTGATACGATAAAGAATGATTCACCTGTAATACATAAATCAAAAGGGTTACCTGTTGTTTGGGTAGCACCCTGTGAAGCTATTGCAGTATTGATTGCGCCTGACTTAACACCAAGACCAATCTGTCTTGCGTTGGTACCACCTGTACCTGTTAAAGCGTTTGCGCCACTGGATTTCTGTGTGGTCTGATACATCAATTCACTGAAGGTGATAGAACTTGACTTGTAAGCCACGGTATTTACGTTAGCGATATTATTACCGATAACGTCCATTTTTGTCTGGTGTGTTTTTAAACCTGATACACCAGCGTACATTGATCTCATCATAATGAATGACCTCCTGGATATTTGCAGTAAAGTTGACTTCGTCTGTCAGTCAGAAGTCTTAGCCTCCATAAGGTCCGGCTAAATAATTACTGCTCCGTCAATATTTGTAAATACATTTTCAGAAGACTCCGCTCCATCTAATGCTGTAACTACTGTGTTATTTGGAATGTTAACAATAAATGCCAACGAATCCATAATCACAAGTGATTCCTTTATTCCTTTCTCCGATGCTTTCTGAGTGGCATTGTTAAGTCTAGCCATTTGACTTTCAGATAAAGAAATATTTCTGTTTTCAAGTCTTAAAGAAGCATGTTTGGAAAACTTTACTTCCTGCTTCGGCAAAACAATCTGAGATTTTTCTTTTAAAATATCACCGAATGATACTTCCGAAGTGTTCGTCGAAGGCTTCGTTTTCCCTTGATTTAAATACTGATCTTTGACCTGCTCAATAGAAAGGAATCCGTTTTTCTGAATATCCATATTCATACTTCCTTTCCCTTAATACCTAACCTTTGTACCGTTTATTCGTTACTTGCTTCAGCTGCGAGTTTTAACTCTTTAATCTTCTCTTCGTAAGAAGAAAGAAGTTTTACTGCATCTTCACCGATAAAACTCTTTTGATAAGCATTCATGTTATCATAGGTTTCTCTAAGAGTTTTTACCGCATCTTCGTAATCAAGAGTGAAATCGTTCATGCTCGGAAGTGAAGAAATTGCCGTAACAAATCTCTTTCCAAGTTCATATGCTTCCGAATATTCCTGATCGATTACCTGATAAATATCATCAACCGAATAAAGTGATTCGTCTATGGAAACATAAGCTTTTCTGTTTTCATACACCACATAGTCAACAATTCCTGATACGAATTCAGTATTACCGGTAACTGAATTGGTAACCTTACATACAACTTCCTGACCTACTAAACTGCTTGCTCTCTGGAAGTCCATGCTTCCTGCAAGGTTTTGCATTTCTTCCAATACCGAAAAAGTAGCCAACTGAGAAATATATTCAGTGTTATCTGTAGGTT
>JAKSRT010000005.1 GCA_024403485.1 Lachnospiraceae bacterium
GAGTGCTAATTTTGTGTTGACTTTTATATTTTCCGTTACTAATATTGTTTTTGTAGAGTAGATGAAGCGTTAAGAATTAAAGAGTATTTCTTTTTGTGAGAGCGCTTTTTGAAAAAACAGACAGAAATATTATTCAGAAAAATTATTCAGAAAGAAGGAATAGAAAATGTCAAAACAGGGTAGTTTATCAATTAACAGCGAGAATATTTTTCCAATTATAAAAAAGTGGTTATATTCCGATCATGATATCTTTTTCAGGGAGCTGATTTCCAACGGATGTGATGCTATTACCAAGCTTAAAAAGCTTTCGATGATGGGCGAGTATGAAATGCCGGAAGGCTATAAAGGAAGGGTTGATGTTATTGTCAATACATCTGACAAGACACTAACTTTTATCGATAACGGTCTTGGCATGACAGAAGATGAAGTTAATGAATATATTAATCAGATTGCTTTTTCCGGTGCTACGGATTTTATAGAGAAATATAAGGATAAAGCCAATGATGATCAGATTATAGGCCATTTCGGTCTTGGCTTTTATTCGGCATTTATGGTAGCTTCCGAAGTACATATTGATACACTTTCTTATAAAGCAGATGCTAAGCCGGTTCACTGGGAGTGTGACGGAGGTACCGAATACACAATGGCAGAGGGTGACAAGAGCGAAGTGGGTACAAAGATTACTTTGTTTGTTAACGACGATGTGCTTGAATTCTGCAATAAATATAAGGCCAGAGAAGTTATAACAAAATACTGCTCATTTATGCCTACGGAAATTTTTATTTCCGAAGCTCCCGACAATGGAACGGAAACCATCAAACTTGATGACAAGCTTGACAGCGATGAGATAGTTGAGACAATTACTCCCGAAAAAGAAGGCGAAGACATTAAATTAAAGATTAAAAAGCGCCCTGAGCTTCTTAATGAAACAAATCCATTATGGAACAGACATCCAAATGAATGTACGCCTGAAGAATATAAGAAGTTCTACAGAGATGTTTTTAATGATTACAAGGAGCCTTTGTTCTGGATTCATCTTAATATGGATTATCCTTTTAACTTAAAGGGTATTTTATATTTCCCCAAGATTAATATGGAATATGAGTCTATCGAAGGAACAATCAAGCTATATAACAATCAGGTATTCATTGCAGATAATATTAAAGAAGTTATCCCTGAGTTTTTGATGTTATTAAAGGGTGTTATTGATTGTCCTGATTTACCTCTTAATGTATCCCGTTCAGCTCTTCAAAATGACGGGTTTGTTAAGAAAATATCCGATTACATTACTAAGAAAGTTGCAGACAAACTTTCAGGTATGTGCAAAACGGAAAAAGAAGAATATGAGAAATATTGGGAAGATATCAGCCCCTTTATTAAGTTTGGCTGTTTAAAGGATGATAAGTTCTGCGAAAAGATGACCGACTATATTCTTTTTAAGAACCTTGACGGAAAGTATTTAACTCTTCCCGAATGTCTTGAGGTAAAGCCAATTGACGTAGAAGAAAATGCTACCGATGAAAATGGTGAAAAGGTTGAGGCGGAAGTGGTTGATGAGGCTGAAGCCGATGAAGAAAAGAAAGAAAAGGTTATTTACTATGTAACCGATGAACAGCAGCAGAGCCAGTACATCAATATGTTCAAGCAAGCTAAGATGGATGCTGTTATATTAAAGCATAACATTGATCAGCCTTTTGTATCACAGCTTGAAGCTAAAAATGAAGGAATCAAATTCTCAAGAATTGATACCGATATTACCGACTCGCTTACAAACAAGACCTCAAAAAAGACCAGAGAGGAACTTGATAAGCAGGCGGAAGTTCTTAAGGGAATATTTGAAACTGCTCTTAAGAAAAAGGATATGAAGGTCAGTGTTCAGAAACTTAAGAACAAAAAAATTGCATCAATGATTACTCTTTCAGAGGAAAGCAGAAGAATGCAGGATATGATGAAGATGTATGCTATGCCCGGAATGGATCCTAACATGTTTGGCGCCGGAGATGGTGAGACTCTTGTCCTTAATGCAAATCATCCGCTTGTTACATATATAACCGAAAATCAGAAATCCGAAGATTCTGAAATGTTTGCTAAGCAGTTATATGATTTGGCTAAATTACAGCATACTCCTTTAAGCCCCGAAGAGATGACTGAGTTTGTACAAAGAAGCAATGATATTCTTTTAAAACTTGCAAAGTAATGATAGAATAGCGGTATTAAATGTACTTATGCTTTCTATGCTAAACTGCGATAGAGAGAGAATGAGAGGAATTTATGGCTATAAGATTTGTTGTCGATTCTGCATCGGATATTCATCCCAGTGAGGCTGAAACTCTTGGATTGTATTATGCACCTATGCTGGTCAGCTTCAATGATGAAGAGTTTTATGATGCGGTGGAGATTTCGCATACACAGTTTTATGAGAAACTGATTGAAAGCGATGTTCTTCCTACTACATCCCAGATTACGCCTTCAAGATTTGAAGAAATCTTCAAAGAGATAACCGATAACGGAGATATAGCGATTGTTATTACACTGTCTTCTTTCCTTTCGGGAACATATCAAAGCGCCTGCGTAGCTGCTTCGGAGTTTGAGGGAAAGGTATTTGTTGTGGATTCGCTGACAGTAACCGTAGGCGAAAGAATTCTTGTAATGCGTGGACTCGAGTTAAGAGACAAAGGACTTTCCGCTCAGGAAATCGTTGATACTCTTAATGTGGAAAAAGAACATATAATGACAATGGGTGTTCTTGATACTCTGGAATATTTGAAAAAGGGTGGAAGAATATCTGCTGCAACTGCATTTGCAGGCAGTGTTTTATCCATAAAACCTGTTGTTGCCGTAGTAGGCGGTGTAGTTGAGATGGTCGGAAAAGCACGTGGGTCTAAAAACAGCGAAAACCTGCTTCGAAAGAAAATAGAAGAAAGCGGGGGTGTGGATTTTGAAAGACCGTTCTGTCTGGCATATAGTGGCCTTAGTGATGTAATGCTTAAAAAATATATCGAAGACAGTGCGGATTTGTGGAAAGATCATGTTGATGAGCTTCAGGTTTCAACGGTAGGTTCGATAATAGGTACTCATGTGGGCCCCGGCGCTATAGCAGTAGCATATTTTGCCAATAATTAGCCACGAATTTGTTAACAATATACAATTATTATGTAATTTATCTTTAGACCCGGTCATATGCCGGGTCTTTTTTACTCTATTAGGAATGATGAGCCGAGCGCGGATTTGTGCTTACAAAAGAAGCTGCAGTTTGTTTGAACAGTTGCCGTAAATAACAATATAGGCGATTATTAATTGAAAAAGTTACAAGATTTAGCGTTTTTTGTATTAAGTCTTGTTGCGTATGATTATCCATAAATGCTATAATGAAACTCAAGATTGCGTTTTTATGCGCTTTTATTTAATGCTCCGGGGAAAATCCGTTGGAGTAAGCGAATTATTAATGTTTTTGGAGATTTATGAAAGCAACCGTTGACCGCATTTTAGAAGGAAAATTTAATTACGATAAAGGCTTTTTGGAATTTTCCTGTCAGCGCCTTGAAATTAATGTTTCGGCGGGGGAAGTGTTCACAGGTTCCTTTGGCATTAAGTGTGCTCCCGGAAAACTTTCCGAAGGCTTTATTTCCACCGATGATGTTAGAATGCAGCTTCTTTCGGATTATTTCAGCGGTTCGGCTGATGAAATCGGATTTACTTTTTCTGCAAAGGGACTCAATGAAGGTGATGCGGTAAAGGGTGAAATATCCGTTATTTCCAACCAGGGTGAATATTACCTTCCTTATCTTGTAAATGTGTCGTATTCAACAATGGAGTCAAGTCTTGGAAGCATCAGAAATCTTTTTCATTTTGCAAATCTTGCAAAAATGAACTGGGACGAAGCGGTTAGTCTGTTTTACTCCGATGAATT
Source organism: Lachnospiraceae bacterium (assembly GCA_024403485.1). Lineage (GTDB taxonomy): Bacteria > Bacillota > Clostridia > Lachnospirales > Lachnospiraceae > UBA1258. The sequence goes on from JAKSRT010000005.1 coordinate 3,911, forward strand.
TATTAACTTGTTTAAGGGAAATGACAAGCAGTATCTGAAGACATATATCGGATTGTCGGCTTACTACGGAAACGAACAGAATGTAGAAGAATTCCTTTTACAGATTAATAAGAAGCAGCCTACCGAATATATTATTGAGCAGAAAGTAATTAATCTTGAAGATCCTCAATTTGTAGTTCAGGAATATATAGATATAACAAGAAACGGATGGGGATATACTTCTCTTTCTGTTGTTTGTGATGCTGATTTTATTACATTGTCTAAAGTAAATATCAGTGATTCGGATTTTCTTGGTAACTATCTTCATTATGATTTTCTGGTTGATCCGGCAAAATTTCATCAGGGAAATAATGTTGCGACCATTCGATTTTTTAACTCTTTTACGTCGTTTGAAGTTACCGTAAAGGTAACCTGCAATATAATGGAAAAGCCTGCAATTGCGAAGGGAATCGAATATTCCCGTGCAATGATGGATATTGTGACTTTTTATAAGGCATTTCGCCTAAAGAAAATATCCGTAGATTCATGGATTGCGGAGACGGGAATTATAGTTGATCGCCTGTTATCAACAAGATCTGATGACAGAGTTGTTAAGATGCTGAAGACGCAGCTCTTAATTGTAGAGGAACGCTACAATGAAGCCAAGTGGATTCTTGACCAGGTTGAGGATACATTTGAGGAAGATGAAACATATTCCAGTCCTTTGTGGGCATATTATTTATATCTGACTTCGCTTGTGAATCGCGAAGAAATATATATTGACCATATAACCGAGGAGGTTGAGAGGATATATAACCTTGACAATTCGCAGTGGAGAGTTGCATGGCTTCTTTTATATCTTTCGGCAGAATATGCGGTTAGCCCTGCAAAAAAGTGGTTGTTTATCGAGAACCAGCTTAATTTAAACTGTATAAGCCCTGTAATGTTTGTGGAAGCTGCCAATATGTTTATGGTGGATTCCGCTTTACTCACAAAGCTTGAGAATACAGAGCTCAGAGTACTTAATTTTATGATTAAAGAGGGCATAATGACATGGGAAATAGCCCGACAGACAGTATATTTGGCTAGTTCCGGTAAATGGTTTTCGAAGCGACTTATTGAGATACTTAAGAAATGCTATGACATTTTGGGCGATGAAGAGTCTTTGACAACAATTTGTTCTTTACTTATAGCAAATAATAAATGTGGTTCCGAGTACTATCAGTGGTATAAGCTTGGCATTGAAGAAGAAGTCAGAGTCACCAATATATACGAGTACTATATGATGTCGCTTGATCTTTCGAGTGTAATCGAATTGCCTAAAATGGTATATTTGTATTTTTCATATGAAAACGATTTAGATTGGGAACACTCGGCATATTTATACGCAAGAATCATTGAAAAGCGCGAAGAAATGGAAGCTGTATTTTTGTCATACAAAGATCAGATTGACCGCTTTACGATAAATCAGATAGCACAGGGACACATGAACAAAGACCTGGCGATTATATACCGCTTTGTTATTAACGAAAATATTATTTCAAAGGATATGGCCAGAAAACTGGTGCCGCTCATTTTTACACACCGCATCAGTATTAACTCGGATTTGCCTTCTAAGGTTATAGTATATCAAAGCAGGGAATGTGTTGCCGAAAGCTATCCGATAGTGGACAAAGAAGCGTATGTTCCTTTATATAACAAAGATTATTATGTAATGTTTGAAGATAATTTCTCGAATCGTTACATTAAATCGATTGATTATGATATAGAAAAGCTTATAATCCCTGGAAAAATGGCGACGATGCTGTTTCCGTATGTCGAAGATAACCTTTCGTTTGATGTTTATGCAGTGGAAAGTTCCAGCGAAATGGTGGATATCACAAAGGAAAACAGAGGAAGATACCAGCACATTTTAGACTCGTTTGAGATAGAAAATTCCTATAAGACTGAAATTCGAACAAAACTTATGGAATATTACTACGAGCACGATGAAATACGTGAATTGGATGGAATTCTTGACAGCTTAAATCCTGATGAGATGGTGGCAAAAGAACGTCGAGCCTGCATAAGATTTATGATTATGCGCGGAATGTATGACAGAGCCTTTGAATGGATTTGCGATTACGGTATCGAAGGAATGGAACCTAAAGATTTGGTGAGATTATGCTCGAATCTTTTGTCCAGAGGTGAGACCGAAGTCAATCCCAGATTAACTTCGATTTGCGCAGCATGCTTCTTTAAGGGAAAGTATGACGAGGAAATACTTAAATATCTTTGCACATACTATTTTGGTATGTCAAAGGATATGAAAAAACTGTTTAATGCTGCTTCGAACTTTGAAATAGAGATGTATGGAATGTGTGAAAATATTCTGGTGCAGACGCTGTTTACCGGATATTACATTTCAGAACGTATGAATATATACAGAAGATATATTCAGGGAGGCGCTTCAAGCCGCATTCAGATGGCATTCCTGGCTCAATGCTGTTTTGACTATTTTGTTAAAGAACAACTTACGGAAAGTTATGTTTTTGAAGAACTTACAAGGCTTAAGAGTCAGGGCGAAGAATTCCTAACGGTTCAGAAACTTGCGTATGTCAAATACTACTCCGAAAATCCGGAGGGAATCAATGATACGCAGAGAGAGTATATAAAAGTATTTCTTGATGAATTGATTTCTGAGGGAATATATCTTTCGTATTTTAAAGAGTTTATGGAGCAGGGAATGGAAGAGATTAACCGCTTCACCGACAAAACCTTTATTGAATATAAGACAGATCCCGGAAAGAAGGTTGTTATTCATTACATTATTGAAAAAGAAAGTGGATCAGGCAGCGGTGAATATATAACAAGGGAAATGCCTGATATGTACGGTGGAGTTCATTCCATGGCTTTTGTACTTTTCTTTGGCGAGAATCTTCAGTATTACATTACGGAAGAACAGGGTGATGAAGAACAGCTCACTGAATCCGGAAATATTACCAAGAATGATATCGGAAGTGATATTACCACAAGCAGATTCAGCGAAATAAATGACATAGTTATATCCAATACACTTGGAGACTATGAGACGCTTGAACATCTTGTTTATGAATACAGGCGCAAAGAATACATGATTAATAAGTTATTTACTATGAAATAAGGGGCAAAGTTTTCTTTTGCCTATAGAGGAACCGTAAACAATGGCATCTGTTGAAACAGAACATAAAAAACGAAATATTGAATATGCAGTGGGTCTGGACCTGACAGATGCTTTTTCTCAGGTCAGTGTGGGCCCGGTAGATTCCGAAGAGGTTGAAACCGTATCTACGGTTCCGGGTCAGACCAGTTACCTTGTACCTACCGCTTTATTTAAAAGAAGCGAAGTAAATCAGTGGTTTGCGGGTAATGAGGCTGTAAAGTACAAAGAAACTGAAGGACATTTTGTTGATAAACTGGTATCCAAGGCTCGTCTCGGAGAAAATATTACCGTGGGCAGTGAGTCCTTTAGGCCCTCTGCTTTATTGGCTTTATATTTGAAACGAATATTGGCATTGGTAAATTTGATCACACCCATGAATAATGTAACATCTTTGATGATTACCGTGGATGTATTGGATACTACATTGATTGATGTGCTTACTGAGGCAGTTAAATCTCTTGGTTTAAAAACAAAGGAAGTTCATTTCCAAAATCATATGGAAAGCTTTTATAATTATATGCTTTATCAGCCAAGAGAGCTTTGGAACCGGGATGCCATGCTCATTGACGGCACAGGTGAATACATAAAGAGTCTCAGAATGGAGTGCAACAAAAATACAACACCTATTGTGGCTGTTATTGACTCTACGGAGGAAATAAATCTTCCTATCGGCGACACCGGCGTTTCGGGATATGGTGCTGCTTTTAAAGGCTTTTCGGAAAAGATTGTTGAAGGCAGAATGATATCTTCCGTATATCTTATCGGCGATATTTTTAAGGGTGAATGGTGCAAAGAAGGAATCACCGCTCTTTGCAGAAAGGGCAGAGTATTCCAGGGGAATAACTTGTTCTCAAAGGGTGCATGCTATGCCGCAAAGAATCTCATTCAGCCTAATTATATAAGTGAGGGGTATGTATTTCTTGGTAATGACAAGCTTAAGGTTAATGTGGGCATTGAAGTCAAAAGAAGAGGAGAAGACGGTTATCAGGTGCTGCTAAACGGCGGTGTAAACTGGTTCGATGCTAAAGTAGAGTGCGATTTTATTCTTGATGAAGGCAATAAGCTTTTCCTGGTGGTCATTCCGCTTACCGGGAAACGGCATGAGTACAGGGAAATGACATTAAATTCTTTGCCCAAGAGACCGCCCAAAACCACCAGGCTCAGAGTCAGCATTGAAATGCAGTCTGAAAACAGAATGGCTGTGAATGTCAAGGATTTGGGATTCGGAGAGCTGTTTCCTGCGGAAAATATGGAATGGAATGAGGTGTTTAGCGTATGAACCGTGTACTGACAACTGTTGGTGACTACGCTGAGTCACCCTATTATGTAGATAAAGTATTTGTTAATGTATATAGCGCCGAAGAACTTTGCTACGTTCTTTACGAAAATGCATTTATTCTGGACCAATCGATTTTGGATAAGAAACTGGCTCTTTGGGTAGACCGGGAACTTCATCTTCCCGATCTTGCCAGAGATTTGATTGTTCTTGCTAATCAAAATGCTTCTCCTTCGGCATTTGTAGGAACTATTCTCACATATGTCGGTTTTTATTCGAAAAATGAAATCAGCAGAGTGGAAAATATTCTTCGCATGAATGTTTCCATGAATGTATTTGAAAAGTGGAAAGCTAAGGCTGACTTTCTTGTGGAAAATAAGCATTATGCGCTGGCAATCAGGGAATATGAAAAACTCCTTAAGGTACTTCCGGAAGATGAGCAGGGACTGCTTTCTGCCATATATAACAATATGGGTATCACCTATATGAATCTTTCTCTCTTTGATTCGGCTGTTAAGTTTTTTTTGGCATCATTTGATGTGGATGGCAACGAGGATGCTTACAGGCACTATCTTACCGTTAAGAGAATGAGTCTTAGAGATGATGAATATGTAAGATTTATTGCATCAAGGGATGACGCATACAATCTTTCTATTGAACTTGAAAGCAGAATGGAGGAGCTTAATCAAGGCTTCGACAAGAGCGATGAGGCACAGGCACTCAATGAACTTTTTGCATTAAGATCAACAGGTGAGAGTGCCAAGTACTATGAAGAGATAGGCAAGATAACCGAAGAACTTAAGGAAGACTACAGAGATATTGTATTAGATTCCGGTCAGAGTGAGAGCTTTACGGAGACTTTTAACTAATGGGATTTATTAAAAAGATATTTACCGGGAAAACTGAATATTCCGAAGAAGACTATTACGACTACGATCTTGAATATGAAGATCCCGACTGGGACAGATTGGCAGGAGACAGGCAGCCGCTTGAGCTGAATGATGTCAGTGTTTGTGAAACATATGTAAAGAACTGCCTTGAAACCATGAAAGGTGCATCCGACGAAATTGATCGTTTGAACAAAGAGTATGAGCAGGTTAATGATCAGCTTAAAGATCTTGAGGTAGTCAGCGAGTTACCGGAAATAGACCAAAGAGAACTGGCCGGAATAGCCAAAAGCATCAAGCAGCTTCGAGGAGACCACGATTCTTATGTGCTGAAAGAAAGCACAATGACAGACAGAGAATATAAGTTGGTGGAATCAATCGAAGATGATATTGTGGAAGCTATTAAAAAACTTGAAGAACAGGAAGACTACAAAAAGAAGATAAAAGCCGATCTTAAGCGAATTGACAGAGAACGGCACGCATGTGACTACCGAAAAAAAGAATTGGAAATTAATCTTGATAATTCAAAAAGTGCTGCTTTAGTTGCAATTGGGGCAGCAGGATTTCTTTTTTTGATTCTTTTTCTTATGCAGGTAGGCTTAAAGCTTGATGTAGTCATAGGTTACTATATAACCATAGGCCTGGCAGCAATAGCATTAACGGCTATTTATGTGAAATATGCCGATTTTTCATCAGAGAAAAGCCGGGTAAACAGTACGATTAATGAATTGATTCTTCTTGAAAATAAGGTTAAGATTCGATATGTCAACAACAAAAATCTGCTTGACTATTTATATATGAAGTATGATGTTGTGGATGCTTGGACACTTAAGGATCTTTATGCCCGCTTCGATGCAGAGCGAGAGGCTCGTTCCAAATTTGAAAAGAACGAGAAATATTATCAGGAAGAACTGGCTAAACTGGTAAGAACATTAAGAGCCTGCCATGTTATAGATCCGGAAGCCTGGGTCCACAGAATAGATGCGCTTCTTGATCAAAGAGAGATAGTTGAAGTTCGGCACAGTCTTATTCAAAGAAGGCAGAAGCTTAGAAAACAGATTGAATATAATCAAAATCTGGCCAAGGAATCCGGGGATTCCATAAAGGCATTAATTGAAGAACGGCCAAGATTTAAAGATGATATATTAAAAATTATTAATTCATACGAAGGTGAGGAAGAATAATGGCTACAGATGTTTACTCAAGTCCTTTATCGGAACGTTACGCCAGCAAGGAAATGCAGTACATTTTTTCACAGGATTTCAAGTTTAGAACCTGGAGAAAACTATGGATTGCCCTTGCTGAAACTGAAAAAGAATTAGGGCTCAATATTACCGATGAACAGATCGAAGAACTTAAGGCTCATGCCGACGATATCAATTATGATGTTGCAAAGGCAAGAGAAAAGGAAGTTCGCCATGACGTAATGAGCCATGTATATGCATATGGCGTTCTTTGCCCCAAGGCAAAGGGAATTATCCATCTTGGTGCGACAAGCTGTTATGTTGGTGATAATACAGATATTATTACAATGAACGAAGCTCTTAAGCTTGTTAAAAAGAAACTGGTAAATGTAATTGCAAAGCTTTCTGAGTTTGCGGATGCGAATAAAGCCATTCCTACTTTGGCATTTACACATTTTCAGCCGGCACAGCCTACTACCGTAGGTAAGAGAGCAACACTTTGGACTCAGGAATTTTTAATGGATCTTGAAGACCTTGAGTATGTTCTTTCCACATTAAAGCTTTTGGGATCTAAGGGAACCACCGGTACTCAGGCCTCCTTCCTTGAACTTTTTGAAGGCGATACTGAAAAAATCGATCAGATTGATCCCATGATTGCAAAGAAAATGGGCTTTAGTGCATGTTATCCCGTATCCGGTCAGACCTATTCAAGAAAGGTCGATACCCGCGTTATGAATATTTTGGCAGGCATTGCAGCAAGTGCGCATAAGATGTCCAATGATATTCGTCTTCTCCAGCATTTAAAAGAAGTAGAAGAACCCTTTGAAAAGAGCCAGATAGGTTCTTCTGCAATGGCTTATAAGCGTAATCCCATGAGAAGCGAAAGAATAGCTTCATTATCAAGATATGTGATGATTGATGCATTAAATCCGGCAATTACCAGTGCTACACAGTGGTTTGAAAGAACTCTTGATGATTCTGCAAATAAGAGAATCTCTATTCCGGAAGGTTTCCTTGCCATCGATGGAATTCTTGATCTTTGCTTAAATGTAGTTGACGGTCTTGTTGTATATCCTAAGGTTATTAACAAGCGCCTTATGAGTGAGCTTCCTTTCATGGCTACAGAAAATATTATGATGGATGCTGTTAAGGCAGGCGGTGACCGCCAGGAACTTCATGAAAAAATCAGAACCCTTTCAATGGAAGCAGGAAAGAATGTTAAAGTTGAAGGCGGAGACAACAATCTGCTTGAACTTATTGCAGAAGATGATTCCTTTAATCTTACTTATGAAGAACTTCTTGAAACTATGGATCCTTCAAAGTATACCGGCCGCGCTACACTTCAGACCGAAAGATTTATTAAAGATGTGGTTAAGCCTGTGCTTGATGCCAATAAGGAACTTCTTGGAGCTAAAGCCGAGATTAATGTATAAGTCCGTTCCTATGTCCAAGTTTTTAATGGGGCAAGAGTGAATAAAGAGAAAATATGATAAAAAATATTATTTTTGATATAGGAAATGTCTTGGTAGAGTTTGGCTGGGAAAGGTTCCTTAAACGATTTTCGGACAATCCGGAAGAATTTGACAGGCTGGTTAAGGCAACGGTAGGAAATCCTGATTGGGCCGAAATGGACCGAGGCGTTCTCTCTGATGAAGAAATTCTTGATTTGTTTATTGAGAATGATCCCGAGTTGGAACCGAAGCTAAGAACTATGTATAAGGACTACAATGGCCTTCTTGTTCAGTTTGGTTATGCAAAAGAATGGATAGATGATTTAAAGAAGAGAGGCTATAAAGTGTATGCTCTCTCAAACATGTCCTATAAGGCTATTCGCGAATGTGCCGATTCCATGGATTTTCTTTCTATGATGGACGGAAGCATATTAAGCTGTTACTACAAGCTGATAAAGCCTGATCCGAATATATACAGACTACTATTTGATACCTTTGATTTGATTCCGCAAGAGTGTGTTTTCTTTGACGATCTTGAGAAAAACATTGAAGCTGCAAGAGCATCCGGTATGAGCGGAGTGGTATTTAAAAACAAAGAACAGGCAGAAGCGGAACTGGCAAAGCTTTTGTAGCAGCGAAAGTTCTTAGGACCCGGAAAGTGATTTTAAGCCGGGTAAAAAATTACTAATAATAAGAAAATGTTGAAAATAGGCTTTTCTTGTGATAAACTACGCAAGGAAATGCAGAGAAAAAGCAGGAATTCCTGCCCGAAACTTTGGAGGAAATATGACATTACTTGAAAAATGGCGCAATACCGCGTATAACGAACAGGAAGATTCCCGAGTTCTTCAGGCTATTTGGGATGATTATTTTACAAAAGAAAAAGCTATTTATGAAAAGCTTTTAAAGAACCCCGATGATGTTGTAACCGGTACAGTAGCAGAACTTGCTAAGAAGTACAAGGTTTCACAGGTAATCATGGCAGGTTTCCTTGATGGTATTAACGATTCACTTATTAATCCCAACCCCATCGAAACAATGGAAGCGGATACAGTAGTTAACCTTGGCTTTGATAAGGCTTTGCTTTACAAGAACATGGTTGCTGCAAAGGCTGAATGGCTTTATACTCTTGATGGCTGGAATAAAATCTTTACAGAAGAAGAGCAGAAGGCTCTTTACAAGGAACAGAAGGATTCTCAGACTATCCGTAAAGAAACCAAGGTATATCCCAACGATCCCTGTCCTTGCGGAAGCGGTAAGAAATATAAGAAGTGTTGTGGCAAGAACGCTTAATTTATTTTTTGAATGTAACTTTTTTAGTCGGCAGAAAAAGATGATTAAATTTTGTTGACAACACATATTTGTTGTGTTATCTTTTATTAGCACATGTGTGCACTAAAGCAAGCAGAGTTTATCTCTCACCCCGTGGCAATTGGGTCGACGGGCGTTCACATTTTTCTTAATACCCCAAATGGGTAATGATGGAAGTTGAATGGACAAGCTTGTTTTAGCTTGTCCGTTTTTATGTATATGAGCAAAATGCTCGACGCGAGAATTTCTGAGAGAAGTTCTTATTTATAGGAGGGTACAACCATTAGCGAATTAATGATTAATGAACAGATCCGAGACAAGGAAGTAAGAGTCATCGGAGAAAACAACGAACAGCTTGGAATTATGTCTTCGAAGGAAGCACAGGCCTTAGCTGATGAGGCAGGTCTTGATCTTGTAAAGATTGCACCTACTGCTCAGCCCCCTGTTTGCCGTATTGTAGATTATGGTAAGTTTAAATATGACCAGATGAAGCGTGAAAAGGAAGCGAAGAAGAAACAGCACGTTGTTGAAGTTAAAGAAATTCGTCTTTCACCCAATATTGATACAAATGATTTGAATACCAAAATCAGTGCTGCAAAGAAGTTCCTTACTGCCGGAGACCGAGTAAAGGTTACTCTTCGTTTCAGAGGCCGTGAAATGGCACATATGCAGACAACAAAGCACATCCTTGATGACTTTGCGGAAGGTCTTACAGATGTAGCTGTTATTGAAAAGGCTCCCAAGGTTGAGGGCCGTAGCATGACAATGTTTTTAACCGGTAAGAAGAACTAAGCCCGGATAAAATGATAGATTTTTAGAATTCAGGAGGAAACAACAATGCCTAAAATGAAAACAAGCAGAGCTGCTGCAAAGCGCTTTAAAGCTACAGGAACCGGTAAGTTAAAGAGATCTAAGGCTTATAAACGCCATATCTTAACCAAGAAGACTACCAAGAGAAAGCGTGCATTAAGAAAGCCCGCTATGACAGACAAGACAAACATCAAGAACATGAAGAAGATTTTACCTTACATGTAAGTCGAATGGAGGATATAAGAAATGGCAAGAATTAAAGGTGGCATGAATGCCAAGAAAAAGCATAATAGAGTATTAAAGCTCGCTAAAGGTTACAGAGGAGCTCGTTCTAAGCAGTACAGAATCGCTAAGCAGTCTGTTATGAGAGCACTTACTTCTTCCTACGCAGGACGTAAGGAAAAGAAGCGTCAGTTCAGACAGTTATGGATTGCTCGTATCAATGCTGCAGCAAGACTTAACGGTGTTTCATACTCCAAATTTATGTTTGGATTAAAGAATGCCGGAATCGAAATGAACAGAAAGATGCTTGCTGAGATGGCAGTAAATGATGCTGAAGGTTTTGCAGCATTAGCTGAAATCGCAAAGAAGAACGCTTAATTCGTTTTGTAATTATAAATATCATCCCGCAGGTTACAAATAACTTGCGGGATTTTTATTGCTGGTGATTTATGACTTATTTAGATTATTTCAAAGAATTATGTAAAATTCCCCATGGTTCGGGTAATACAAAGGCAATAAGTGATTATCTTGTTTCTTTTGCAAAAGGCCATGAACTTGAATATTATCAGGATGAAATTAACAATGTCGTGATTATCAAAGAAGCCTCGCAGGGTAGAGAAGGTGATGAGCCTATTATTATTCAGGGCCATATGGACATGGTGGCTGTAAAAGACGACGACTGTGATATTGATATGTTAAAAGATGGCCTTCGCATTAAAGAAGAAGGCGACTTTATTTTTGCTGAGGGAACAAGTCTTGGTGGTGACGACGGTATTGCGGTTGCTTATGCGCTTGCGTTATTGGCGTCTGATTTGAGTTTGCCCAGGATTGAGGCGGTTATAACCGTTGACGAGGAAGTCGGAATGGACGGGGCTTCAGCAATTGATTTATCAATGCTTAAGGGCCATACCATGTTGAATGTGGATTCCGAAGAGGAAGGCATTTTTTTGGTAAGCTGTGCAGGAGGTGCAAGGGTTGACTTTGAATATGACTGCACTGTAGAGCCTGTTGTTGAAAAAAAGGAATCCGAAAAGATTTATGAAATTGATATGTCCGGCTTTATTGGCGGTCATTCGGGAACTGAAATAGATAAAAACCGTGCCAATGCCATTCGTATAATGTGTAAGCTTCTAAAGAAACTTTCCGACAGTGGATTTATGCAGGGACTTGGAAGCTTCGATGGTGGTGTTGCCGATAATGCAATCTGTAATGCATGTAAAGCGGTAATTTTGTGTAAACCACTTGAACCGGAACTTTTTGATATGCTTAAGTACGAATCAATGGATGCGTTCCTGGGAACAGAAAAGACTGCGGCTATTACGTTTAAAGAAGTAGATTTTGCCGGAGATTTTTATCAGGCCGGAGATTTTTTGCATTTCCTAACATCTTTGCCTAACGGTGTAATGGCTATGAGTAAGGACGTCGAAGGCCTAGTTGAGACTTCTCTTAACCATGGAATTATCCATATGAATGCCGGTAAGGTAAACTTAAGTCTTTCAGTAAGAAGTAATATAAATGATAAGAAATATGAACTAATAAAGACACTCAGGGAACTTTCAGAGATTCGTCCCGTCACTATGGGTATTCGTGGAGACTATCCCGGATGGGCATACCGCGAGAACTCACCGCTTCGTGAGAAGATGATTTCCGTTTACAGAGAAATGTATGGTAAGGAACCTCTCGTAAATGCGCTTCATGCAGGCCTTGAATGCGGTATTCTATCTGAAAAGATACCCGATCTTGACTGTGTTTCATTTGGGCCGGATATTTTTGATATTCATACGACAAAAGAAAAATTAAGTTTGTCATCGGCTGAAAGAACCTGGGAGCTTATTTTGAAGATTGTGGAATAAAAATAGGATTACAGCCATGAGCATATGCTCATGGCTGTTTTTGCGTGATGGGCTTCGCTGAGCGGCGGGCTTTTGGGGCCGGGGTCAGTAGGTAAAAGGTAAGCGGGAAGCGCGGGTGATGCATAGCATCTGGCAAAAACACCAAAAATACGTAGTTATTTTTGGTGCTTTTTTTGTAGGAAAAGATGGCCAATAATCTTGAAAACGGAAAGATAAGGTGTTACATTAAAGGAAACCAAGAAACTAAAAACAGTTTCGCAGTTTCTTAAAAGAATTGAGAAATAAAGAATGGAAAATCAAAATGCCTAAATTACAGAAGAGTTTTACAGAAGTAAAAACCGACATCATGGAAGCTACAATCGCTGTTTTCAACGAAAAGGGACTTAAGTTTACAATGGATGATATTGCAAAAGCCTGTCATATAAGCAAGAAGACCATGTATGTCTATTTTGAGGATAAAGAAACATTGTTTTTACAGATGGTCGATTATATATTTGATCAGATTAAGGATGCTGAGTCAGCAGTTCTTAGTGATGACAGTTTATCTACTGTGGAAAAAATAAAAAAGATTCTTTGTGTTCTGCCCGAAGGGTATCAGGAAATTGATTTTACGCAGCTTTACTCACTAAGGGAGAAATATAACTCAAGCTACAAGCAGGTTGAGGAAAGACTGGAAACCGGTTGGGAAAATACAATTGCTCTTATTGAGAAAGGTATGGAAGAAGGCGTAATTCGAAAAGTGAACATATCCATTGTGAAAATGATGCTTGAAGCTTCGCTTGAGCAGTTTTTCCAAAGAGATATTCTGGTAAGGAACAAACTGTCCTATAAAGATGCAACCAATGAAGTGGTGAATATTCTGATGGAAGGTATTATTTCGAAGTAAAAAAGAGGTAGAAATGTCTTCAAGAGTATATATAAACGACAACTGGAAATTTGCTGAGCAATTCAACGAGGAAATGATAAAGAAGTCTTTTGACGATTCTAAGATGGAAACAGTCAGAATTCCTCATACCGTTAAAGAAACACCCTTTAATTATTTTGATGAAAGTGACTACCAAATGGTAAGCGCTTACAGAAGGAAACTGATTATTCCGCAGGAACTTACAGGCAAATCGATTCGCCTTGTGTTTGAAGGGGCAGCGCATGAGGCTACGGTATTTTTTAATGAAAAAGAAATGATTACTCACAAATGTGGATATACAGCATTTGAAGTTGACATAACAGAAGAAATTAATTGGGAAAAAGAAAATATTATTACAGTAAGGCTTGACTCCAAAGAGACATTAAATCAGCCGCCGTTTGGTTATGTTATTGACTATATGACTTATGGCGGAATTTACAGGGATGTATATCTCGAAATCAGCAATATGGTTTACATAAGAGATACATTTCATTATTGTAGTACGGAAAATGTTCGCAAGTTGGTATCCGAAGTTTCAATCATAAACCCCGAAAACAAGAAACTTTTGCTTAAACAGTTTTTGATTGATCCGGAAACGGATACAGAAATGCTTATTCACTCGGAATTAGTGTCCGACAACCATGACGCCCGTGAGAATCGGGAAATGGCTGCAAGCACCCATGACGCCCGTGAGAATCGTGAACCGGTCGTAGACAGCCGGGTCACATTTGAAACCCAAGAATTAAAAGTTCATTTATGGGATATAGAGTATCCGAATTTGTACAAGATAAAGACATCTGTTATGGACCCGTTAAGCGGTGCCTTAATCGATGAAAAAACAGTTTCTTTTGGATTCAGGAAAATAGAATTTAAGCCGGATGGTTTCTTTTTGAACGGTCAAAAAATTAAAATCAGAGGACTCAACAGACATCAAAGTTTCCCTTACGTTGGTTATGCCATGCCGGATTCCATGCAGGAGCTGGACGCCGTAATCCTAAAAAAAGAGCTTGGTGTCAATGCGGTAAGAACATCTCATTATCCTCAAAGTCAGTCGTTTATTAATAAATGCGATGAGATAGGTTTGCTTGTATTTACCGAAATACCTGGATGGCAACATATTGGCGATGCAGAGTGGAAAAAACTGGCCGTTACAAATACAAAAGAGATGATACTTCAATACAGAAATCATCCTTCCGTTATTATGTGGGGCGTAAGAATTAACGAGTCGGTGGATGACGATGAGTTTTACGAAAAAACCAATGATGCGGCCCATAAACTCGATCCGACTAGGCCTACCGGTGGAGTCAGATGCTATAAAAACAGCAATCTTCTTGAGGACGTATATACATATAACGATTTTTTACATGACGGAAAAACGTCCGGTTGTGAAAAGAAAAAGAATGTTACAAAGAATGCTGACAAGCCTTATCTGATAAGTGAATATAACGGTCATATGTATCCGACAAAGTCATATGATGATGAAGAACAGAGACGGGAACATGCGCTGAGACATGCAAGAGTTCTTGATGCAGTGGTCGGCGAGGAAGATATAGTCGGAAGCTTTGGATGGTGTATGTTTGATTACAATACACACAAAGATTTCGGAAGCGGAGACAGAATCTGCTACCACGGTGTAATGGATATGTTCAGAAATCCCAAGGAAGCTGCAGATATATACGCCGCTGAGGGAAGAAAGGATATATTGCTTGAACTGTCTTCTACGATGGATATAGGAGAGCATCCCGGATGTAATCGTGGGGATACATATATTTATTCCAATGCCGATTCGGTAAAGATGTACAAGAACGGCAGATTTATTAAAGAATATTATCCCGGAAACTCACAGTTTAAGAACCTAAAGCATGGCCCCATAAGAATTGATGATTATATAGGTGATGCTATTGAAAAGGGCGAGAAATATACCAAAAAACAGGCAAAACTCAGCAAGGAAATATTAAATGCCGCAGCACTCTACGGAATGGGAAATCTTCCGAAGTCTGTCTGGATTAAAGCATTAAGGCTTATTGTTCTTTATAAAATGAGATTTTCGGATGCGGTATCTCTCTACAACAAATATGTTGGAGACTGGGGACAGACTTCAACCGAATACCGTTTTGAAGCAATAAAAGGCGGAAGTGTAGTAAAAACCGTTATCAAATGTCCGTCTTCGGGAATACACCTTGAGCTTGATGTGAGTGAAACGCAGCTTAAAGAAGGAAAAACCTATGATGCAGCGCTTGTAAGAATTAAAGCGGTTGACGATTTCGGAAACAGGGTTTTCTTTATGAATGAACCGATTGTATTGGAATCATCCGGGGACATTGAGGTTATAGGTGAAAAGATAATAAGTCTTAAAGGCGGAATGGGCGGTGTATATGTAAAGACCGTCGGAAAAGAAGGACAGGGAAAACTTACGGTAAAATGTGCCCAGACAAAAAGTGCAGATGTGGATTTTACTGTGACCATGGATAAAGTAAATAAAGGATGAGAGGGAGAATATGGAAAAATCTAAGGTGATTTTTGGCAATGAAATGCCTTTGAAGGTATATAAGAAGGCTTGCCGCTCAAAGAAAAAATATATTAAAAAATACGGTGACGACTCCGGCAGCAGTTACGAGGTTCGACTGGAAAAGAATGCTTACATCGGAGATTCGCTTGGCGTAGTCAATGTTCTGGTTGGTTCTCCCGAAACTAATGCTCATTATGATCCTTCAAGAAATGCGGAAACACTTTCTTTTGACACTGAAAAGGGAATTATAGTCGGAAATATCAGAATGGGATTCGGCCATTACCGAATTTCCATGGCTATAGCTTCAGCGGCGAAGTCGATGGGATATGTTCCATACTGGATGGATTTGAATTCGTACAAAGAAACCACCTGTACAAAAGTAATCGGCGCGCAGAATGATTTGTATTCACTTGGTTCAAGATTATCAAAGAATCCAATATTCAATAAGCTTGTATGGGAACCTGTTAACTATGAAGGCTTCAGAGCACTTTCCTATAATGCTGCGGATCAAAAGAATGCAGAATTAATGGCACCGGTTTACGCCAACATTCCCAAAGACATTCCGGTAGTCGGTACTCATGTATGGCCGGCTCAGGCAGCAATTCATGCCGGCATGAAAAATGTTGTAAACGCTATTCCGGATAACTGGCCTATGGCACTTCATTTTGCGGAGGGCGCAGTTCATACAATTCAGTGCAGAAATGCTTATCAGGGCTACAGAATATTAAACGGTATGAATAAAAAGACCGTTTGCAGGGAAATGCCTGAAGACAGCCTGTTATATACAGGACATTATATAGATCATGAGCTTGTTTCAAACATTGAAGCGGACTGTGATGCAAGGATTCAAAGAAAAAAAGATGGAAAGCCTATAAGATTTTTACTTACAATCGGGGGCGCCGGTGCGCAAAAAGAAATATTTGCTGCCATAATAGAGTTTCTTTTGCCCTACATCAAAGAAAACAAAGCAGCTTTGTATGTTAATGTAGGTGATTACAAAAACGTTTGGGATAATCTCATAAAAGAAATACCTGCCATGAAGGAAGTTTCCACAGAACATTTTGATAATTGGAAGGACACCGAAAAATTCTGCGAGGAAGCATTGGATCCTTCGACTTTGATATCAGGCATTCACGGATTCTGGCATAAGAACATTTTTGAAGCGGTATATTGCACCAATTTATTAATGCGATCCTGCGATGTGCTTGTGACAAAACCTTCAGAACTGGCATTTTATCCGGTTCCGAAGCTTTTTATAAAGAGAGTTGGTAAGCATGAAATGTGGGGTGCGATTCATTCTGCTGAAATGGGAGACGGAACGCTTGAGTGCCGCGACATTGCGCATACACTTCAGATGGTTAAGCTCTTTATGGAGAGCAGCATTGAACTGACAGATATGTGTGAGGCGATAAAAGCCAATAAAAAGGCCGGTCTCTATGATGGGGCTTATAAAGTAGTTGAAACGGCAATGGCACTTAAGAACAAATAGGGGAAATGTATGATTTACGAAGAAAACAAACATTTTATATTGAGCACGGACAATACGTCTTATGCGTTCTTTATAAATGAGCTTGGGCTTCCGGAACATCTACACTACGGAAAGCGACTGAACCCGGGCGAGAATAACGAAGATTTCTTTAGGGCGCTTAAAGAAAAGTACAGTCACGGCAAAGGTACAACAACCAATTATGTAAAAGATAATGAGGCGGTTCTTGAAGATATGCTTTTAGAGATGTCTTCGGTGGGAAAAGGCGATATCAGAGAACCCTTTGTAATAATTAAGTACCCTGACGGAAGCCGCACAAGTGATTTTATTTATAAAAATCACGAAATAACGGACGGTCCTGTTGCAGTTAAGACTATGCCGTCAGCTTACAGCGAAACAGGAGCGAAGACATTAAAGCTTGTTCTTGAAGAGAGAGTAAATCCTGTCGAACTGATTCTTTATTACACCGTATTTGAGAAAGCGGACGTAATATCAAGGAGAGCGGTTCTGGTCAATAAAGGCGACGAAGACATTTTTATTGAGAAAATAATGAGTACGCAGCTTGACCTGGATTCCATGGGATTAAAGGTCACTTCTTTTGGCGGAAACTGGACCAGAGAAATGGAACGATTTGAAACCGTTTTGAATCATGGAACCTTTACGGTATCTTCAAGAGCCGGAGTATCGTCTAACAGAAGCAATCCCTTTGTAATGTTAAGCGAGGCAAAGAGCAGCGAGACCTTCGGGGAAAGCTACGGATTTAATCTGATTTATTCGGGCAATCATTATGAGGCTTTTGAAGTAAGCGGATTTGGCAAAACGAGGTTTGTAAGCGGAATTAACCCGGAAGGGTTTGAGTGGAAACTGGAAAACGGCGGAGAATTTGAAACTCCCGAGGCTGTGATGACTTACTCCCCTATGGGATATCGTGCAATATCAAAGAATATGCACTACTTTGTCAGGCAACATATCGTAAGAGGAGAGTTTAAAAATAAACCTAGACCCATTCTTTTAAACTCCTGGGAAGCGGCATATTTTAATATATCTGAACACCGTCTTTTGAATCTGGCAAAAAAGGCCCAAGAAGCCGGTATTGAACTGTTTGTTATGGATGACGGCTGGTTTAAAGGAAGAAACAGTGATAAATCATCACTCGGTGACTGGGTTGTTGATAAAAAGAAGCTGCCCGGCGGCCTTTCGAGACTTTCAAAGAAAATACATGATTTAGGTCTTGACTTTGGTATATGGGTTGAACCTGAGATGATAAACGAAGACAGTGATTTGTTCAGGGCACACCCGGAATATGCAATGACAATTCCCGGAAGAGACAATTCCCTTGGGAGAAATCAGATGTTTCTTGATCTGACCAATCCGGAGGTAGTGGAATACGTTAAAGCTTCCATGAGAGATGTGTTTAAGACTGAAGGCCTTAACTACGTTAAGTGGGACATGAACAGAATGTTCTCGGATGTATTTTCAAAAGTTTTGGATAAGGACAGACAGGGGGAGACCCTTCACCGCTATTATATGGGCCTTTACGATATTATGGGCACCTTAACAAGGGAGTTTCCTCATATTCTTTTTGAAGGTTGCGCCTCCGGAGGAAACAGAACCGATCTTGGCATTTTGAGTTACTTCCCTCAGATATGGGGAAGCGATGACACCGATGCGATAGAAAGAACGGGAATTCAGGAAGGCCTAAGCTACGGATATCCGCTTTCCACCGTTACGGCTCATGTTTCGGGATGCCCGAATCACCAGACACTCAGAAATACGCCTATGGAAACCAGATTTAATGTTGCGGCATTCGGTGTGTTAGGTTATGAAATAAATCTCACTGAGTGCAGCAAAGATGAATTTGAGGCAATTAAGCAGCAGATAGAAATATATAAAAAATGGCGGGATGTTTTCTTTGGCGGAGACTTTTACAGACTCGACGAAGATAAATGGATGGTGGTGTCTTCGGACCAGAAGAAGGCTGTGGCTATGTCCTGGAATAAATTATGTAAACCAAATGATTTTTATCTTAAATTGCAGACTACAGGACTTAACCCGGAATATACATATCATGTGTATAACATACCCATGAAATACAATCTGAAGCTTTTTGGCGATCTGGTAAATCAGGTGGCACCGATTCATGTAAAAAAAGATTCTTTTCTTCATAATACGCTGGCCAGGTTTATAAAGATGGACGGTGAAAAAGAAGATTACAGGGTTTCGGGAGAATTATTGAATAACTCGGGAATTAAGCTGACACAGGCTTTCGGTGGAACCGGCTACAACGGTGAAACCAGACTTTATCAGGATTTTTATTCCAGAATGTATTTTTTTGAATCTATATAAATATTGGAGGAACATTATGAAAGAAAAACAAGAAAAACGCAATTTGTTTTGCTATCCTTTAGGAACCGTAGGCCGAGATTTTGTCTACAACCTGTTCACTAATTATATTTTGCTGTTCATTCTTTTTACCAAAAGACTTACAGCAGGTCAGCTTGCCGTAATTACCGGCATAATGGTGGCAGCACGTATATTTGATGCATTAAATGACCCGGTTATGGGTAATATCATTGAACGTACAAGAGGCAAATTCGGAAAATTTAAGCCCTGGCTTTTGGCCGGTGTTATTTCTACCAGTGTTGTTATATATCTTGCATTTAATGTAAAACTTGACGGCTGGAACTTTGTTATTTTCTTTGGAATAATATATTTTGCATATTCAATTACCTATACAATGCATGATATTTCCTATTGGGGAATGGTTCCCGCTCTTTCAAAGAACGGTGATACAAGAAACAGACTTACTTCAATGGCTTCGTTTTGCGCAGGTGTTGGCGGAACTCTCGCTTCAATTCTGATTCCTCTTTTGACTACCGGTGACATGGCTCTTGGCGGAAACGCCCAGACGGCATATGGATATATCGCATTAATTGCAGCCGTTATCAGCATTCTCTTTATTCTATTCCCTGTTATCGGCGCAAAAGAAAATCGTTCGGATATGGACACTCCTGCTCCCAAAGTAAGTTTTAAGAAAATCATCTCCACAATCGGAGGAAATGATCAGCTGTTGTGGATTTCACTCATTTTCCTTATTCAGGAAGTCGGAAACGGTATAGTTCTTGGCGGAGCAGGTGCTAACTATATCTACTTTGAATTCGGTTATGAAGGTGGACTTTATTCTACTTTCTCAACCGTAGGTATGCTTGCAACAGCGGTATTAATGATTATTTACCCTTCTCTTTCAAAGAAATACCACAGAATGGCGCTGGCTAAATTCATTACATGTGTAGCTGTAGGCGGTTACGCTGTTCAGCTTCTTGCCGGTATTTTCATGCCTGCAACAATGATTAAATTCTGGGTTATAACAGTGGGCTTTATGTTCTCTAACCTTGGCCAGTACGGTTTATATCTTATTATGATGATTTCCATCATCAATACCGTTGAATACAACGAGCTTAAGAAGGGAACCCGTGATGAAGCAATTATCACTTCAATGAGACCTTTCCTTACCAAGATGGCAAGTTCAATCACAGTAATAATTGTCAATCTTACATTTATTCTTTCTAAGGTTATTTCATATACAAACCAGATTTCCGATTATGAAGCTCAGGCTAATCAGGGAGTCATTACTGCAGAAGCAAAGGGTGCGCTTATTAAGACTGTTACAGATTCTGTTTCAGCAGGTCAGAAGAACGGTCTTCTTATAGCAATGACTGTCATCCCCTGTGCCCTTATGGTTACTTCAGTGGTTCTCTACAGAAAGTTCTATAAGCTTGACGAGGAAACCTATGAAGACATCTTAAAGCAGCTTGATGACAAAAAGGCTCAGGAAAAATAACATACATTTTGGGGGTAAGATGCCCATATTCTTTCATTGATAAACATAATAGAATAAAGTAAAATATAGCGAGGGTCATTATCGGCCTTCGCTATATTTGTTATGACAAAGGTTAACTAATCGAGTAGGAGTCAACTTGAATATTCTTGATATTGTAAATGAAAAGTTTGAACTTGATAATAAAAAGCCTGAAGAGATAACGCCTTTAATGCTGGCGTACATCGGTGATGCGGTATATGAGGTGGTTTCCAGGACCATAGTCATGTCGGGAGGCAATCGTCCCATTAACCAGGTTCACAGAGACAATACCAAAATTGTTAATGCAACCACGCAGGCGAGAATGGCTGAAGTCTTGATGGATGTTTTTGATGAGGCTGAGGCAAGTCAGTACAGACGCGGTAAAAATGCAAAATCTCAAACATCGGCTAAAAATTCAAGTCTTGCCGATTACAGAAAGGCAACAGGACTTGAAGCGGTTATCGGTTACCTTTATTTAAAAGGGAACAATGACAGGCTGATAGAACTTATTAATACAGGATTTGAAAAACTCGGTTTATAAAAGAGAGGTTATATATTTATGCAGCAGGTTAACGAATTTCAAATAGAAGGAAGAAATGCCGTAATTGAAGCATTCAGAAGCGGCAAAACGATTGATCGTTTGTTTATTTTGGACGGATGCCAGGATGGCCCTATCTCAACAATCAAGCGCGAAGCAAGAAAACAGGATACGGTTATAAAATATGTAGCTAAAGAACGCCTTGATCAGATGTCGGAAACCGGAAAGCATCAGGGTGTTATAGCTGTTATGGCAGCCTATGAATATTCAGAACTTGAAGATATCTTTAAGAAGGCAGAAGAAAAGGGTGAGGATCCGTTTATTTTTCTTTTGGACAATATCGAAGATCCGCATAATTTGGGCGCAATCATAAGAACTGCCAACCTGGCCGGGGCACATGGAGTCATTATTCCCAAAAACCGTGCGGTTGGCCTTACGGCTACGGTTGCAAGAACTTCCGCAGGAGCACTCAATTATACACCGGTCGTTAAAGTAACCAATCTTTCACAGACAATAGAGGATTTAAAAAAGCGCGGACTTTGGTTTGTATGTGCGGACATGGATGGTGATGTGATGTATCGCTGTAATTTAAAGGGACCGATTGGTCTTGTTATTGGCAACGAAGGGGAAGGTGTGGGTCGCCTTGTAAAAGAAAAATGCGATTTTGTGGCATCAATTCCCATGAAGGGAGATATCGATTCACTTAATGCTTCGGTGGCAGCAGGAGTACTGGCTTACGAAATTGTAAGGCAGCGTTTTCAGTAAGCCTTCATTTGAAGCGATTGCGAGACAGGGGGAAAGGTGATGGACACAAAAAAGTATTCTGATGTAAAAGACGAGGTACTTGTTGAAAGGCTTCGAGACGGAGAAAGCGAAGTGGAAAGCTTTCTTTTGGATAAATACAAAAATTTGGTAAAAGTGAAGGCTCATTCAATGTTTATTCTTGGTGCCGAACCGGATGATTTAATTCAGGAGGGCATGATTGGTCTGGTTAAAGCCATCAGGGACTATGATGCCGGAAGAGATGCCAGTTTTTATACTTTTGCGGATTTGTGTGTGTCAAGGCAGATATATACGGCAGTTAAGGCTTCGGGCCGAAAAAAACACATGCCGTTAAATACATATGTTTCTATTTCCTCAGAAAATGATTCGGAAAACGGCGGAGAAATAAGAACTTCCATGGCCAGGGCAAATGTTTCCAATCCGGAGGCTATGCTTATAGACAAGGAAAACGTCGAGAAAATAGAAAACTATATTGAAAACGAGTTGTCGGATTTTGAAAGACAGGCTTTGGAACTTTATATTACAGGAATGAATTATTCAGCAATTGCAAAAGTTCTTGGAAAAGAAGAAAAGGCAACGGACAATGCACTGACTCGTGCAAAAAGCAAGCTAAGAAAATTTCTTGATGCAGAAAGAAACTAAAAAAGGGAAAGCTTAGGAGGAACAAAATGATTGATATTAATAATGTAAAAGAAAAGTTATTCGACTGGTCAGGAAAGGCCATGAGCAAAGGAAAAACAGCCAAGGATTATATTCAGCTCAAGGCTGAAATCAATACCTGTGAGAATGTTATTAACCGTTCTTATGCGACCCTTGGAAGAAAATATTATGAAATGTATGCAAACGGAGGCTTTAATCCCGAATTTGAAAAACAGATGAAGGATATTGCAAATGCCAAAAAGGCAGCAAAAGAGTTAGAAGAAAAACTCGAAGATATGAAGAATGTTAAATAATAATGACATTTATGTTGCATATGAGAGGGCAGAAGGAATGGCTTGCGTACCGTGCGGATAAGCCGCACATGGCTTTAAAAGTCGGGTTCTTCTGCCTTTTTGTTGGAGAATAAATACTATGAGCTTTACTTATTTGGACAATGCCGGGGATACCCGCATAGCATTATATTTTGTCACAAGTGAAAATGCGCTGTTTAGAATAAATGAACCAAATCCCGGAGTTTTTATTGCTGAAAGCCCAAAGGTTATAGAACGGGCACTGGATGCGGGTTATAAAGCAGAATCGATACTTGTCAATGAAGAGCTTATCCATCAGGAGGGCAAAGATCTTATAGAAAAGATTTGGTCCAGGGGCAAAGAACAATTCCCAATTTATGTTCTTTCCGATGCCGAATTCAAAAAGATAAAAGGCTTTAATATGACAGGCGGCATGATGGCACTGATGGAAAGAAAAAGGAATTTCGACAGCTTTGAAGCGATAAAAGAATGCAAAAGAATCGCAGTGCTTGAAGATGTGGAGAACCCAACCAATGTGGGCGCAATATTCAGATGTGCCGCAGCACTTGGAATGGATGCGGTTTTGATTACAAAAGACTCGGCGGATCCCCTGTACAGGAGAGCGTTACGAGTCAGCATGGGCACTGTATTTTCGATTCCGTGGGCATATATCGAAAAAGACTACATTGGAAAAATAAAGCAGGCAGGATTTAAAACCGTGGCAATGGCACTTAAAGATGATTCACTGTCTCTTGAAGATAAATGCTTAAAAGAAGAAGCCAAACTGGCGGTTTTGATGGGCAATGAGGGCAACGGACTAAAAGATGATACTATCAGTCGGTCTGATTATACGGTGATGATTCCCATGGAGCACGGCGTGGATTCGCTTAATGTGGCAGGGGCGGCATCGATAGCCTTTTGGGAACTGGGCCGAAGAAAATAATGACTGCAAGCGATAAATATGTTAGAATATAAAAGAATTCGGGCGTTTTTCTTTTGCCTGATATCTGATTATTACGGAGGATATTACTATGGTATTAATGGGTTTAAAGAAGCAGGGCGGATGGGTTGATTCCCAGTGGGCTACAACATACCCTACTAAATGGGAGCATATGCGTAAAGCTGCTTATGTATTGGCAGACCATTATGAAGGATATGAAGTTTTGGTAGACGGAAAGAAAATTGAAGCCGCATCCAAAGAAGAATACCTTACAATTCCCGAAGCTACAGCACTTACATTCAGAGGTATGTCTACCCTTCTTAAGCACCCTCTTTCAATAACTCTTCATAAAGACAATAACAATGCGGTTGTCAGTGTTGCGCTCACTACCGATGAATACATTTCTGCTGATTATCAGCAGGTAAATATCATGCTTTCACCTTATCTTGACGGTCTTGAAATTAATATTTTCAGAAATTGATAAGGCAATATATCTGATAATCGAAATCGGCAGTTTTAGGACTGCCGTTTCATTTAGGGGAGGACTGGAATGGAAGTAAAATGCGAATATTGCGGTTCGATGATACCGGCAACGGCAGATAAGTGTCCCAATTGCGGCGGTACCAACGAAAATATGCAAAGAAGTGTCAATGGGACACCAAAAACCATAGCTGAACTGCAGAACTGGTACCGGGCAATGAATCTTCCGCCTGAAAATGTTACCAGATTTTTTATAGGTAAAAATATCAATGAACCCAGAGCTTTCGGTATTTATGAGCAGGAAGGCGAGTTTATTGTTTATAAGAACAAGGACGATGGTTCAAGAGCGGTCAGATACAGAGGACGTGATGAAGCATATGCAGTTAACGAACTGTATCTTAAGTTAAAGGCAGAAATACTTAATCAAAAGAGCAATAATATTGCAAGAAACAGTTCGCGGCCTGCTCCTAAGAAAAAGAGCAATTTATGGGTTATTGTATGGGCTGTGTTTGCTATGACCGGCCTCATGGTATCCTGTTTTGATAATCTTCAGCATAAGAATGACGGTTATTATTCAGATGGCTCCGGAGTTTATTACAATTACGGAAGTGACTGGTATGCCTATGACAGTAACTACGGCGATTATATCTACGTTGACAGTCCCTGGTTTGTTGACAACAAGGAAGATTACAATGTAGAAGATTCTGCATATGAATATACTTCTTACGATTTTAAGGACTCCACAGCCTGGGATGATATACAGGCTTCAGAGAGCTATTCAAACGATTCGGATTACAGCTGGGACTCAGGTTCCGACTGGGATTCAGGCGGCTCCGACTGGGGCAGTGACTGGTAAAATATTGGGTATATATGCAAAAAGGGGATTATTTTATGCCTACCAGAGAGGAATTTAGTCTTAAGGACATTTATAAAGAATATTTTAAAATAGGTACAGCGGTGGAAAGAAAAACCGAGAAGTTTGCGAATAACGAAATCGGCAATCCGGATAAAGAAAAACTTATTACGGAACAGTTTTCCAGTATGACTTTTGCCAATGAACTTAAGCCCATGTATAACATGGGCTTTGCTTCTGAGAGAGCAAAAGAAGATTACCTTCCGCTGGAAATTAACAAAATCGGCCGGGAAATGCTTGACTGGGCGAAGGCCAATAATATGCCTGTAAGAGGGCATGTGCTTGTATGGCATTCCCAGTGTCCCGATGAAGCTTTTTGTAAAGGCTACAAGCCAATCAGAATTCCGACAGACCCCGAAAAACTTAAGGAGAATCCGATTCTTAAGAGGTTTGAGAAGCTGGATCCGGTATGCTTTGTAGACAGGGATACCATGCTGGCCAGGTTAAAAACATATATCTATGAAGTTATGGATTATATGTACAAAGAAGGATTTGGACGTACGATTTATGCCTGGGACGTGGTCAATGAGGCCATAGAGCCTATGGATAAAAGAGAAACAGGTTTAAGAAACAGCTACTGGCTTCAGGTGATAGGTGAAGACTTTATTTATTATGCATTTAAGTATGCCAATGAAGCTCTTGACGAAGTGATTCCCAAATATGCTTCACTGTATAATGTCGATCCTTCCGACGAGGGAGGGCTTAAAGAACTCCGCCCCCTTCTTTTTTATAATGATTACGGTGAATTTGCACCGGACAGAAAGAAGGCAATTATCGATATGTTTACTGCTGAGGCTAACGGCCACGGCAGTATTATGAGCGAAAAACTCATTACAGGTATCGGAATGCAGAGTCATATAAGTGATAACATAGACCTTGAACAGTACAAAGAAGCACTTTATGAGTATGGTTCTTTTGGCCTTCCGGTTCATATTACCGAGCTGGATGTCAAGTGTACCTGCATGAATAAGAACAGGGAATATTATCAGGCTGTATTTTATAAAAAGTACTTTGAACTTCTTATTAAAGCAAAAGAGGACGGCATAAAGCTTGAGTCGGTTACTCTTTGGGGGCTTACGGATGATAACTCCTGGATAAGAGGAGCCGATCCCCTTCCTTTTAATGCCGAATTACAATCCAAGAAAGCCTTTGATGCCATGGTATATGCCGTTAAGGGCGGAGAACTTGGTGAACCTGAAAAGATAGAACTTAATCTTGAGGACAGATTTTTTGATTTTGAAGATGCTGCAAACGGAGAAAAGCCCGATCTTGAAAAGCTTGGCTTTAAACCGCTAGGGTTCTGTCGTATGGAACTTTCGGACAAGGAAGCACATTCCGGTAAGAACTCTGTTTTCAGTCCTTTCAGAGCCGGAGACTGGTGTGGCGTGATGTTCGACATTTCAGACTTTATCGGCCAGACAATTGAAGTCAGCGCGTGGGTTAAGAGCCCGGCAAAAGAAGTATTTATCAAAACAGATAATGGAGAAAAGACTTTAGCATCGATTAACTGCCCGGGCGGTAACTGGACCGAGATTAAGTCTGTAGTTTCCATTCCGTCCAATCTTCACTCTATTGTTCTTTATTTTGGAACAATTGAAGAAAGCAGAGAGACGATGAGCCCGCTTTATATTGATGAGGTTTCAATCAAATTAAGGGGAATCGTCGAAAGCTTCGAAGAAGAGACGAATATTGCATCAATTCGAGGTGCAGGACACCTTCCTTTCTTAAGCGTAACCGATAAGGAATCCGTGGACGGAAGGTCCCATTCTTTAAGTGTTGTAAGACAGGAAAAGGATGCTACGGTAAAATTCAACATTTCACCATATATTGGCAAAAAAGTTTCTGTTTCGCTGTACATCAAGACTTTGGATAAAGTTGCGAAGATAGGACTTGAAGGTTCTCCTTCAAAAGAGGTGGCAGCAGTTTCGGTTAAAGACGGGTGGAATCTGATAGAAGGAGTTATTGACATTCCCGCGGATTTAACGACCGCAGAAGTTTATGTGGAAACAGACGGAAATGCACCGATGTACATCGATGATATTTTTGTAAAGATGATATAATCGTTTTTGATGATACAACCCATATAATGGTGCAAATAATTAGTGCCTCTGTTTTATTATTTACTATTCATGGGGGCACAAATACAAGGAAGTCAAACCGACAAAAGTGTGTTTTTTTCTTTTGTCGGTTTATTTTTTTACGCAAAAATTATTAAAGCGCAAAAAAAGCCTGTTTTCGCAAAAAAAGCAACAATTCGTTAATAAAATTTCAATATAATCTCTCCGAATGGCTGAAGAGGCATTATTTTGTATGCATTTTTTGAGGATATGTTAATGGAAAGACTGAGTCGGAAAGAACGCTATGAAAAGCATGTTCTTTTTAGAGAAGAATATACGGATAAGCAGATACTAAAAGCTGTATTTGCAGGCTCTGTGGGTACATTCCACAGCATATTCAGCATGGTGTTTTTGTATCGTTTTGCGAGTATGCATACGCATGAATTTTTGATGCAATCAATTCATCTTTTTGCCTATTCACTTTTTATCTTATTTATGGCTGCTTTCTTCAAATGCTGTAAATGGGAAAATTTAAAAGCTAAAGAAAATTATGGGGCATTTGTTGTTATATCCGGGTCTGTTGCTTATATTTGCTGGGGCTTTCAGGTTATGCATTTGTCGATAAAGGCGGGAAGGACAACAAATTATATTCCCCTTCTTTTACTGTATACTTTATGTCTGATGGTATTTTATTATTTACCGGCTGTTTATGTTGCATTTTATGCTTTTTGCTGTTCGGGAGCGGTTTATTTCTTTATTATTGCTCCGGAAAACAAACCGGATTACCGTATTTTGGTTAATGTATTCATATTCGGACTTATTATTACTGTGATTTCGATAATAAGATATTACTCCGACAGAGAACGTTTTTTTGCCGAACGAAGAGCTGATGAAATAAACGAATCAAAGAGACTTTTCCTGGCATCCATGAATCATGAATTGAGAAGCCCGCTGAATGGTGTCATAGGTTCCATTCAGGTGCTGCGGGATGATGCTTCATTATCTTCAGAACAGAGAGAAAACCTTAATAATACATATCAGTCAGCGCAAATAATGCTTCAGATAGTTAACGACCTTCTTGATTACTCCAAAATGGAAACAAAAGAGTTTGCTATTTACGAGTCGGCGTTTGATTACAGAGATATTATTAATTCGGTAAAGCAGAGCGCTACGGCAACAGCTAAGTCAAAGGGACTTTCTTTTGCACTAAATATACCTGGCAATACTCCGGGTATTTATAAAGGCGACGCAACAAGAATCGAGCAGATTATTATTAACCTATTGACGAATGCTGTTAAGTATACCGATGAGGGAAAGGTTTCGCTGGATTCGTTTTATGAAAATGGTGAATTGGTTATAAAAGTGTCAGACACCGGCCAGGGCATTTCGGAAGAAGCTCAGAAGATTCTGTTCTCACCATTTGTAAGGCTTAACGAAGAGAAAAATGCTCATATTCAGGGAACAGGCCTTGGTCTTTCCATAGTTAAAAGCCTCGTGGACAGAATGAACGGAACCATAGAAGTGGAGTCTAAGCTTACAGTAGGTTCCACATTTATCGTAAGGCTCCCTCTGCCCGTAGAGGATAAGGATGTTTGCTTTGAACAGGTTAAGGTCATTGAAGAGGTTGTTTCCGATGCGGAAGACTTCAGCAAATTCTCAATCCTTTACGTAGATGACATGAAAGTAAATCTTACCGTTTTTGCGGGACTTCTCAAAAAAACGGGCATTAAACTTACAACGGCTCTGTCAGGTCCGGCAGCCATTGATCTTTGCAATGAACAGAAATTTGATTTGATTTTCACGGATCATCAAATGCCTGACATGGATGGTGTTGAAACTTTTGAACATATTCATAATGAAAGTACATACAATAAGGATACAAAGGTCATCATTCTTACTGCGAATGCAGGAAGCGATTATGAAGAGAAATACAAAGCAATCGGTTTTGACAGATATATGACCAAACCTGTAATGAAGGGTGACTTACTTAATGTGCTTAATGAAGAGTTAATCGGATAGGAAGTGTTTGGATAATATGGGAGGCGGCTTTTATAAGCCGCCTTTTTGTTTGCCTTAGGTGGGCCTTTTGGCTACTGGTGAGCTGCTTGGGGACGGGGTTAGTAGCTCATTTTTTTGTTTGGCACGAAAATTGGTAATAAAAGCGAGTTTGTTGAATCTGTTACCTAAAGCTGCCGGTTGCGGTCAGGATTTCCGTGAGAATTAGGTAATGAAAGCAGTATTTTTGAATCTGTTACCTAAAGCAGCCGGTTGCGGTCAGGATTTCCGTGAGAATTAGGTAATGAAAGCGTTATTTTTGAATCTGTTACCTAAAGCAGCCTGCTGCGGTCAGGATTCCTGCGAGAATTAGGTGATGAAAGCGTTATTTTTGAATCTGTTACCTAAAGCTGCCGGTTGCGGTCAGGATTCCTGCGAGAATTAGGTGATGAAAGCGTTATTTTTGAATCTGTTACCTAAAGCAGCCGGTTGCGGTCAGAATTTTCGCGAGAATTAGGTAATGAAAACGTTATTTTTGAATCTGTTACCTAAAGCTGCCGGCTGCGGTCAGGATTCCTGCGAGAATTAGGTAATGAATGCGTTATTTTGAAAGTTGTTGCCTTAGATTGCCGATCGAGGACAAAATGTGTGAGTGAAATAGATGATGTGAGTTTGATTTTTGATTTATTGCAAAAATGTGGAAAATAAAAAAGACCATTAGCTGGTTGTCAACACTCAGGCTGCAATCGCCGTCAGCGACAATCGGATTTGGTCTTGTGGAAAGAATACTACAAATTGCGATTGTTGACAATCTGAATAAGAAATACTTAATAAATCCGACAAAAAATAATTTAAATGCTACATATATTTATAGTGGACAAAGAAAACTTCGGTAAGAAGGATAAATAAGAATAAGCCACGGAATTGATTTTGAAATGATAATGATAGAAATTGATAGAATAGAAAGAGGTTAGTACAAGATACTTCCACTGTTTGAAATATTTCAAATAGCTATGAAAAAGCGCCTATAGTCTTGAGAACATCGGCATTTCTGCCAATCTCAAAGCAGTAAACGCTCATCGGGCCGGAAACGCAGGGGGAGGCTGAAACTTACCGAAACTGAAACCGAGCAAGAGCACACTAGCAGATGTCTTATTATTAGTCAAGGATTTGTTTGAAAATAAAAACGATTTAATTTATCATTGAAACAATAAGTGCAATACCTAACATTCCGGATGAACATTTTGAAAAATATTTTCATGATGCAAGTGGAAATAAATTATACACATTTTAGTGTGCTAACAAATGGATAAAACAAAGGATAGTAGGAAGCTCAACCCCAATGGAGTGCGACAAAGTTTGAGAAAAAGGAATAGCAAAATTATGTATAATTTTGCTTACACTCGTAGGCATTTTCTATGTGGCACCGCGTCATAAATTTGCTTAGGTAAATATATTTATTAATGACGGTAGGTAATGTAAATTTTATTCACGCTTTAGTTGCATTTCATTCACACTTTTTTCGTTAAACCTACTTAACAATTGTTAAAAATACGTAACATTATAGGCACTAAAAAACCCTTTAAAACCTTGATTTTTCAATGAAAACCTCGATTTTAAAGGGTTTATCTGTTTAAGCTGATGACGGGAATCGGACCCGTGACCTCCGCCTTACCAAGGCGACGCTCTACCGACTGAGCCACATCAGCACTGCGAAGAATATACTATCATGAGAAAAAATGGTTGTCAATCACTTTTTTGTTTACAGTTTTTTAATGCTTTTTCACTGTTTTCTTAGGTATAATTTGTATAAATGCAAGTGATCTGTAGGGTGTGCTTCTCGCTGGTGAGATTGAATCCGGAGTCTATATATGGTATTATTAACGATGGCTTTTTTATATATGGATACAAGTATTTGGAATTGCTAAATCAATAAATACCGAATGCAAGTACTTGCATACCGGTAAAAGGGAAGAGTTGATTATGGACGGCCAGATGGATTTTCTTGGTTTGTTAAGTGAATATACGGATGACCAGGGAGCCAAGGTTAAGGTTCGTGAACCGGGAGTCAGGCGTTCGCGTCCCATTCCGCCTAAGGATTTTGAACAGATTAGTTTCGATTTTACAGTAAAAGATGCCGAATTTGAAAAGCCCAAAGCACCTAAACCGGACTTTATGCCGCTTCCGATTGTGGAAGAACTCAAGACTGAAGAATTCGAGATCGAAGAACCCAAGGGCGAAGAATTCCTGACCGAAGAAGTTAAGCCAGAACTTGAATCGGTAGAAACCGAGCCGGAGCTTGAGTCGGTAGAAACCAAGCAGGAGCTTGAAGCGGAAGAAACCGAGCCGGAGCTTGAGCCGGAAGAAACCGAGCCGGAACTTGAGCCGGAAGAAACCGAGCCGAAACTTAAGCCGGTAGAAGCTAAGGCAGAACTCGAGCCGGAAGAAACCAAGCCGGAGCTTGAGCCGGAAGAAACCAAGAAAGAACCTCAGGCAGAAGAATTCACGCCAGAGACGGTTAAGACAGAGGAACCTGTAGTAAAGGAATCTAAGTTTGATGAAACCCTGGCAAAAGAACCTTCGGCAAAAGAACCTTCGGTAAAAGAACCTTCGGTAAAAGAAAACAAGGTCGAGGAACATGAGCCGGAAACAGTCAAACCTAAAAAGACAGCGAATAAGCAGGCGAAACCGGTTAAATCGTTTTTAAAGACCAAGCCGGCACCGACAGGTGATTCTCTTTTTGAAGCCTGTGAAAGGTGCTGGTGCAGAGATTGCAGACATAACTCGAGAAATGAGGGAGTCCCGCGTGACATTTGCGGAATGATGATGGCCTGCCCGGCCTGTAAAGACTGTATGGATGAAAATATGCCGACAGTTTGTGAAATCGGAAATGCCAAAGAAGGATGTCGGACAAGGGCTGTTGAAGAGGGCATAGTTAATCCTGAAGAACTATAAACGGGACTTTGAATTTGATATATATGAAATAGTGACAGATTCCATATGTATGGAAATACATATGGAATAATCTCACTGAGGAAGGAAGCCTTTAAAGGCGATCTAAAGAATGAAAATTATTATTGTGGGTTGTGGTAACGTAGGTTCGACCATAGCAAGGCAGTTGAGTCTTGAAGGTCACAATATTACGCTTGTGGATGTTTCTGAGGCGGCCGTAAGAAATATTACGGAAGGCTATGACGTAATGGGGATGATTGGCAGCGGAACATCCCTCAGCGTGTTAAAAGAAGCAGGTATTACAGACGCGGATCTGGTTATTTCTGTTACGGATTCTGACGAAAGAAACCTTTTATGCTGTCTTCTGGCAAAAAAAGCAGGGGCTAAACATACCATTGCCAGAGTGCGTAATCCCGAATACAAGGAAGACGTTAATCTTTTGAGAAATGATTTGGGCCTTTCAATGTTTGTTAATCCGGAGTTTGATGCAGCTGCCGAGATAGCTCGTCTGCTCAGATTTCCGACAGCTATTGAAATTGATACCTTTGCCCGTGGAAGAGTTGAACTGCTTAAGTTCCTGGTAACTGAAGACAGCCCTCTTTGCGGACTTGCATTGAAAGATATTCCGGCAAAGATTGAAACAAAAATTCTTATTTGTGCCGTAGAACGAGACAGCGAAGTGCTTATTCCACGAGGCGATTTTGAACTGTGGGAAGGTGACAAGGTTTCTTTTGTGGCTACTACAAAAGAAGCAACCAGATTCTTTAAAAAGGTTGGAATCAATCAGGGCAAAGCACGTACATGTATGATTGTTGGCGGAGGCGATACAGCATTATATCTAGCACAGAAGCTTATTGCTTCCGGTGTTGAAGTTAAGATTATTGACAGAAGCAAGGCGCGCTGTGATGAACTTGCTGAGATGCTTCCCGAGGCAGTTATTATAAGAGGCGACGGTCAGGATAAGGGACTTCTCAGCGAAGAAGGCATTGATAGAACAGAAAGCTTTGTTACACTTACAAACTTCGATGAATCAAATGTTATGATGTCGATTTATGCAAAGAAGATTAATCCAAAAGCTAAGCTGGTTACTAAGGTTCATAGGTCCACATATGACGATATCATAGATGATATGAATATCGGAAGTATCATTAACCCTAAACTTTTGGCCAGTGAACATGTGGTGAAATACGTCCGCTCTATGCAGAATACGGTCGGAAGCAACATTGAATCGCTCTATAAGCTCAACGGAGGCCGAATTGAGGCGCTTGAGTTTAAAGTAAAAGATGTTGAAGGTCTCATTGATACTCCGCTCATGAATCTTAAAATAAAGAACAACGCGCTGATTTGCTGCATAGTTCACAATGGTGCGATTGAGATTCCCGGTGGTGGTTCTGTGATAAAGAGCGGCGATATGGTTATTGTTGTAACTACTGAAAGCGGACTTAGTGATATTTCAGACATTCTCGACTAATAATATCGGAGCCAATCCATGTTTGTACTAATAGACAATAATGATGAGAGATATTGATAAAATGTATTAATAGAAGATATTAATAAAAAGATATTGATTCATGATATTGTTGGATATCATTAATGGCTCAGATTGAATAAAGGATAATTTATATGAATAAATCTATTATCAGATATATTCTTAGCAGGGTATTGCAGTTTGAAGGCGTCTTTATGCTTCTTCCCTGCATTGTGGCACTTATATATGGCGAGAAGCATGGACTCTATTTCCTTGCTACTGCAATTGTTTCTTTTGCATTGGGTACACTTGGCGGCCTGATTAAGCCTAAAAGTACTGTGTTTTATGCAAGAGAAGGTTTTGTGACAGTTTCTCTCTCATGGATTCTTTTATCACTTGTTGGAGCGATTCCTTTTGTATTAACGGGAGAAATCCCCAATTATGTTGATGCTCTTTTTGAAACGGTTTCAGGTTTTACAACAACCGGTTCGACAATCCTTAGGGACGTGGAGTATCTTAGCAAAACTTCTCAGTTTTGGAGATGCTTTATCATCTGGATAGGTGGTATGGGAGTGCTTGTATTTATTATGGCAATTCTTCCCCTTTCCGGAAGCTACAATATGCATCTTATGAGAGCGGAAAGTACCGGAGCGGATGTAGGCAAGCTTGTTCCCAAAGTTAAAAATACAGCAAAACTTCTGTATGGAATGTATATCAGTATTTCCTGCATTCTTCTCATTCTTTTGATGATTGCCGGACTGGATTTATACAATGCTTTACTGCTTATGTTTTCAACGGTAGGTACCGGCGGATTCTGTAATGTTAATGCCAGTCTTGGTGGTTTTTCGCATACGGTTCAGGTTATTACGATTGTATTTATGATACTGTGCGGTATTAACTTTAATGCCTACTTTTTCCTGGTTATGAGAAAACCCAAGGAAATTCTTAAGATGGAAGAAGTAAGATACTATCTTGGAATGCTTTTTGTAAGTACTGCGGTTATCACCTGGTGTATAAGAGGATCTTTCGGCTCCTTGTATGAAGCTTTTCATAATGCTATTTTCCATGCGGCTTCTATTGTTACCACAACAGGTTTTGCACTAACTGATTATGAAGTATGGCCAATGCTTCCCAAAGCAATTCTTATTATGCTTACCGTTGTGGGTGCCTGCGCAGGTGCAACAGCCGGCGGTATCAAGGTTTCAAGATTTGTGATCTTGTTAAAGGTATTAAAAAGAGAGCTTGAAAAGCTTACACATCCAAGAAGCGTAAAGAAAGTAAGATTTAACGGACAGACCGTTTCCGAAGATACCGTTAATTCCATAATCGGATTTTTGATCGCATATTTCTTTGTATTAATCATTTCTTTCCTGATTCTTTCAATCAACGGATTTGATTTTACTACAAACATTACTGCGGTTTTGACAACACTTTCAAACGTAGGTCCCGGTCTTGGCGGAGTAGGACCGGCACAGAACTTTGCCGATTATAATATGTTATCCAAATCGGTTCTTGTTATAGATATGTTGGCAGGCCGTTTGGAAATTCTTCCCATTTTTGTTCTTTTATATGCAGGAACATGGAAAAGAAATTAATAGCCGGATTAGCGGCTGCATTATATTTGTAAATTTACAGTTAGGTTAGAAGCAACATGGCACTTGTAAAAGAAGAAATTAATTTAAGAAAAGCTATATTACATATATTGGATTCAACAACCGGTCAGCCGATTCTTTCCGATCAGCCGCTAGAGTATGGCTCGGAATTCTCGGAGTTTATCAAAGGCCACATTGCCAATGTATTTGGTGGCGATGAAAGTAAAAAGTGTGCGTTTCATGAAAAAGAATCCGAAGTTTTTGGAATTCTGGACAATTATGACGACGAAAACTTTGTGAATATTTCAAAGGAACTGGCACAGCTTCTTTATTCCATAATGAATGCCAATATTGATATTCCTTCTGCTGATTTGTTTGTCGTAAGATTTATGAGCGATTCGCTTGAGTATCTTGGAATTCTCAAAATGAATTATAAGCCTCAATATACACATAGATGCAGTCCCGGTGAAGGCGGCATGGTAAACGAGATTTACCGCTATAAAGAACTTTTACCGGCCGGCTCTCAGAAACTGTCAGAAGCAGCAATAATAAGGCTTACCGATCTTGCAGTCTGGGTTGTTGAAAAGAAGGCTGAAATTAACGGAAAAAAAGAAGATTATTTCAGCGAATACTTCTTAAAGTGTTCTGCGAAACTCAGTGATAAAAAGAAACTCGCTATAGTAACGAAGGCTATTGAAACCGTTAACAATCAGGGGTATGAAGATATGTTCAGATATGAACCCCAGATGAAGGCTAAGGCCATAATTAATACGGAACTTGAGAAAAACGGTGGTTTTACGGTAGAAGCAATCGCCGATAAGGTTTATGAAGACCGCCCTGATTTAAAGGATATGTTCCACGAAAAAATGGAACGCTTTGATATGAGAAGGGAAGAGGTGGCTCCGGTTAGCGAGAATACCACTAAAAAATATCAGAAGCAGTGTCTTGTAACCGATAGCGGAATAGAAATAAAAATTCCTATGTCCCAATATGAAGAGGAAGGCAATATCGAGTTTGTAACAAACCCTGACGGAACTATATCTCTTTATATAAAAAATATAGGAAACATCAGCGCAAAGTTCTGATACATTATTATGAATTTGTGAGTGGGCAAAAGTAGTAATTACGATTTATTTGCCCGGAGAAATGAAATGCCAGGTATTGTTGAATATATAAAAAAGTTTGGCACAGAAACTATGAAAGAAAGGTCTTTTTCGACAGAGGACGCTTTGGTTCTGTGCCAGTTTTCATATCTTAAGTTTGATAATCTTTTGGAAACAATGAGCCGGGAGCCGGTTTCTGTTAAAAATCTGTTTGAGGATCCTAACAGTGAGAGTCTGTTTCTTGATGATAAGTACAAAAGAGACAGAAAAAAACAGTTGAAAAATATGGTGGAATCCAAAAGGTTTTCAGATATTAAGCTCATGTTTTATGTAAACCGAATTGAAGCACCGAACCAGCTTAATGATGAAACGCAGAACGTGTTACCGGAAAAAACGCAAAGCATGATATCGGAAAAAGCACAGGACGAGACTCAATTCTGTGCAGTTACATTTGAGATTCCCGATTACGGCTATTTTATTGCTTTTAGGGGCA
Source organism: Lachnospiraceae bacterium (assembly GCA_024403485.1). Lineage (GTDB taxonomy): Bacteria > Bacillota > Clostridia > Lachnospirales > Lachnospiraceae > UBA1258. The sequence continues at coordinate 41,087 of JAKSRT010000005.1, forward strand.
CCGATGAAACTATCGTTGGCTGGCAGGAGGATTTTCGCCTTGCTTTGGCTAAACCTGTTAAGGGTCAGAAGTTGTCCGCAAAATATATAAATGAAGTGGCTTCAAAACTTGAAGGAACAATAAGCGTGGGTGGTCATTCAAAAGGCGGAAATCTGGCTTTATACTCGACGATGCATGCCGATGCCAAGGTCCTTGACCGCATTGAAAAAATATATTCCTTCGACGGGCCCGGATTCAGACCGGAGCTGCTTAAAGAGTACAACTATGAAGCGATAAGAGAAAAAGTTGTTTCGGTAATCCCTAAATCTTCGGTTGTGGGACTGCTGATGTCTACAGACAGCAAAACAATTGTCGTTCACGCCAATTCAATCGGTCCAATGCAGCATAATCCGTATACCTGGCTTCTTAAAAGAGGCCGTTTTTCCACTGCGGAAGTAACGCAGACTCATTTGACACTGGTAAACGCTTTTAATGACTGGGTATATTCTCTCGATGAGGAGCAGGCAAAACGTTTTGTTCATGTTCTTGAAGAAATACTGGCTGCAACCGGTGCCGAGACTACACTGCAAATATCCGCGGAATTGGTTAAAAGTGCCAGAAATGTTTTTAAAAGATCCCAGGAACTCGACGAAGAATCCGAGCAGTTTTTGGAATTTTTGCTTTCTTCTTACTATGAACTGACAAAGGACAGACTGAAGGCAGAATTTACGGAAAAAATAGACAGTATCGGTAAAGATGCCAAAAGCTTTATCGACGGCTTTGGAGAAGACGCGAAGCTGAAACTGGCAGAGCTTGGCGAAAAGGCTCAGGAGGCTGTTGCTTCAGGAAGAAAAAAACACTAATTATTGAAAGTGTGTCAATATATGAAATGGATTATTCTGGTTCTTATTTACGGTATTCTTAAAGGAATTCGAGATATTTCCAAAAAGAAAGCGCTGGAAACCTGCGAAGTGGTTGAAACACTGTTTGTTTACACGCTGATTTCTTTTTGCTTTGTAATACCTGATGTTAAAAATGTCGGTGGTGTAGCGACAAGAGATATGCTGCTGACCGCATTAAAATCCTTTGTTATTTTCGTGGCATTTTTGTTCAGTTTTTATGCCATAGAAAAAATGTCCCTTGGAATTTACGGTATTGTAGATTTATCAAGAATGGCATTTTCGCTTATCCTTGGTGTATTTATGCTGGGTGAAACTCTTGGCGTTAACCAGTATGTCGGTATTGCTTTCGTTGCGATAGGTATGATTCTTCTTAAGTATAAGCCGGGATTTTTGTCGAACAAGAGGGCGAACGAGGATACTTCGTCAACTTCGGCGAACGAGGATACTTCGTCAACTTCAGCAAACGTGGATATTTCGTCAACTTCGAAAAACGGGGTAAAATCGTTAATCAATATTGATAAGAAAGAAACAACATCCGGTTTGATTGTTTTTCTTGCCTTTGCATCTGCGTTTTTGAATGGTATTTCCGGAATAATGGACAAAATATTGACCAGAACCATGAGCAGTGCCCAGCTTCAGTTCTGGTACATGCTTTTTATGCTGGTCTATTATGGTATTTATGTTCTGATTACAAAAACCAAAATCCATTGGAAAAAACTTCTTACAAATCCTTATGTGTGGGTGATTTCGGTTTTGTTTATCATTGCGGACAGGTGTCTTTTTATAGCCAATGCAGATCCCGCTTCCAGGGTTACGGTTATGACTCTGATTAAACAGGTCTGCGTTGTTGTAACCATTATCGGCGGGCGAATTATTTATAAGGAAAAGGATACTCTATATAAACTGTTTTGCGCCCTTGTGGTTGTTATAGGTATTGCTTTTTCTGCTCTTTAAAACCGATTTTTACCGATTGCTAACCACAAATTTATGGATGATTAATTTCTTTCTTTTGCCATTTGGCAATTAATTTTTGAGGTATATTAATGAGTATTTACGATCATTTAAATGAACAACAAAAAGAAGCTGCTTTTACCGTAAACGGTCCTTTGCTCATTCTTGCGGGGGCAGGTTCGGGAAAAACCAGCGTACTTACACATAGAATTGCTTATCTTATAGATGAGGCAGGGGTAAATCCTTATAACATTCTGGCTATAACCTTCACAAACAAGGCTGCCGGTGAAATGCGAGAACGTGTGGATAATCTTGTGGGCTTTGGCTCGGAACAGATTCATGTATCCACCTTTCACTCCATGTGTGTGCGCATTTTAAGAAGATATGCCGACTGTATCGGCTACGACGGTAATTTCACCATCTATGATACCGATGATCAGAAGCATATCATGAAAGAAGTGACCAAGAAACTTCAAATCGACACAAAACAGATAAAAGAGCGTGAGATAATGAATGCTATTTCTCATTGCAAAGACGAACTGATTACTCCTCAGGAATATCTCATTTCCAGTATGGGAGATTTCAGACAAAAGAAACTGGCCGATTGTTACGTTGAATATCAGGCTGCCCTTAAGAAAAATAATGCTTTCGACTTTGATGATCTTCTTATGAAGACTGTTGAACTGTTTAAGTCCTGTCCCGATGTGCTGGCAAATTATCAAAAACGCTGGCAGTACATTATGGTTGATGAATATCAGGATACCAATACCGCGCAGTTTGAACTAATAAGATTATTGGCGGGAAGCACAAAAAATCTTTGTGTGGTAGGTGATGACGACCAGTCGATTTATCGTTTCCGAGGTGCAAACATAAGAAATATTCTTGATTTTGAGCATTATTACCCGGAGGCGAAGGTCGTAAAGCTTGAACAGAATTACCGTTCCTGCCAGAACATCCTTGATGCCGCAAACTCAGTTATTCGAAATAACTCTGCAAGAAAGGAAAAGGCACTTTGGTCGCAGAAGGACAAAGGAAGCCTTATTCATTTCCGCCAGTTTGATAACGGCTTCGAGGAATCTGAATATGTTTCTTCCGAAATCAGAAGAGCGGTAAGAAACGGTGACTGTATGTATGGTGAAAATGCTATTCTCTACAGAACAAATGCCCAGTCCAGACCTCTTGAAGAACGTCTTGTAAGAGATAACGTGCCATACAAAATTGTGGGCGGCGTTAACTTCTACTCAAGGCGTGAAATAAAGGATTTGCTGGCATATCTTAAAACTATAGATAACGGAAGAGACGATCTTGCGGTAAAAAGAATAATAAATATACCTAAGCGAGGAATCGGGGCTACTACAATCAATAAAGTTCAGGATGCCGCCGATGCTTACGGAATATCCTTCTTTGAAGCTCTTGACCGAAGCGAAATTACCGGTATAAAGGGTGCTACCCAGGATAAGCTTCACAGTTTTGTAAATATGATTGGATATCTTCGAGCTGTCCTTGAAAATAAAGGTGTGGAAGCTATTCTTGATGAGGTTTTAGACATTACCGATTATATAAATCAGATGGATGTGGAAACCGAGGAAGAAGCCGAGGACAGAGTTGAAAATATCGAAGAATTAAGAAGCAAGGTTGCGTCATACTGCGAGGAGAGTGAAAATCCTTCTCTTTCTGAATTGCTTGAAGAAATCGCGCTGATAGCTGATATAGATTCCCTTGAAGAAGGCGATGACCGCCTTATTCTCATGACTATTCATGCGGCAAAAGGATTGGAATTCAAGAATGTTTATCTTGTAGGAATGGAAGACGGCTTGTTTCCGAGTTATATGTCGATTTCTACGGGAGATGTGGAAGTTGAAGAGGAACGTCGCCTTGCTTATGTAGCAATAACCAGAGCCAAGGAAGACCTTACAATAACCTGTGCGAGAGCCCGAATGAATCACGGCGAAACTCAGTACAATCCGGTGAGCCGTTTTGTAAGAGAGATTCCGAGAGAATTGTTTGATATAGCTCCTATGGTTCAAAAGAGGAGAGATGATTATGATGACTTTGACTCACCGTCTTTTGAAAGGAAGCCATACTCTGTAGACGGATTCAGCGGTTTTAAACGAAACAGTGAGAGCAGTTCAAACAGTGGTTACGGTGGCTTTAGCAGAACCCCGTCACAGGGTGGATACAGCGAATCCTATGGCGGTTACAAGAGAACCGGATCCTCAAGCATGGTTAAGGAAGAAAAGCCTTTTATTGCTACTATGAGCGGAATTAAAAAGGGTTCGGACATTATGGGATCAGGAAGTTCTGCGGACTACGGTGTTGGAGACAGAGTCAAACATATTAAGTTCGGTGAGGGCACAATCCTTAAAATGGAAGACGCCGGTAAAGACAAGAAAGTTACAGTTCAGTTTGACACTGCCGGTGTCAGAGTAATGATGGCTTCTTTTGCAAGACTTGCCAAAATATAATTCATAATGTGTAACTATTTATCTTTTATTTACCAATATTTTATGGAAAGTCGTACGTAATAGTGGTATCATTGAATATGTGATATTAATTTTGTGTTATTTACTTTATGAGATATTAATATAGTATTTTCATGAGAGGTATTTATGAACGTTTCAGGTTTAGTTAAAGAAATAAAGAAGTGGAGGGATTCTTACATGAACACAAAAATTGATGAATTAAAGGATCTTATTATGGACGCTGTTGACAGCAAGGTATGTCCTAAAAAGGTTGAAGAAAAGAAGACCAATCCTGTTGTTATTGTATTGGCTGTTATCGGTATTATTGCCGCAGTTGCAGCAATCGCTTATGCTGTATACTACTTCTTGGTACCCGAAGATTCTGAGGATTTTGAAGATTTCGAAGACTTCGACGATGACGACGATGATGACGACTACGAAGATTTAGAAGGCGACGAATAAATTAGTGAAAGGTTTAGGGAGTGTCTTTAGGCACTCCCTTTTTTTCTATGAAAAAAGGTCAGGAATTAATAGGAATTGTAAAAGAAATAAATTTTCCCAATAAATCGGTAATCGAAACCGAAGAAGGTTATGTCAGCGCAAAAAATGCGCTTCCTGGTGATAAAGTTAAAGTAAGGATAAGTAAGCTTCGCAAAGGAAAACCGGAAGCAACGGTACTTGAGGTGGTTGAGAAATCACCAAAGGCTATTGAAAGCCAGTGCCCGCATTTTGGAATTTGCGGCGGATGCACTTACCTTACCATGAATTACGATGATGAACTTAAGATAAAAGAAGAGCAGGTTAAAAAGCTTCTTGATACCATTTTGGAACCTGATTCATATGTGTGGGAAGGAATAAAGGGAAGCCCGGCTTATGAAGGTTACCGTAACAAGATGGAATTTTCTTTTGGCGACGAGTATAAGGACGGTCCTCTTAGCCTAGGCATGCATAGAAGAGGCAGTTTCTATGATGTAATTCTTACGGATTCCTGTTATATCTGTGACGGCGATTACAGAAAGATTGTTACAGCCGTAAGAGACTACTGGGC
>JAKSRT010000050.1 GCA_024403485.1 Lachnospiraceae bacterium
CATATTCGCCGCCATTTGCGTTAATTGTGGCATCGTCGTTCATAATATTGATTTCAGGAAGGTTATGACGCTTACCAACTTCAAAGTCGTTAGGGTCATGGGCGGGTGTAATCTTTACTACACCTGTACCGAATTCCATATCTACATATGAATCTTCTACTACCGGAATAGGCTTGTTAACAATAGGAAGCCAAACCTGTCTGCCCTTTAAGTAGGTATATCTTTCATCGTCGGGATTGATTGCTACGGCGGTATCGCCGAGCATTGTCTCGGGACGGGTTGTTGCAAAAGTCAAAAATTCAGTAGTACTGGGCTGACCGTTGTCATCTACAAGCGGATACTTGATGTGCCAGAAATGACCTGCCTGCTCTTCATATTCTACTTCAGCATCAGAAATGGATGTATTACATACAGGACACCAGTTAATGATTCTTGAGCCCTTGTAAATCCAGCCTTTTTCATGCATTTTGCAGAATACTTCCGTTACGGCCTTGTTACAGCCTTCATCCATTGTGAAACGTTCTCTGTCCCAGTCACAGGATGAACCCATCTTCTTAAGCTGTGAAATAATACGTCCGCCGTACTCTCTCTTCCAGTCCCATGCTCTTTCAAGAAATTTTTCACGTCCGAGATCTTCCTTGGTTACGCCTTCTTCTTTGAGCTTTTCAATAATTTTTACTTCAGTCGCAATGGAAGCATGGTCTGTACCGGGCTGCCATAACGCATTGTATCCCTGCATTCTCTTAAATCTGATAAGAATATCCTGCATGGTATTGTCAAGAGCATGTCCCATGTGGAGCTGTCCTGTGATATTCGGAGGGGGAATAACAATTGTGAAGGGTTTCTTTGTTTCGTCTACTTCTGCATGAAAATACTTCTTCTCAAGCCAGTTAGCATAGATTCTGTCTTCCATCCCTTTGGGATTGTAGGTTTTTTCCAGTTCTTTTTTCATACCGTTTTCCTTTCCGGGGCCGTGGCCCTATCTCGCAAAAAATAAACTTCTGCGTGTGCTTTCAGCACAAAATGGTTATTTTCGGTTTGTAAAATAAAAACACCCTTTACAAACCTCAGTCTGTAAAGGGCGTTATAAACGCGTTACCACCTTTATTCATGCGACGCTCACACGCCACACCTCACTGACTCCTATCAGAGTCTCATTCTGTAACGGGAATTCCCGGAAGAGGCTACTTAATTTCACCCTTTCGGCTCAGAAGCTACCTTCCATATCCTCCACCGAAGCTTATCTCAGCAAACAAAGCTCTCTCTGACGGCTTAATATATGTACTCCTCTTCATCACTGCCTTTGAAATATTATGTAGAGATACTAACATTTATTAAACATAAAATCAAGCGAAACATAAATATGTCATTTCATACCAGTATTTCATCTTACCGCATTGGCCCGCTCGTCCAATTTGTCCGGGCAGCATCTTATTATTCTGTACCGGTTTTCCCAGTACTAATCACTTATCTATTTTAGGTAACAAAGGCTGTTTTCTAAGACTTTTTGCCTAATGTCCCCCGGAAAAGCCGCGTCATCTCCAAAATTTAGGTAACGAACGCCGGTTTCTGACATTTTTTACCTAAAATTCCTCCGCAAGACCGCGCCGCCTCAAAAATGTAGGTAACGAACGCCGGTTTCTGACATTTTTTACCAAAAATTCCTCCGCAAGACCGCGCCGCCTCCGAAATTTAGGTAACGAACGCCGGTTTCTGACATTTTTTACCTAAAGTTACTCAGCAAAGCCATAACAAACAAATAATACAACGCCCTACCAATCAGGCAGCACGAAAGCTTAAAACCAATCGCCTATGAAGCCTGCCGGCCGAGCGACCGCGAGGCCTAACAACTAAGGGGCTCAACAGCCGTGAGCTCCGGCAGCCAAACATTTAGGGACACAAGTGCCGAAATATTGCTTAGTCCAGTTCCTTCTTTCCTGTGTAAAGTTCGTAATATCTGCCCTTAAGATCAAGAAGTTCCTCATGGTTACCACGTTCAATAATCTGACCGTGTTCAAGAACAATAATCGCATTGGCATTTCTTACGGTTGAAAGTCTGTGGGCAATAACAATTGTGGTCCTGTCCTTCATAAGTCGATCCATACCATGCTCAATGTGGCGCTCGGTACGTGTGTCGACCGACGATGTTGCTTCATCAAGAATAAGAATAGGTGCCTTGGAAATTGCGGCTCTGGCAATATTCAAAAGCTGTCTCTGGCCTTGACTTAAATTAGCTCCATCGCCTTCAAGAACGGTATCGTAACCGTTTTCAAGTCTCATAATGAAAGAATGTGCGCTGGCAGTTTTAGCTGCCTGGATAACTTCTTCATCAGTGGCATCAAGACGGCCGTAACGGATATTTTCCATTACCGTTCCACTGAACAAGTGGGTATCCTGAAGTACCATGGCAATATTCTTTCTTAAGTAATCACGTTTTAAATCTCTTATATCAACTCCGTCCACTTTAATTGAGCCGGAATTAATATCGTAAAATCTTGTAATAAGATTGGTAATGGTTGTTTTTCCCGCACCGGTTGAACCAACAAGTGCAATCTTCTGACCGGGCTTTGCGTAGAAAGAAACATCCTTAAGTATTGTCTGACCTTCCACATAGCCAAAGGTTACATTTTCAAGAGTTACCTCACCCCTTAAGTTTTCGGGAGTTTTGGCATCTTCTGCATCAGGTAATTCAGGAGCGGTATCCATTACGTCAAATACTCGTTCTGCACCGGCAAGGGCAGAGAAAATCTCGGTCACCTGTGCAGAAAGTTCATTAATAGGTCTCGAGAACTGCTTTGAATAGTTTACAAAAATAGTAAGTCCACCGATATCAAAGCCTCTGAGTACACAGAATATACCACCTATGGTAGCCGTAACCGCGTAAGAAACCTGACTCAAATTACCAAGTACAGGGAACATAATTCCACCAAAGAACTGAGCCTTTAACTGCTTGTTTCTAAGGTCTGCGTTCAGGTAGTCAAATTCATCGATGGCAGCACCTTCATGGTTAAATACCTGAACTATCTTCTGACCGCTGATGGTTTCTTCGATGTATCCGTTAAGAGAACCGAGAGCTGCCTGCTGCTGCTTATAATATTTTCTTGATCTGGTAGCAATAATCTGAGCGGCTTTTACCATTAAAGGAGTCATCAAAATGGTAATTATTGTAAGCCAGATATTGGTATATATCATTAAACCAAGAGTTCCAAACAGTGAAATAACACCGGAAACTATTGAAATAATGGTATTTCCGAGCATGTTTCCGATAGCATCCACGTCGTTGGTGAAACGGCTCATTACGTCACCGGTTTCATTGGTATCGTAATACTGAAGAGGAAGCTTACTGATTTTCTTAAACAAATCATTTCTAAGCTTTTCAAGAGCATTCTGCGCAACACCGATCATAATTCTTGAATAGGTATACTGCGCAACTATGGAAGCCATATAGATAACCGCCATATTCAAAAGACCGTTGGCAAGAATTTTGATAGTGGCGTTGCCTTCGGTAAGGCTGTTAATAACAGGTCTTAAAATATAAGAGCCTGCCACACTAGCAACAGAACTTATGACTACAAGGAATGCCACAATAATAAGCTTCCAGCCGTCGCCCTTCATATATGAGAAAAGACGGGCAATGCTCTTCTTGGCATTCTTGGGCTTAGACGGTTTCATTCCGCCCGGACCCGGTCCGTGACCTCGTCCTCGTCCGCCTCCCTTTGTGGGATCGGATTCCATCTTTTTGATATATTCTTCGTTCTTCTTTGTATATTTAGCCTCGAGGCGTTCGCGTGTTTTCTGATCCATTACGCATTCACCTCCTTATCCATCTGTGAATAGTAAATCTCTTTGTAAGCTTCACAGGACTGCATAAGCTCATCGTGAGTTCCTATTCCGGTTATCTTACCGTCATCCATAACAACAATCTTGTTGGCATCAATAACCGAAGTAATTCTTTGTGCAATAATAATTTTTGTTGTATCGGGGCAGTAATCCTTAAGATTCTTCCTGATTTCTGCTTCTGTAGCAGTGTCAACCGCACTTGTTGAATCATCAAGAATAAGAATCTTCGGTTTTTTAAGCATTGCTCTTGCAATACAAAGTCTCTGCTTCTGTCCACCGGACACATTTACACCGCCCTGACCAAGATCTGTTTCATATCCTTCTTCAAAGCCGGTTACAAAACCGTCTGCCTGAGCCATGTCAGCAACTCTTCTTATTTCTTCAAAAGAAGCATCCTCGTCGCCCCACTGAAGGTTTTCAAGTATAGATCCGGAGAAAAGAACGTTCTTCTGCAGTACCATGGAAACTCCTTCACGAAGATTTTTAAGTGAGAAGTCCTTTACGTTTACGCCATCCACGAAAACTTCGCCTTCGTCGGTATCGTAGAGTCTTGGAATCATTTGAACAAGAGTTGTTTTACCGCAGCCTGTTGAGCCGATAATACCTACGGTTTCACCGCTTTCGATTTTTAAATTAATCTTATCAAGAACAGGTTCACCGGTATTCTTATAGTATCTGAAGGTAACATCCTTAAATTCAACTTCGCCCTTTACAACAGTAAGTTCGGGGTGTGCCGCATTGTTATCGTTAATGTCCGAAACGCAGTCCAAAACTTCATTAATACGCTTGCCGGATGCTATTGCTCTGGCACTCTGCAAAATAATGAAGGAAGACATGAGAAGCGACATAAGAATCTGGGTAACGTATGTGATAAATGCAGTTAAATCTCCGACCGGCATATCGCCTGCCATAATCTGCTTACCACCAAACCATACAACCGCGATTATTGTCGAGTTCATAATCAGACCCATTAACGGCATTGTTGTAATCATCACCCTGAAAGCTCTGAGTGAAGATTCCTTCAAATCGCCGTTGGCATCCTCAAACTTCTTCTGCTCAAAGTCATCTCTTACAAAGGACTTAATAACACGGACATTTGTAACGGATTCACGAATGGCAGAGTTTAATCTGTCCATCTTTTCCTGCAGGATACGGAATCTCGGAAAGGCAATTCTTATTACAATTATTATTATTACAATCAGGAACGGAATGACTACCAGCACAACGGTGGCAAGTCTGGCATTCATAACGAAAGCCATTATAATTGCGCCTATCAGCATACCGGGTGCTCTGAGCATCATTCTAAGACATGTATTTACAAGGTTCTGAACCTGAGTAATATCGTTGGTAAGTCTGGTTACCAGAGAGCCTGTACTAAACTTGTCAATGTTTGAGAAACTGAATTTCTGAACGTTTGCAAAAACATCCTTTCTCATATCAGCGGCAAAGTTAATTGATGCCTTTGCGCCAAAATATGCCGCTCCCACACCGCCAACCGCCATAAGCATTGCTATCAGTACCATAAGTACACCCATTGTAATAATGTAGGGTATATTTCTTGGTACGATACCGTTATTGATTATCTGTGCCATAAATTTCGGCAGAATTATTTCTCCGATGGTTTCCACAATCATAAGCGTGGGACCGATAATAAAAGCCGAAAGATACGGTCGGATATACTTCCAATATCTTTTCATTTCTGTTCCTTTCTGCATATAACATCCTATTTCGATTTTGATATATCAATATTCCCCCGAATTATCGATATTTTTAACGTAATGCTATATTTTACCCTTCAAAGCCTTCTTAATATATTTCTTTTTGTACATTTCCTGATCGGCTTTTTCGATAATATCGTTAATCTCTTCTTTATCATGTACCGATGTAATAAAGTATCCGGCGGATGCTTCGATTGCAAAAGGATGTCCGCCTTCTTTGTTGATACGGTCCATTTCGGCTTCAATCGCCGCAAGACAGGCATCTGCTTTGGCCTCATCATAATCAGAAGTCAAAAGAACAAATTCGTCGCCCCCGTATCTCATTATTATTTCGCCGTGCTTTTTAACAGCCTTCATAACATTGGCCGTTTCCTTTATTAATATGTCACCCTGATCATGACCGAGGTTATCATTAATATCCTTAAGGCCATCAACATCAAGGAAAACAACACAAAGCTTTTTGTTGTTCTTTATACAGTCCTCAAGAATAGGCTCTGACATTTTAAAGAATCCGGCTCTGTTATATATACCGGTCAGAGTATCATAAACCCACATCTTATCAAGAGTTGAAATCATCTCTTCCATAATTTGGGTTTTTCTTATATTTTCCAACGCGTTTGAGCAGATAGTCGCCCAGTTGGGGAAAAAGTCATTTCTTACAAGCTCACCGGATTCACCGATAATAGCGTAACCGAATATTCGGCTCTGGAAATGAATCGGGAAGAAATAATAAGTAACTCCCGGTCTTCCACCATTTGAAACCGGAGGATACAAATCCTTTGATTCAAATACTTCTCCGGCATAAGCAGGACTACCGTTCTGACAACTTATTATGTTCTGAACCTTTTCGGTAAAGCCCGACTTCACATCGGTAGAACGAAGTCTTTCCGCAAAAGCAGAATATTCAAACTCATCTTCTTCCTTTATATTAAGGTTTAAATATAATTCCTTAGGTTTCATGCGATATGCATAAGAACACATCTGGGAAATCAACGACGAATAGTTTGGTGTAGACATGAAATCAACGGTCATAAACTTAACCGTCTGATTAAGTTCCACCTGCTCATATCGGTCTATGGCAAGAGTGTCATCAATGTCTGTATGTTTTTCCTCTTTGTTACGGCAGCCGCAAGTCTCGCCAATGCTTAGCACAATCGGAAGATTTATAAGAGTTCCCTTTTCATATTTATCAAAATTATGAAGAATCTCAACGGATTTTGTTCCCTTTTGATACTGCTGTCTCTTAACAGTGGTAAGTTTCGGTGTAACCACACGGGAAACAAAGTCAAAATCCACACCTGTTACCTTAACATCCCTTGGAATTTTATATCCGAGACGCTTTAATTCCATACATACAGCTACTGCCATCTGATCGTTGCAGCACATAATACAGTCTGCCATCTTTTCATCAAGATTATGGAAATAATTTGCTGCCTGAATTCCGCTTCTGTACTCATAGGTACCGTTAAAGACCCACTCGTCCTTCATATCAAGACCGTTGTCCCGTAACGCCTTTCTTATACCGCCTTCTCTTATTGCATTATCGGAGCCGCCAAGATGACCTCTGACAAAGTAAAATTTCTTACAGTCATGCTCTTTTATCATATGCTCCGTCAAAGCATATATCGATCCTTCTTCATCGGTAGCAATGTTGACAAAGTGTTCGTCATATCTGTCTATACATACCGTAGGAACGTTACTTGCTTCTATTTTTGCTACCAGTTCAGCTTCAAGCTGAGGCTGGGCAAAAGTATTTTTCACAAAAATAATGCCGTCAAAATCGCTTAAGTTCGGCAAGTCAAAAATTTGATATTCACCGCTTATGAAATCATCATTGGCCGCAATGTTTCCATGACAGCAAAATACTGAACAGGTATCCTTAAGATCCCTGACTTTTCTTTCAATTCCCTTCATCAGTGCTTTCTGGGAATCAAAAATAAGTCCGCAAACTAAAACTGCTATTTTCATATTTTTCATCCTCTGCGAGTTGCCGTGAGCCTAGCCCACCGTACACTTTTGCAACTTTTGTATTATAACACACTTATTCTTTCCTATTAAAATAAAAAATAAGATTTCACAAATATTTTACAAAAATACCATTTGCTTTTCTTCTCCAAAATCTTCACCTGAAAAATAACGAAAATGACAAAATATATATGAAACCCGGCCTATCAAAGATTACATAAATGCAAAAATAAGGTTACATAACTATGTTGACTGTTCAAGTTTCAAAAAATTATTTGAATGCCTAAAATTGCAAGTATGAATAGTCTGACAGATTTCGATATTTTAAAATTGCCCATTAAATCCACACTTTCCACCGAGTTATCCACAAGCGTCAGTGTCATTTATACATTTTTACGTGTCATTATACACATCATGAATGTCATTTCCTGCATTTTTCTGAATCGTTTAGTACTTTTATCCCATTTACATAATTATTCAGATGTAAACCACCCACTGCAATCTATATTACGCAGAACTATTCTCATTTTCCCTACTTTTTTACTCACAAAAATCGCCTGAGTTTAAAAAAGAGCACAAAAATACGTTATTAGCATTAAGGAATATGTAACCGAAGAAGCATACATATGTTAAAATGGAAAAATAAACCTGCTTTATAAATAATATTTATTTATCAAGCATTTTCATGGAAAGGATGACATATGATTTATTTAGGATCTCATGTGGGCATGAGCGGTAAAGAAATGTTTTTAGGTTCTGTAAAAGAAGCTCTTTCATACGGAGCCAACACATTTATGGTGTATACCGGTGCCCCCCAGAATTCAAAAAGAAAACCCATAGAAGAACTTAGAATTAATGAAGCTAAAGAACTTATGAAGGAAAACGGTATCGACCGTTTTATTGTTCATGCTCCGTATATTATTAATCTTGCAAATTCAGTTAATGAAGCAACTTTTAATATCGGTGTGGAAACACTTATTTCCGAGTTGAACAGAACCCATGCCATGGGAAGTGAAATTCTTGTTCTCCATCCCGGTTCCTCTGTCGGTTGTGAGCCCGAGGTTGGAATCGCCAAGGTAATCGAAGGGTTAGACATAGCACTTTCTTCTACTGAAAATGTTAATGTTGTTTTAGAAACAATGGCCGGCAAAGGCAGCGAAGTCGGCCGTACAATCGATGAACTCAAAGCTATATTTGACGGTGTAAAGGACAACTCAAGACTTCGTATCTGTCTCGACACATGCCATCTTAACGACGCCGGCTACGACGTTGTTAATGGTTTTGATAAGATTATCGAAGAAATAGAAACTAAAATAGGAAAAAACAGGATTGCCTGCGCTCATATCAATGACAGCATGAATCCCTTGGGAGCTCACAAGGACCGCCACGCCAATATCGGTGAGGGACATATCGGCCTGGATGCCCTAAGATATGTGGTTCATCATCCCGCTCTCGATAATCTGCCTCTTTGCCTTGAAACTCCTTATATTAAAGATTCCGACAATCCCAAAGATTCAAGAGCACCCTATAAAGAAGAAATATTGTTGCTAAAATAATCGAGCATGCCGGCTCTGGTTCGATTGATTGACATTCGCCTAATGCTTGAATCTATGCAAGCATATTCAAGCGCTCGGCTCATTGTTATAATAAAGAATGAGTGGCTGTTCACATTTACAGCCACTCATTCCAAAATGATTCTATAACTCCCGGAGCAGACTCAAGATTTACCACTCTGCAGTCTTCCCATTCTCTCGGAAACAGCATCCGCTGCTTTCTTTCAAGAAAACGTTCGTCAAGAAGTGCTACCACTCCGATGTCTTCTTCAGTACGAATAACTCGTCCGGCTGCCTGTAATACCTTATTCATGCCCGGGTATCTGTAAGCATAGTCATAACCGTTTTCGCCACGATTATCAAAGAAATCCTTAATAATATCCTGTTCAAGACAGACCTGGGGAATTCCCGTTCCAACTATAATTGCACCGATAAGTGCATCATTCTTTAGGTCAATGCCTTCCGAGAATATTCCTCCCATTACACAAAAGCCTATAAGCGATTTATCTTCATTGCCGTTTTCCGGTTGAAATCGATTCAAAAATTCTTCTCTGTCGGCCTCCTTCATGTCGGAGCTTTGTACAATTATCTCTATATTTTGAGCTTCACATCCGGCAAAATCCGTATATTCATACACCTTATTCATAAAACCGTACGAGGGGAAGAATGCCATATAGTTTCCGTTTCTTTCGCGAACAATATCTGTAATATAATTGGCAATTCTCGTGTATTCCGTCTCGTTTCTTCTGGTGTACTTGCTGGTGACATCATTGGCAACAAGTATTCGTCGCTTCTTGGGATCAAAAACAGACTTTGCGTATACTTCGTAGTCTTCAGCGGTTCCCGATAACAGTTCCTTGTAATATTGTATCGGAAGAAGGGTTGCCGAAAACAGTATTGACGATCTTGCTGCCTGCATACATTCGCCCAAATTCTTACAGGGATTTACGTTGAAAAGCCTTATATAAAAATCTCCGTTTCCGTCAAAGGCACAGTATACCTCGTAGTTTTCATCGACTCGTTCATAAATATCAAGGAAGTTGAATATTTCAAAATAATACTCAAGAAGCTGTTCTCTGACTTCACCGGTCAAAGTATGTTTAACCTTCTTTCCATTGATATCCGTTTTATCCTGAAGTACTTTTTCAAGATGTGAATAAAGTCTTAGCAACGCACCGGTAAAGCCATCTATATCCGGTTCTCTAAGCGCCTGGGAAGTGCATAGTCGCTTAAGATTGAGCAAAGCCTGGTTGCAGGACTGGGCTCTCTTTGAAATGCCCGGGCAGTCATCTTTGGTCAGCTTCTTTATATCAAGAAACATCTCCTTATAGAGAACCGCAGAATACATTTCTCTTGCGCGGTCCACCAGGTTATGCGCCTCGTCTACCAGAAAAATATATTGTTTCTCTCTTCCGTCGGCAAAGAATCGCTTCAGCTTCGCCCTTGGATCAAAAGCATAATTATAATCACCTATAATAAAGTCACAAAAAAGTGAAGCATCCAGTCCCATCTCAAACGGACAAACCCTGTGTTTTTGAGCATATTCCACTATTGTATCTCTTGTATAGCTTTCCGTTGCATTAAGCATATCAAACACAGCATCATTAACTCTGTCAAAATGGCCGCAGGCATAGGGACAACTTTCCGGATTGCATTCTTTTGACTCAGTTAGACAAATCTTTTCTTTGGCCGTAAGAACAATTCCCTTAATGGCCAGTCCCCGTTCACGGAGTATATCAAGGCAGTCTGCAGCAACGGTTCTTGTAATGGTTTTTGCGGTAAGATAAAAGATTTTCTGCGCTTTTTGCTGTCCCAGAGCACACACAGCAGGGTATACTGTTGAAACGGTTTTTCCTACTCCCGTAGGTGCTTCAATAAACAATTTTTTTCCGTGATGAATCGAATAATAAACCTGCTTAACCAATTCTTCCTGACCGTCTCTGTATGGAAACGGAAACGGCAGTGTCTTTATTGATTCATTTCGTTTTTCTATCCATTCTATCTCCATTTTTGCCCATTTTTCATAGGCCGAACACACTTCATTGACGAATTCGGTCAACTCTCCAAAAGAACATGTTTCATGGAAGTACCTTATTTCTTCAGTTTCAATATTGCAGTATGTAATACGCACCTTGATTTCATCCATATCATTTTCAAGGCAGTATATATATGCATAAAATTTAGCCTGAGCCAGATGCAGCGGCTGAGCCTCCCGATATTTCATAACATCCGCATATGTGGATTTTATTTCGTCAATGGTTACTCCCGAATCGTTTTCAATTATACCGTCCGCCCTGCCTTCAACGGTAATATCTATTTCTTCCCCGTGAAAGACAAAAGCAAGCGGTACTTCGGCACGGTAATCAGCACCCATTCGTTTTTGAATCATACGATGAATGCGCCCGCCTTCCTGCATCGCCTGCTCTGAAAAGCTTCCTATTCTGTTATCAATATCTCCGGAACGAAGAATAAATTCTATCAGGTTCCTTACAGAGATTCTTGCTTCCACTAATATCGCCCTCGAAGCGACAACCTGCTTAGCAGGCTACCGCATGATTTTTAATAAATGATTCGAGGTCCTCGTTATAACCGTTATAAACGATTGAAAGTGGTCTGGAAAGGTCGAGACCCAAAACTCCTACGATGGACTTCGCATCTACATAATACCTATTATTAGATGCCACATCAATATCAAAGTCACATTTGGAAGTAATGTTCACGAATTCCTTAACTTCAGAAAGGGACAAGTAAAATTTCTTTGCCATGTTTTCTTCCTCCTCTTGTGTTTAGAGTATTATATTAAGGAAAACGATTTCCATAAATGTATAAAATGACCAAATTTTTCTTTCTTTTGTCCCATATTATGTTGAAATCTTGTTACAATTCGACAAAAGAATAACAATATATAGTAGATATGGCTATTTTTATGCGGTATTCGGTCACCTGATTTTACGTCCTCTTGTTTATACTTATTTCTCCCAAACAATAAATACCGAAAAAGGCATTTTTTTCTTTACAATTACCCCCATTTTTGTTAATAATTAATATGTGTTTTTGTGTAAAATCAGCACATAAATACATACTTTATTAATTACGAGGTGAACATTATGGCAAAGACCATTATTCCCGAAGGCTACACTCCTGCGTTGTCTCTTCATGACACCCAGATAGCCATTAAAACTGTAAAAGATGCTTTCCAGTCATTACTTTCGGAAAGACTCAATCTTCAAAGAGTATCCGCTCCTTTATTTGTTGATCCTGCACAGGGCTTAAATGACAATCTTAACGGATATGAACGCCCTGTTTCTTTTGATATAAAAGAACAGAACGGTTATACCGCAGAAATCGTTCATTCGCTTGCAAAGTGGAAAAGATACGCATTAAAGAAATACGGTTTCCGTTCAGGTGAAGGTCTCTATACCGATATGAACGCAATTCGTCGCGACGAGGAAACTGATAACATTCATTCAATTTTTGTTGATCAGTGGGACTGGGAAAAGGTTATTGCCAAAGAAGACAGAACCCTGGATACTCTTAAGGATGTTGTCAGAGACGTTTATAAGGTACTCAGAAAAACTGAAAAATATCTTTCAATTCAGTACGATTACATCGAAGAAATACTTCCCAACGATATTTTCTTCATTACCAGCCAGGAACTTCTTGATATGTTCCCTGAATATACCGCAAAAGAACGTGAATACTACATCACCAAAGCAAAAGGTGCCGTATGTATCATGCAGATCGGTGACAAGCTTGAAAACGGCGAGCCTCACGACGGTCGTGCTCCCGACTACGATGACTGGGCACTTAATGCAGATATTTTTGTTTACTATCCTGTTCTTGATATCGCACTTGAACTCTCATCAATGGGCATTCGTGTTGACAGCAAGGCATTAACCGAGCAGCTTGAAAAGGCCGGATGTCCCGAAAGAGCAGAACTTCCCTTCCAGAAAGCTATTCTTAACGAAGAGGTTCCTTTCACCATCGGTGGCGGTATCGGACAGTCCCGTATCTGTATGTTCTTCTTAAGAAAGGCTCACATCGGCGAAGTTCAGTGTTCTCTCTGGCCCGCAGATGTTGTAGAGCTTCTCGAATCCAAAAATGTTCCTTTGTTATAAAATTTCAAATATTAAATTACAAACAGCCGTGAGTAAAAACTCACGGCTGTTTCTGTTTAACCTATCTTCTCTCGAATTACTTGATTTTAAAGAAATTATCCTTGGCAAGCTTCTCGGATTTTCTGCCTTTTAAGTAGATTACAACCACTGCGGTTAAGCCAAGAGCCGCAATGATAGGAGCTGTAAGTCCGGTTAATAAAATATCCGGTAAAGCAACATTCGAAACTATATATAGAATTACACTTGAAAGTACAAAAATGCCACCACTGATATAAATATTCTTTGAAATAGCATATGCAAACATTGAAACACACATAAGTAACATCATGGGGAGATTGTTTTCATCCGATCTGTGAATAAATCCGTATACAACTGCCGAAAGGATAAGGGGCATGCTGTTCATGTAGCGTCTGGCGCGGTTATAACAAATTCCGGTAAATACCGCTTCCTGAATTACAGGCAGCAAAATTCCGGCTACAATAAGTCCAATCCAGAAGGGTGGCTTATATGCAACAGTCTGTACCACCTGCGCTGCATCCGCAGAAGTCTCAGCCTGCTGAGCTACAACAGCTGCTGAATACGCTGCATTGCTGATTACGGATATCGCACCAAGGCCTACCGCCATAAGAATGGACCCCAGGCCAACAATCGCAATATCCTTTATAGGAAGTTTTTCCGGTTTAGGTTCACTCTTGGCACGTCTTATTACTGATTTAAACTTTTTTATAAGGAATAAAAGAACAAGACCCGCCGCTGCAGCATATACCAAATATTCTACAAGATGAAGAGTATCTGCCACTTCAGGTGCAGGCTTTCCATCGGCATCAATATACTTTGAAAAGAAAGTCTGAAATATAACCAGAAATAAGGCATAGGCTATTGCACTTCTTCCAATCCAGTACATCAAAGCAGGTCCGATAAATCCCCACATATTAGCAAAGGACTGCTTACCGGCTTCTTTCCCCATAGCTTTTAAATCATCTCTGTTTACCGAATTTCCACCCTGCTTGTCGCTTCCCTGTGCATTTTCCACACCGGAACCGTTTTGACCAGCACCGTCGGGACGCTTGTAAGAGGCTGC
This sequence comes from Lachnospiraceae bacterium, assembly GCA_024403485.1. GTDB lineage: Bacteria > Bacillota > Clostridia > Lachnospirales > Lachnospiraceae > UBA1258. Next base: position 14,276 of record JAKSRT010000050.1, read on the forward strand.
TGAGCTTCCCATTACCGGAAGTAATGTGGCTCTAAGACCGTTGACTGTGTTAACAATCTTTTCGGCGCCTGCTGTTTCAAGCTCTTCCCTAGAGCCGTAGCCGTATGTAACCGCTATACATGGAATTCCGATTTCAAAAGCCGATTCCACATCAAACTTTCTGTCACCAACCATAACCATTTCATCATATTCCGGTTCATCTTCACCGAAAATTCTTTGAATAGCTTCTTTCATAATAGAGGTTTTGTCGTCTCTTGAACCATCAAGTTCCGATCCGACCACCACATCAAAATACTGACGAATCTCAAAATGTTCCAAAATATCCTCAACAAAAGGTGTAGGCTTTCCGGATGCAATGGCAACGGTTTTCCCCTTCTTTTTAAGGTCTCTTAACAGTTCAGCCATTCCGGGATATAATTCGTTTTCAAACTTTCCGACGGTTGAATAACGCTCACGATAGTAAGTAATGGCTTTCTGCGTAGTTTCTTCGTCAAGATGATAAAATTCCTGAAAACTATACTTAAGAGAAGGTCCGATAAAAGGCTCCAACTTGTCAATATCAGGTTCTTCTATTCCGATTTTAGACAAAGCCTGCTGGACGGAGGTGCAGATTCCTACTTTAGGATCGGACAAAGTTCCGTCCAAATCAAATAAAACATATTTGTACATTCTTTTCCTCTTTCATTCGGCGCAGCCAAAGGCCGCACAATAATACAAAACAAAATCATTATAACATAACCTTGACAAAACCTCTCTATAGTTTATATTTATTTAAGATAATAAAATATTGGCTAGGGGAGCATTTGCTGAGATTGAAACTTTTCTTTTGCCTGAATTGTTTCTTGACCCTCACTACTTGAACCGGACAATACCGGCGTAAGGAAGCAAAAAACGGTTATTGTATAACTGCGCGCCCCTCCTTTATGAAATCAAAGGAGGTTTTTTTATGACAGAAAAAACAAAAAAATTAGTTGAAGGAGCTGCAATGGTAGCCCTTGCAACAGTACTCAGTTTCATCAGAGTGTGGAAATTACCCTGGGGTGGATCGATTACTCTTCTTTCCATGCTTCCTATCTTTGTATACTCCATTCGCTGGGGCATCAAGGACGGATTCCTTGTTTCATTTGTTTATTCACTTGTACAGCTCTTCCAGGGAATCATGGACGGCCTTTTCGGTTGGGGATTAACTCCCGCAATGCTTATTGCCTGCATTTTACTTGACTATGTTTTGGCCTTCTCTGTTCTCGGCATTGCAGGTATTTTCAGAAAGAAAAAGGTTGCAGGCGCAATCACAGGTATCTGCCTTGCAAGCGTTTTAAGATTTATTGTTCACTTCTTAAGCGGTGTAATTATCTGGCAGAGCACAGGTAATCTCTGGGAAGGCTTCGCTACCGAAAACTACACCCTGTACAGCTTCTTATATAACGGCGCATACATGCTTCCCGAACTTGTTATTACAGTAATCGGCGCAATTGTTATGATTTCCGTTCCTGTTATGAAGAAAATTATGTTTAACAGCGGATCAGCTTCTAATGAATAAAACAGCATTAATAATAACCGGCGGGGAGTTTTCCTCTCCGGTTATTGATTTTAAATATGAATATGTAATCGCCTGTGATAAGGGATATGTTCACGCAAAAAAACTTGGCATAAAACCGGATCTTGTGATAGGCGACTTCGATTCCTGGAGCGGTGATATTCCTGCGGATATTCCGGTAATATCGCTTCCCGTGGAAAAAGACGATACCGATACTATGTATGCGGTAAAGCAGGCTTTGGAACGTGGATACTCTGATATTAAGGTTTTATGCGGCCTTGGCGGACGAATGGACCATTTACTTGCCAATATCCAGACTATGGGCTATGTAGCCGCAAACGGCGGAGTCTGTGAGTTTATGGATGAAACAAACCATATAAGAACCTTAAGTGCAGGATATGCCAAAGACTCCAAAGCGGGTTCCAAGTCTTGTGCATCGCTCTCAATTCCTTCAAGAAACGGATATGCCCTTTCGCTTCTATCCCTTACGGACCGTTGCGAAGGTCTCTGCATCAAAGGGGCAAAATATAATGTCGAAAATATAACACTCACCAACACATTCCCTCTGGGCCACGGAAATCATTGGGAATCCGATGAAATAACAGTCTCCATTACATCGGGGATCCTGCTTGTTATTACTTCAAAGCTTGAAGCATGATAGTCGCCACTTTTAGGTAACAACACGGCTTCTTTCTCTTTCATTACCTAAATTCTGAGTGCATATCTTGATTTGCAACAAAATTTTGGTAACAGATGCGATTTTTCTGCCGCCATTACCTAAATCCTGCAAGTATATCTCGGTTCGCAACAATATTTAGGTAACAGATGCGATTTTTCTGCCGCCATTACCTAAATCCTGCAAGTATATCTCG
>JAKSRT010000051.1 GCA_024403485.1 Lachnospiraceae bacterium
GCGGCCGTATTCGTTTTCCATGCGGGCTAAAATCTCACGAACTCTTGCTTTCATTTAACTTAGTACCTTTCTTTTATTTAGTACCTTTATTTAGCTGCTCTTCAAGTGCTGCTTTTATAAATCCGGTATTAAGACTTTTTGTATCTTCAACTATTTTAATTAAATCTTTGATTTTCTCCGGATGACCGGTTTCTGAATAATGGTCCGCCAGAATAGTATAAGTCTTTTTAATATCGCATTTTGTGGAAACCATAAATTCAAGAATTTTGTAGGCTTCTTCTTTTTTATCAAAACCGATAAGAAGATCGGCCCACTTTTGAAGAGTGGTAACCAGGGTAGTATAGTTCTGGTCATATCTTGAAAGTTCGGTAATATTCGGCGCACCGTACTCAAGCTTTAAATCCGTATTGCTCCAACCGGTAAGATTCAGTATCTTTTCATCTCTAAGCCCGTCAATTGTTCTGATGCAGGCACAGATATCATCATTGTCAGTATGAAGATTTATGGGCAAGTCCTCGGGAATTGTTATATATTCAAGGTGATCAATTGGTTTTCTGCGGGTAAGATTGGCGCGCTGTTCTCTTTCCCAAAAGGCTTCTTCGCGTTTTTCCTTTAATCGGACTGTTCTTCGGGATTCATACATTACCCAGGCACAAAACAGTGCAAACATTAACAAACTTGCTATTTTCCAGTACATAGACTATAATTCCTTTCAAACGAAAAAGAAAATAATACGCAATATAATAGATTTAAGGTATATATATGTTTAATATTTACGACAGAAGAAACAAGAAAATATTCACTATCGTTATTGTAGTTATTTTAGTAATCGCGATGGTCGTTCCTATTTTAGCATCTTTAACATAATTAGGCAACGAACGGAGTGTATGAAAGGGGCCTAAAAGCCAGTAAAACAGAGTGTTTGCCGCCTTTCATCAAATTACTATGAATAAGGGAAAAGTATCAGAAAGCATCTTAAAAAGATCCATATTGAAGAAGATAGATAAACGGCGCAGTGAAGTCCTCATCGGAGCAGGTGTAGGGGAAGACTGCGCTGTTTTGCTGAATAAAGAAGATGTAACTTTACTTTCTTCCGATGTTATTTCTTTTTCCACAAAAGAAGATTCGTTTATGGCAGTAAATACCGCTGCCAACAATTTAGCTTCGTCGGGAGCGGAACCGGTGGGACTGATGGTTAATCTTCTTTTGCCCGAGGACTACGAAGAGCCTGAACTAAAGGCTGTTATGGGTGGTCTTGAAGAGGCTGCCGAATCATTAAATATGCAGATAATTGGTGGCCATACTACGGTAACATCAGCCGTAAATCGAGCGGTAATATCTATTACCGGAGTTGGCAAAGCCATTAAAAACAATATTATTTCCGCATCCGGAGCCCGAGCGGGTAACGATGTGGTTTTAACAAAATGGATAGGTCTTGAAGGAACGTTTCTTTTGGCCAAAGAATATGAAGCGGAATTAACAGCCAAGTATCCGGCCAGAATGATATATGAAGCAGCGCAATATGACAGATTTATGTCGGTGGTTCCTGAGGCCGCACCCGCCGTTAAGTCCGGCGTGACTGCAATGCACGACGTCAGTGAGGGAGGTATTTTTACAGCCCTCTGGGAAATGGCGGAGGCAAGCCATGTTGGACTGGAAGTTGAATTAAGGAAAATACCGGTTAAGCAGGAAACAATAGAGATTTGCAATTACTTTGATATAAATCCCTATGGTCTTTTGTCCGGAGGATGTATGCTGATGGCGGCTCCCGATGGGGAAGGGACGTTGATGGCCCTAAAAGACGCCGGCATTCCTGCCACCATAATCGGGAAGTTCACCGATTCCAATGACAGGATATTAATTAACGGTGAGACAAAAAGATTTCTCGATTCTCCTAAGGCAGATGAAATCCTAAAAGTGTTAAAATAGTGTATAATATATAAAGTTTATTGCGAAGCATAAGCTTAATGAATGTAAAGTAAGACGTTTTCAAACTGCACGTCTTAAGAAAGGAATAATATGAGAGAACAGATTCTTACAGTGATTGAAAAAAATTCACGTATTGATATTAAAGAATTGGCCGTATTACTCGGCTTAAATGAACTTGATGTAGCCAATGAAATAAAGGCAATGGAAGAAGAAGGTGTTATCGGTGGATATCACACTTTGATTGACTGGGAAAAAACCTCCATTGAAAAGGTTAATGCCCTTATTGAAGTTCGTGTAACTCCTCAGAGAGGACAGGGCTTTGACTCCATCGCAGAAAGAATATACCAGTATCCCGAAGTCAGTGCCGTTTATCTTATTTCAGGCGGTTACGACCTTTTGGTATCACTTGAAGGAAAGAGCTTAAAGGATATTTCTCTGTTTGTATCGGATAAGTTATCCACTCTTGATACCGTACTTAGTACCGCTACTCATTTTGTATTGAAGAAATACAAGGACCACGGTACTATTTTAGCTTCCAATAAGACTGATGAAAGAGAGACATTTACACCATGAGAAATCCTTTATCCGATGAAGTTGTTAAAATAAAGCCCTCCGGAATTCGTAAATTTTTTGACATAGTAGCAGAAATGAAGGACGCTATTTCACTTGGTGTAGGCGAACCTGACTTTGATACTCCCTGGCATATAAGAGACGAGGGCATTTACTCCCTTGAAAAGGGAAAAACCTTTTATACCTCTAACTCCGGTTTGAAGGAGCTTAGGGAAGAAATCTGTAATTACCTTCAAAGAAAATGTGATGTTTCATATACCTGGAACACAGATGTAATCATAACGGTAGGCGGTTCCGAAGCCATTGATATCGGACTTCGCGCCATGTTAAACCCCGATGATGAGGTTATTATTCCACAGCCCAGCTACGTTTCCTACGAGCCTTGTACAATATTGGCAGGCGGAAAGCCCGTTATTATTAATCTTAAGGCCGAAAACGAATTCAGACTTACAGCTAAAGAACTTTTGGATGCCATTACAGAAAAAACCAAGGTTCTTATCCTTCCTTTCCCCAATAACCCTACAGGGGCAATTATGGAAAAAGAAGATTTGGAGGCTATTGCCAAGGTATGTATCGAAAAGGACATTTTTGTTATGTCCGATGAAATATATTCTGAACTTACTTACAAAGGAAAGCATGTTTCAATCGCATCTCTTCCCGGCATGAAAGAAAGAACCATTCTTATTAACGGCTTCTCAAAGGCTTATGCCATGACAGGATGGAGACTCGGTTATGCCTGCGGTCCCAAGGAAATTATTCAGCAGATGACCAAGATTCACCAGTTTTGTATTATGTGTGCTCCTACTACCAGTCAGTATGCTGCGGTTGAAGCATTAAAGAACGGGGATGAGGATGTAGCAGCAATGTGCGAGTCTTATAATCAGAGAAGACGTTTTCTTATGAATCGCTTCAGAGAAATGAATCTTGAATGCTTTGAACCCTTTGGTGCATTTTATGTATTCCCCTGCATTAAGGAATTTGGTATGACCTCCGATGAGTTCGCTACAAGATTTCTTGAAGAAGAAAAGGTAGCGGTTGTACCGGGAACTGCATTTGGTGATTCCGGTGAAGGCTATCTTCGTGTTTCCTATGCTTATTCCATTGAAAGACTTAAGCTTGCAATGGACAGACTGGAACGATTTGTGAACAAGCTTCGTGAAGAGAAGAAAAACAAATAATAAAGAGGTTTATATATGCATATTGTATTGCATCAGCCGGAGATACCGGCCAATACAGGAAATATAGGGCGTACCTGCGTAGCAACAGATACGCCTCTTCATTTAATAGAGCCATTGGGATTTCGTCTGGATGAGAAGGCTATAAAGAGAGCCGGTATGGACTACTGGGAACATCTTGAGGTTCATAATTATATTAATTATGAGGATTTTTTAAGTAAGAATCCCGGGGCTAAAATCTGGTATGCCACCACAAAGGCAAAACAGACATATACCGATGTAACCTTTGGGCCAGACGATTATATAATGTTTGGAAAAGAATCTGCAGGTATTCCCGAAGAAATTCTGGTGGATCACGAGGATTCCTGCATTCGTATTCCCATGGGACCGAAGATTCGTTCTTTGAATCTTTCCAACTCTGTAGCAATAGTCTTGTATGAGGCATTAAGACAGACCGGCTTTGAAGGAATGTCCTTTGAAGGAGAGCTTCAAAGACTGAACTGGAAAGACGAGTAATATTAATTTAAATAATTTATTTTTTAATCTGATTTTAATCTTTCTTCAAAGATGCATTAATGAAGCCCTTGTATATTGATATCGTCGACAGGGAAACAAAAACAATTAATACATCTAAGAAAGAGGAGATTTAAAAATGGACGAATTTGAAAAAGTTGAAAAATTAAGACAGAGAGCAGATGTTTCTTATGAGGATGCTAAGGCAGCATTAACCGCAGCAAACGGTGATTTACTTGATGCTATGATTTATCTTGAGAAGCAGGGAAAGACAGAAGCCTCAAAGACTACCGAATATAAATCAAACGGAACTGAAGAAAAGCTTCTTCCTGCCTGCTGCGAAGCAAAGAAGGATCACAAGGAAAAAGCAAAGGCTGACGGTGAAAAGTTTAAGAACTTCTGTAAAGACGCCTGGAAGAAGGGCAATGACAATGAATTTGTAATGAGAAGAAAGAGCGAAGTACTTATTAAGATTCCTGTTTGGGTTCTTGTACTTGTGTTAATCTTTACCTTCCATGTTACATTACCTTTAATGCTTGTTTCACTTTTCTTTGGCTGCAAATATGCATTTGAAGGAAAAGATGATTTATCTGCAGCCAATGATGCCATGAACAAGGTTTCTGATGCGGCAGAAAAGATTAAAGAGGACTATTTCACAAAGTCAGAGTCCGAAAAGACTGAGGAATAATTATGAGTACTTGCATTCTTGTAGTAGAAGACGAGGAAAAGCTTGCCAGATTTATCGAACTGGAGCTTATCCACGAGGGTTATGAAGTTGATAAGGCATTTGACGGAAGAGTAGCACTTGAGATGGCCACATCAAAAGCTTATGATTTGATTCTTTTGGATATAATGCTTCCCGGACTGAACGGTCTTGAGGTATTAAGACGGCTTGGAAAGGACAATCCTACCCCTGTTATTCTTCTTACTGCAAGAGATGCGGTTATGGATAAGGTTGCAGGTTTGGACGCCGGTGCGGTTGATTATATTACCAAGCCCTTTGCAATAGAAGAGTTGTTGGCTCGAATCAGGGTAGCCCTTAAGATGCACAACAAAATGATTAATCTCGGTAATCAGGATAATGCCCCTATGGGACAGACTGAAGAGGGGATATATAAATGGAACTCGCTTGTTCTCGATGACAGAAAGCACAGGGTAACTGTCGGCGGACAGGAAATATCGCTTACAAATCGCGAGTTTTTAATGCTTAAGACGTTGCTTGAAAATTTGGATATTGTTCTCTCAAGAGATACACTTTTGGAAAAGGTGTGCGGATATGATTATGTGGGAGAAACAAATGTTGTAGATGTCTATATAAGATTTTTAAGAACCAAAATAGATGAAACCTTTGGCTTAAAAATGATACAGACAGTACGTGGAGTAGGTTATGTCATCAAATCAGAATAATCTTGGGCAAAAGAAAGTAACCTCAATCACTCACAAAATGCAGTGGCTTGTTGCGGGGGATAAACTTGGAAAAGCCTTCTCAAACTCCATCGGAATGATCATTATACTGACTTTGGCCTGGATAGCCGAAGCGGAATATATGGTACTCGGTCATATAACTTTAAGGAGTTACCGTGCTTTTTACGGAGCAGGTTCTTTTGACAGTATTATGTATAAGGTTTCGGATTCCGCCGGTAACTTGTTGTTTGAACGCTCCATATTCCCGGAATTTTATTACATTCTGGGAATAGGGGCATTTATATTTGTTTTGAGAATTCTTGACCTTTTGTGCGGACTGGGTAAAGAACGAAGAAGAATTAAAAACATTCTTGCCCCCATCGACGAAATCGCCATGAGAGCCGATGAAATCGCAAAGCTTGGCTTTTCCGAAGACAAATACCAGCTGCTTGAAGAGGCTATTTCCAGGATAGAACCGGAAGACAATAAGGAGATTCTTTTGCATGATTCGGAACTTCAGGGAATAGAAACGGCAATGAATAACCTGATATTCCGTATGAAAGAAAACTACAGACAGCAGGCCCGGTTTGTTAATGATGCTTCCCATGAGTTAAGGACGCCTATAGCCGTAATAGAAGGTTATGCCAATATGCTGGCCCGCTGGGGCAAGGAAGACGAAAAAGTTCTTGAAGAGTCTATTACCGCCATAAAGAATGAATCTGAAAATATGAAGCATCTTGTTGAGCAGCTTCTGTTTCTGGCCCGTGGCGACAGTGGAAAGACTACTCTTAACAAAGAAACCGTATCAGTTAACGATATGATGCAGGAAATCTATGAAGAATCGCTGATGATTGATGAAAATCATCCGTACAGATATACTAAGGCCGCTGATAATATAACGGTTAATGCCGATCCCGGTCTGTTAAAACAGGCCGTACGAATTCTTATAGATAATGCTGCAAAATATACTAAGCAAGGCGACGAAATAATGCTTGCAACGGGTATGACCGAGGATGGTCACCCTTATCTTCAGGTTCAGGATACGGGAATCGGAATGGCTGAGAAGGATGTGGAGCATATGTTTGAGCGTTTCTACAGAGCCGATGAGGCAAGAAATACTGCGGGAACGGGACTTGGTCTGTCCATTGCAAAGTGGATTGTGGACAAGCATAACGGCTATTTTTCCATTACATCAAGAACGGATCTGGGAACAAGAATCAGAATAATATTATAAAAGCAACCGATGGACACAGTGGGTAATAAATACGAAAACAGGCTTGAAAGCGTATAATCATTTGGAGGCAAGTATGAGATATCCCAAACATTTGGAAGACAACGGAACAATAGGTTTTATAGCACCTTCTTTTGGCTGCGCAACCGAGCCCTATGGCTCAAGATATGACAGCGCGAAAAAGAAATTCGCAGACATGGGTTATAAGCTTATGGAAGGTCCAAATACCAAAGCTTCTCTTGGAATCGGAAAGAGCAACACGCCAAAGGCCTGCGGCGATGAGATAAATGATTTCTTTATCCAAAGATCCTGCGACATTGTTATGTCCTGCGGCGGCGGAGAAACTATGTGTGAAGACCTGCCCTTTGTGGACTTTGAAGGAATAAAGAAGGCTGACCCGAAGTGGTTTATCGGATATTCCGACAATGCTAATCTTACCTTTCTTTTGCCGACAATTTGTGATACGGCTGCCATATACGGTCCTTGTGTATCCGACTTTGGAATGACTCCATGGCATCCTTCCATAAAAGATGCATTTTCGATTTTGACGGGTGAGAAGCTTGCATTCGATAACTATGACGGCTGGGAAAGCGGATGGCCGGACAGAGAAACCAATCCCTGCGCGCCTTATAATATTACCGAACCCTACAAGCAGATTATTATTACACCTGATATGATTAAAACTGAACAAACAAGTAAGGAAACCGTTGAAAAGCTTCAAAATGATACGCTTGAAACCTGCTTTGAGGGTCGTCTTATAGGAGGATGTCTCGATGTACTTGTGAGTCTTGTGGGAACAAGATTTGATAAAGTTAAGGAATTTGACGAGAAATACAAAGAAGACGGATTTATATGGTTTCTGGAAAGCTGTGATCTTAATTCCATGAGCATAAGAAGGGCTCTGTGGAATCTTAATGAGGCCGGATGGTTTAAATATCTAAAGGGCTTTCTTATCGGACGTCCCCTTCAGTATCAGGATGATTTTGACGGATTTACTCCGTACGAAGCCAATATTGATTACTTAAAGCAGTTTAATGTACCTATAGTTTACAATATGGACCTTGGTCATTTATCACCAATGATTCCCATTGTAAGCGGTGCGTATGCAAAGATTAATGCAAAGGGTAATGAGATAAGGATTGAGCATATTTTAAAATAGAAAATCGACACCGAATATGATTCAGCTTCCTGCCGGTATGGCGGGAGGCTGTTTTTTAATTTTTAGCATAAATAGGCACATTTACTCAGTTTTATGCTAAAATATTGACTATGAATGCAAAAGTTTTAAAGACACTTGAATACAACAGTATAATTGATTTACTGATAGAAAAAGCAGACTCCGAACCCGGAAAAAAACTGTGCCGTGAATTGAAACCCATGACGGAAATTCACGAAATAGAAGAGGCTCAGACAAACACCTCAGACGCTCTTTCCAGACTCATAAAAAAGGGCAGTATCAACTTCGGATCAAACAAGGATTTTGGCTTTGCCATAAAGAGCCTTGAAATCGGCAGCACGTTAACGGCAGCAGAGTTACTTTCTTTTGCCAAATTTTTAGGTAACGTAGCCCGTGTAAAAGCCTGGGGACTGAGAGAACACGATGATGATGCGACAGACTCTCTTGATGATTATTTTGAATTGTTACAGCCCTTGACACAGGTGGCCAATGAAATAAATCGCTGCATTTTAGACGAAGAAGGGCATATGGCCGACGATGCCAGCCCTGTACTTAAGTCCATTCGAAGAAACCTTTCTCAGACCAACGATAAGATTCATTCGGAACTAAACAAGATGGTAAACGGAAGCCTGTCTTCCTACCTTCAGGACCATGTTGTTACCATGCGCAATAATCGTTACTGCGTTCCCGTTAAGGCTGAGTATAAAAGTTCCGTAAACGGAATGATTCATGATCAGTCAGCCACAGGTGCCACTATTTTTGTGGAGCCCCAGGCCATTGTTGAGCTTAATAACAAAATTCGCGAACTTGAAATAGAAGAAGAAAAAGAAATAGCGGTTATTCTTGCCGGACTTTCAGCGGAACTTTCGGAGCACATTGTGGATTTAAAGACAGACCGAGACTTTATGACAAAGCTTGATTTTATCTTTGCCAAGGGCTCTCTTGCACTGGAACAGAATGCCACAAGACCGGTGTTTAACGATGAGAAACGCATTAACATACGAAGGGGTCGCCATCCTCTTCTTGATAAAAAGAAGGTGGTTCCTGTAGATGTTCCTCTTGGAAAAGACTATGACCTTTTGGTTATTACAGGACCTAATACAGGCGGTAAGACAGTTACCTTAAAGACGGTGGGTCTTTTTACACTTATGGGTCAGGCCGGACTTCATATTCCGGCAGGAGACCGTTCGGAACTTTCCATATTTACCGAAGTATTTGCGGACATCGGTGACGAGCAGAGTATTGAGCAGAGCCTAAGTACCTTCTCTTCACATATGAAATCTATTGTTTATATATTGAAGCATGCCGATGCAGATTCTCTTTGTCTTTTTGACGAACTTGGTGCGGGAACGGATCCTACGGAGGGTGCGGCGCTTGCTATTGCTATTTTAAGATTTCTTCATGACCGCGGTATTCGTTCGATGGCAACCACTCACTACAGTGAATTGAAGCTGTTTGCTCTTTCCACTGATTTTGTAGAAAACGCCTGCTGCGAGTTTGATGTGGAAACTCTTTCGCCTACTTATAGACTGTTAATCGGAATACCCGGTAAGTCCAATGCTTTTGCAATTTCACAGAAGCTTGGTCTTTCAAAAGATATTATTGAAGCGGCAAAAGAAACCATTTCTGAGGATTCCGAACATTTCGAAGATGTTATAGCTAATCTTGAATCCTCAAGAGTAAAGATGGAAAGAGACAGAGCTGAGCTTGATGCAAAAATTGCTCAGTATGAGCAGGATAAAAAGTCTTTGGAAGAAAAGACCGAAAAGCTTAATGAATCAAGAGACCGGATTCTCAGGGAAGCCAATGAGGAAGCCAGGGATATTCTGGCTGAAGCCAAAGAATATGCCGATGAAACAATCCGCATTATGCAAAAAACCGGTACCAACATTTCCATGAAGGATTTAGAGGCCAGAAGACAGAACCTTAGGGGCAAGATGGATGATAAAAACAATCGTATTGCCAAGAAAAAGGATCCTAAGGAATCAGTTGGTGTAAATGCAAAAGACCTTAGAGTCGGAGACATGGTAAAGATTGTTTCGATGGGGCTTAAAGGTACGGTCAGTTCTCTGCCCGACAGCAAGGGTAACCTTTATGTTCAGTGCGGCATTATTCGTTCCACAACAAATATTAAGGACATAGTAATAGTTCAGGAAGAAGAAATTACTGCACCGGGAATTAAAAAGCCTTCGCCTCAGGGAAGCGGAGCCGGAAAAATAAAAATGTCCAAGGCAATGAACATTTCTTACGAATGTAATCTTATCGGAAAGACGGTCGATGAGGCCCTGGCAGTACTTGATAAATACCTTGATGATGCATATCTTTCTCATATGTCGCAGGTAAGAATTGTTCACGGAAAGGGAACGGGAGCGTTAAGAAGTGCCGTTCAGCAGCATTTAAGAAAATGTAAATATGTGGCATCATACAGAGCCGGTGAGCACGGCGAGGGTGATGCGGGTGTAACCATTGTAGAGTTCAAATAAGGAGTAAAAATGATAAACAAACAGCGAATACTTATCGTTGATGATGATAATAATATTGCAGAACTGGTTTCATTGTATCTTGTAAAAGAATGCTTTGATACAACTATCTGCAATGACGGAGAAACAGCTTTGGAAACCTTTGATTCTTACGAGCCCGATCTTGTTCTTTTGGATTTGATGCTTCCGGGAATAGACGGTTACCAGGTATGCCGTTCAATAAGAACAAAATCCCAGACACCGATAATAATGCTGTCTGCCAAGGGTGAGGTCTTTGATAAAGTTTTGGGACTTGAACTCGGAGCTGATGATTATATTGAAAAGCCTTTCGATGCCAAAGAACTGGTGGCCCGCGTTAAGGCTGTGCTTCGCCGCACAAAAGTAGTAACGCCCGAACCCCAGGCACCAAAAGACAAGTGTGTTGAGTACCCCGATCTTAGAATTAATCTTACGGACTATTCTGTTGTATATAAGGGTGAAAATGTTGAAATGCCGCCCAAGGAACTGGAATTATTATACTTCCTGGCATCGCAGCCCAATCATGCATTTACACGTGAACAGCTTCTTGATAAGATTTGGGGCTATGAATACGTGGGTGATACAAGAACGGTAGACGTTCACATTAAGCGTCTTCGTGAAAAAATCAGTGACCATGAACAGTGGAAAATTACCACCATTTGGGGAATAGGATATAAGTTCGAAACCAGATCATGAAAAGAACTCTTTATTTAAAATTCTTATTTGCATATTTGATATTCGGTATCTTCGGATTTGTTATCGTAAGCTCCTTTGTATCGACTACTACTTATAAAAGGCTTGTTAAAGAGGAGGCTGAAGCAACATATCGTGAAGCCAATCTGATAGCCAACACCTATGCAGCCGATCTTTACTCCAACAAGAGAGCCCTGGATGAAGTTAAGGAACAGATGGATAACCTTGCTACATTTATGTCTGCAACTATCTGGATTATTAACCCGTCGGGCAGAATGGTGCTTGCTACGGACCAGCCTCTTGATATTTTAAACGAGAGGGTGATAGAGGGATTTGATCCTACCGTTACCGAGGATTCTTATTACACAACAGGTACTTTCTTTGAGAGCTTTGACGAAGATGTGCTCAGTGTTTTTTCTCCCATCACTTCGGATTTTAAAGTAAAAGGATATGTGGTTATTCATACTTCTCTTGATTCCATCGGACGGGAAAGCGATGCATTTCTGGCAATATCCTATTTGCTTCTGATAATTTTATTTGTTTTGTCACTTATTATTTTGTTTTTCTTTACGGAAATGGTTTATCTGCCGCTAAAGAAAATTACAGAGGCTACGGAACAGTATGCTTCCGGTAATCTGCACTATGAATTCAGCGTGGATTCAACCGATGAAATGGGATATCTGGCAGCAACCCTTTCATATATGGCTTCGGAAATAGCCAGAGCGGAGGACAACCAGAAAAAATTTATTGCCAATGTTTCTCATGACTTTAGGTCTCCCCTTACATCCATCAGAGGATATCTTGAAGCCATGCTTGACGGAACGATTCCTCCGGAAATGCATGAGAAATATCTTGGAATAGTGCTTGGCGAAACAGAGAGACTTACAAAACTGACAAATGGTTTGCTGGCTCTTAACAACCTGAACATGAAGGGTGTGGTCCTTGATATATCCGATTTTGATATTAATGATGTTATCAGAAAAACCGCAGCCAGCTTCGAAGGAACCTGTACCAAAAAGTCCATCGGGATTGCACTGGTACTTTCAGGTGACAGCCTCTATGTAAAGGCCGATGAAATGAAGATTGGTCAGGTTATATATAATCTTCTTGATAATGCCATTAAGTTTTCTCATCATGATTCTACTATCACAATCGAGACAACCGAAAAGCATAATAAGGTATTTGTTTCGGTAAAGGATACCGGAATAGGAATTCCAAAAGACGAAATAAAGTATGTATTTGACCGCTTCTATAAATCAGACCTTTCCCGAGGCAAAGACAAAAAGGGAACGGGTCTTGGTCTTTCAATTACCAAGGAAATCATTTTGGCCCACAATGAGCATATAAATGTTATAAGTACGGAAGGTGTGGGAACGGAGTTTATTTTCTCGCTTCCTGCTTCAGAAGAATAATTTGGCAAAGAATGCAGGTATTTCATGAGTAAAGATTTTGACAACGAAAATGAAAAACTGAATAATCAAACGGGAAAAGCGGAAATAGGTGTTCCCGGAGACAAGGAAAGTAAAGAATTTGTTTTTATGCGGGAGCAGATTAAATCCCGCCCCATCAACAAAAGTAAACTTGCAAAAAATACATTATTTTCAGCACTTTCGGCTGTGATATTTGGTCTGGTAGCCTGTGTTACATTCTTTTTGCTGGCACCGGTTGTAAGCGGATATCTTGAAAAAGACGAAAAAACCGAGGAAGTGGCTCCTTTGGTAGTCTTTCCCGAAGAAACAATAGAAGAGGAAATGAGGCCGGAAGACATGCTTATTACTTCCGAACCCGATATTGATTGGTCGGAAATTGAGGCTCTTTCCGAAGAAGAAATTGCCAAGGCAATAAGCTCAATTGAATTCACGGTTGCCGATTACCAGAAATTATTCAAAAGCATGACTTCCATAGCAAGAGATGCAGAGAAATGTCTTGTGAAGGTCCGAGGCGTAAAGACCGATACGGACTGGTTTGATAACATGTTTGAAGAATCAGGAGAGGTTCCGGGGCTTATCGTTGCCGATAACGGTGTAAATATGTTTATTCTTACTTACGCCTCTTTATTAAGCAATGCCGATGATTTATATGTTACTTTTCCAAATGATATTTCCGTACGGGCATATATGCATGCCAAAGATCCCCTTACGGATCTTTGCATAGTAACGGTTCCGAGACTTGGGGTAAATGAAGCAACCAGAAGAAGTGTGGAGGTTGCAAATCTTGGTATATCCAATTCTTCGATGTTAAGCGGTAGCCTTGTTATAGCTATCGGAAGTCCCATGGGAACCTATGATTCGCTGAATATAGGTCTGGTTACGCAGCTTGGAAAGAAAATAAAGGTATCGGACCATAATTATAAAAGGCTGTCAACGGACATTTACGGAAGTTCAAAAGCCACAGGTGTTTTGGTAAATCTTAAGGGCGAGGTAATAGGTGTAATAAGCACAAGATTTACCGAGAGCGATACAGAGAATCTTATTAATGCCATTGGTATTTCCGAGTTAAAGAAGACCATTGAAGATATGATAAACGGACAGGACCTTGTATATCTTGGCATAAATGGGGCTAACGTACCTGAGGAGGCGGTTTATCAGAACAATGCTCCAAAGGGCGCCTTTGTTCTTTCTCTTGATATGGATTCTCCCGCCATGAACGGAGGTATTCAGGCAGGGGATATTATCGTGGATGTAGGTGGAAAGAGCATTCCGGATTATGCTACCCTTGTGGAAACAATACGGGAGATGAACACTGAAACTGAGACGGAAATAATTGCCTGCCGAATGTCTCAGGATGGATACAAGCGAATCAGTTTTTCAATTAAACCTACGGTTTTACAGTAAATTACGACTGAGGTCGAAATAAATAATAAACAGAAAAGAGAGATATATGAAGTATATTAAAGATCTTAGAGACGGTGAGCATGTTCAGGGTGTATACCTTTGTAAGCAGAAAACAAGTGCCGTAACAAAAAACGGAAAACCCTACGATAATGTTATTTTACAGGACAAAACCGGAACAATAGACTGCAAAATCTGGGATGTGGGAAGTGCCGGAATACAGGAATTTGAGGCAATGGACTACATTGACATAGTAGGTGATGTCTCTGTATATAATAATGCAATGCAGATTTCCATTAAGAGAGCAAGAATAGCATCCGAAGGGGAATATCTCCCCGGTGACTATCTTCCCGTCAGTTCCAAAGACATAAACGAGATGTATAAAGAACTTACCGGTATAATTTCTTCCGTATCAAATCTCTACTTAAAAGCTCTTCTTGAAGCTTTTTTGGTTGATGATAAGGATTTTGTAAAAGCATTTAATTTCTGCAGTGCGGCAAAGAGTGTTCATCATGGCTTTGTCGGCGGCCTTTTGGAACACACATTGTCTGTTACAAAGACCTGTGATTTTATATCAAAGAACTATCCGATTATAAACAGAGACCTTCTTATTACTGCAGCTATTTGCCATGATATCGGTAAAGTTAAAGAACTGTCCGCTTTCCCGGTAAATGATTATACCGATGAAGGTAATCTTCTTGGACATATCGTTATGGGATATGAAATGATTGGTCAGGCAGCAGCGAAAATAGAAGGGTTCCCCAAGGGCCTTGAGAACGAATTGAAGCACTGTATTTTGGCTCACCATGGAAAGCTTGAATTCGGTTCACCTAAGCGTCCGGCCCTTATTGAGGCGGTTGCCTTAAATTATGCCGACGATCTCGATGCTAAGATGGAGACCTTTAAAGAATCACTTGAAAACAGTGTTGAGCCCGGATGGCTTGGATTTAACAAAATGCTTGAGTCCAATATTCGTTCAACCAAGGCGGAGCAGTAAAAACTTAGAATAATATATAAGGCAGGAAAGACACTTTGCTGGTAAAAAATCAGGAAATAGAACTGAATATAACTACTCTCGGTGCAGAGGGCGAAGGAATAGGACATTATGAGGACGGTATGACCGTCTTTGTTTCAGATGCTCTTCCCGGAGACAAAGTTCTTGCTCATATTATGAAGGTTAAAAAGAATTATGCTTATGCATTTGCAAAAGAGATTCTTGTTCCTTCTGAGAAAAGAGTGGAATCAAAGTGCCCTGTGGCCAAAAAGTGCGGAGGATGTACTTTCCTGCATCTTGATTACAAAGAACAGCTTAAATTTAAACAGGACAAAGTATTAAATGCCATAACAAGAATCGGAGGCATCGAAAACCCTCCCATGGAAGATATAGTCGGAGCCGATAACTGTTTCTTTTACCGCAATAAAGCGCAGTTTCCCGTCGGAACCGACAAAGACGGCAATCCGGTTATCGGATTTTACAGAAAAAGAAGTCATGATGTGGTGGCCAACACCGAATGTGTAATTCAGGCTGATATTAATGCAGGGATTATGGGTACCATTGAAGGCTTTTTAAAAGAGTTTAAAATCAGCGCATATAATGAGGAGACAGGAAAAGGTCTTGTCCGCCATGTATTTACAAGAACCGGATTTTCCACCGGCGAAGTGATGGTTTGTATAGTTATAAACGGAGATGAACTTCCAAAGTGGGAAATTTTATGCGAGAGATTAAAGTCCGTTTGCAAGGGTGCATTTTTGGAGCTTAAAAGCTTTTGCCTGAATATAAACAAAAAGAATACAAATGTAATTATGGGGCAGCAGTGTATGTCTCTTTTCGGCCCCTTATATATAGAAGACTGTATCGGTGATGTCAGATATCGAATTTCGCCCCTTTCATTTTACCAGGTTAATCCGGAACAAACAAAAAAATTATATGATTTGGCTCTTGAATATGCTGATTTAAGCGGCAATGAAACAGTTTGGGACCTATATTGCGGAATAGGTACAATTTCCTTGTATCTGGCAAAAAAAGCCTCCAAGGTATATGGTGTTGAAATAGTTCCGGAAGCTATAGAGAACGCCAAAGAAAATGCAGAAATTAATAATATAACCAACGCGGAATTCTTTGTTGGCGCGTCTGAAGATGTGGCACCGAAATTGCCTGCTCCCGATGTAATTGTTGTGGATCCCCCAAGAAAAGGCTGCGACGAAAAATTGCTTGAAACTATCATTTCCGTTAAGCCCGAGAAGGTCGTATACGTTTCCTGTGATCCCGCCACCCTCGCCAGGGACTTAAAAATCCTTTGCGCCAATGGTTATACACTAAAGCGTGTAAGGCCCGTGGACCAGTTTTGCCATACCACTCATGTGGAAACCATAGCGTTATTGTCCCGAGAAACATATCGACCTAAGAAGGATTATATCAAGGTGGGTATTGATGCTGAGGAATACTATGCAATAAAAAA
>JAKSRT010000052.1 GCA_024403485.1 Lachnospiraceae bacterium
CAGATACCACACAGCGCAAAGAACGCCCGCAACCGAGCAGTACAGTGCCCTTCCAATTCTTGCAAAGCCCCTTTTGATTGCGCCCGGGTTACCATCATAAAAATATCTGCAAAAGAAATAAATGATAAGAAATAAGGCCTCACCGACAAAGAAATAATAGTTCAGGATAGCCATAAAACCGGTCATCAAAATAAATCCAATCCGCCTTTTCTCCTGCATCAGGCGGTCAAACAACAAAAGCCACAGCGGAAAAAAAGCGCAAACATCATGAAAATGATTATATACAAGCACCGCACCCGAATACCCTGAAAAAGTATAAAGCATTGCCCCTGCAAAAGCTCCGATATCCGATTTGGTGTTTCTTCTAAGCCACAGGTAAGAAGTAAGAGCCATTACTCCGTACTTCAGGGCATTAATCCACGGAAGCAGATAAATGACAGTCTCACTTTTAAAAGGAATCGTAAGCCAAAAGAAAGGGCTTCCCAAAATATAAAATGAATAGCATCCCACTACACTTCCACCAAGATCGGTTCCCCAGTCATACCAGATATTCCCGCTTCTGATTACATCATGAAGATGTATATAAAACGGAATCTGCTGTACGTTAAAATCACCGTAATAAATCCATATGCCTTTATATTTAATAAGGAACGGAAGCACAGTTATAATAAATATAATAAAAGCAACAAAAAAAGGAGCAAGCGGCGATACTATAATATCTCTTCCCGCTTCCTCTTCCGGGCTGTCTGCCTCAGTATTCACATTAATCTTTTCTTCATTTATTTTTAAGCTTTCCATGGCGATTATTCTACATCATTTAATAGTCATTTTCTACCCCGTGTGCTAATATATACCACATGAAGAAAATGTTAAAAGGAATCTTCAGGTTTGTTCCTATGGTTATCATGATGGTAGTTATATTTCTTTTTTCTGCCATGCAGGGAGAAGAATCCGGTGAAACCAGTGGAAAAATATTGACTGAAGTGGTTAAAATTGTTGAAAGTATACAGAAACATGAGTTATCACCTGCAACCATCGAAAGCATCCACTGGTTGATAAGAAAGTTTGCGCATTTTACTGAATATGCTGCATTCGGCTGGTGTACCATATACGCGCTGACCGGATTGGTCAGAAACAAATGGGCTGCCTGCATCTTTTCCGAAGCTTTTGTCTTCTTATATGCAGTGAGCGATGAGCTTCATCAGTACCTTGTGCCCGGCAGATACATGTCTGCAGGCGATGTCGGAATAGATTCCATGGGCGCATTACTCGGCATTTGGATATTTGTTATATTTCATAATAATAAAAAGAACAAAAAACAAAAACCACGATAGGATTTCTCCGATTCGTGGTTTTTTAGCAATAACTGTTAAACATCATTCCGGTATAAGCACTTGTCACGTAAGGCGACGCATAATTATGACCGGGATTCTTATATGCTACAACGGTTTTTTCCGTGTAGTTCATGGGATTCAGTGTAACCTGGTTTGTTTTTCTAAGCATCGTGGAAGTAAATGCTTTAAGTGATTCAAAATTATCCTTCAGCTGACCGTTGCCGGCTGCTTCCCTAAGCTTATCTGTATCAAGTGATATTCTGCCGTCATCCTGAAGCTTAATTCCAAGCCCTTCAAGTCCTTCCGAATGAAGAGAAGCAAGTGCGCTCATTTCTCTTACAAGTCTGGTACTCTTCGGATGAGCTTCCGCATAAGCATCTGCCTTATCTACGAACGAATTATATCCATCCATAAGCTTCGTAATATTATTGGCAAGTGACTCTACATCAGGCTTAACGCTGACATTCGCCACATCATCATCGTCTGCACTTATGCCGTTAAGATGAATTTCATAAGTTTTCTGAACCGTAAATATGTTGCCCGAAGCACTACGGGGTTCTCCATTTATCAAAAACTCGGCATTTGACGACTCATTAATGATATTATCAAGTCCGAAATATTCAACGCTTCCGGCTGTTTTACTGGTGTTATTGTCGCTAACGTTAAACATATGAGCGCCATATTGAGAAACACCGGTGTTATTGGACTCAATCTTCAATGCACTATTGCCGTTTCCGTCTTCAAGAACATCTGCATTCAGACCGATTCCTGCGTTATTTATAAGTCGTGACAGTTTCTGCTGTATACTAAGATTGTTGTCACCTTCATAAACATTGTACTGGAACTCGTAATTAAGTCCGTTAATTCCTATATCAAACGAATATGCTCCCTGTGAAAGAGAAAGATCACCTGACGGAATCATCTTTCCTATATTAGTCTGAGGAGTAGCCAGTTTATTTACCGTAAGGTCAAAGGAAGGAGCATTATCTGCATCTTCATTTTCACCGATATAGAAAGCCTCCGCGATGGAATTGTTTGAAGAATGAGCAGTCTTCTGATTTAGCAACTGATCATCTTCAAGTCCACCCAGTGAAGCTATTGTATTTCTAAAGTTTCTCGCGTTTTCTTTAAGTCCGACAGCATACTCTTTAGTCGCCTGTGAAGTATCGACGATGAAAAGAGGTGCTTCTTTATTCATTTTTACAATGGAATTGTAAACCCCACGCAGTTCACTACGCTTGTGGGTATCGAATTTCGTATCCGTTTTAGGCGCATACGTAGTCAGATAATAGTTATAGATGTTGTTTATAACAGCATTATTAGCCATGAGCTCCTCCTTTCCTCCATGATTGGGCAGCTACAAATGATTACTACATAAGGTTTCTCGAGATTCCTTTCCCGGTGGCTTATTTCCACTACCTCGATATAGTTATACGAAGATATACTATCCTACTTTTATGCCTTTACTTTATCACAATAGATATCAAATAGCAACTATTTTCTTTTAAAACAAGAAGAAAACCCGCAAAGTCTCGCGGGTCTTCATAAGTAATGAGTTAAGTTCCGAATAATCACAATTTTATCTTATTACCACACTGGTCTGACCATATAATGTGAGTACATTTCCCTCCAAGGTTGCGCCCACATATTCAGATTCTCCGCCCAGTTCATATTCCCGTACACCGATTATGTCCGTTATTCCGATTTCCGGATTTCCTATATAACCTCCAAGGTCCACCTTCTGAGTTCCGCCTGAAGTATTATGAAATACATAAACAGTTTTCCCTTCATAAACAGACTTAAAGCCCCCAACCCTGGTATCCGGCAAAAGAATCGCTTCATAATCTCCCAGCGCGATTTCGGGGTTAGCCTTTCTGATCATAATGAGTCTCTTATAATAATTAAGAAGACTGTCTCCATCCTTCTTTAAACCGTTAACATCACCATTGGTCTGTTTCTCTGGTTCAAAGGTTGTTCCCTCCGGATCTTTTACTGTATCCCCGTCTCCCCAAAGCATCGCCGTTCTTCTGTTTGCATCGGTATTGGCACCGCCTCGGGAGCCTTTTATGCCTATTTCTTCTCCGTAATATATAAAAGGTGACCCCGGACCGAGAATGTACAAATTAGCCGAAACCTTTGCATAACCACTGGCTACCGTCATATATCCCGCAGCTCTGTCCATATCATGATTGGCTATAAAAGGTATTATTGTTGCATCTTCATTTTTATCCGAAACAAGATTAATGTACTGTTCCACATAGCCTGTATACTTGTTTACGTCACCGTGCTTTGTTGTAGAAGAAATCAGACCGTCGGTAGCAGCCATTGTAAAATCAAAGCAGTTAATGCAGGGAGCATATTCAACTGTCATTGAATCACTGTCCCACACCTCCGCCACGCAGTAGATGTCGGGATTTATTTTTTTAAGTTCCTCCATGTACCAGGTCCAGAATTCAACATTTCTTTCAGTTTCACCAAAATAGACATATTTAGCGGCATCAAATCGAAAGCCGTCCACTCCGATATCATTTAGATAATATTTTGCAACATCCAGTACTGCTTCTCTGACTTCTTTATTATCGTAATTTAATTCGGGCATTTCAGAGCTGAAATTGCCTTCATAGCAGCCATCTCCCGATGGTATCTTATAAAAAGTCTTGTTGCCGTCTTTTATGGTATCGTTATAACTGTAAAAGTCATAATATTTGTTATCCGTTTCACCGCGGCGTCTTGCACTGCAGAATTCCTTGAACCATTCATTTTTTGATCCTGTATGATTAATAACCAGATCAAGGATAAGTTTTACGTTTCTCTGCTCACAAAGTCCGGCCAGTTCTTTAAGGTCCTCCATGGTTCCGAATTTTTCATCTATCTTGTAATAATCGGTCACATCATATTTGTGGTAGCTTGGGGATTCAAATATAGGCGACAGCCAGATACCTTCTACTCCAAGGCTTTCCCCCGACTGCGGGTCCCCGTCGTTTAAGTAATCGAAACGGTTAATAATGCCGCGAAGGTCACCGATGCCGTCACCGTCGGAATCCGAAAAAGAACCGACGAAAATCTCATAAAATACACGATTATTATCTTCTTTCGTAAGTTCCTTATAGTAATCAAAGTTTACATCATCAATAACAGCTTCACCTGTTGTATCACTTAAGATATATCTGCCGGTTATATCAGACCGTACGTCTGCTGATACCGCATTATCGAGAGAAGTTACATCTAAAGTCTCTTCCTCTCCCTTTGCACCGCAGCCAGCAAAAAAAATGGCCGTGGCCAAAATACTCGCTATTATTGTTCGTTCTGTTATCCTTTTATATTTCATAATCAGACCTTTCTTCTTTTTACATTTCTTTTTTTATTAGTTCCCTACACGCTTTTGTTGGTCCTTTTTTCTTTTTGGGGTTCTTTTTCTTTTGTCGGGCCATTTTTTCTTTTTGGGGTTCTTTTTCTTTTGTCGGGCCATTTTTTGTGCTTTTTCATAATTATAAGTATTTTATATGCAAAAGAATGCTGCCCATTTTTTAAGTATGTATGCTTCGCCCGGAATCTTTGTCTGTTGGCCTTGCCGTACAGATAAATCCCAATGTTTCCCTTGATTAGATGCCTTAAATTCTTGCTGTTAGCCTGCCTTTCATCTAAACTCACAGCTATTCTTTGTTTTAGATGCTTTTAATGCGGATCTCAGGCCTTGCGGTGTATCTAATTATCCGGTTTTTCCTTGTTTTAGATGCTTTTGAAGTGAATCTCAGGTCTTGCCGTACATCTAATTTCCGGTTTTCCATTGTTTTAGATGCTTTTACATCGAATCTCGGGCCTTGCGGTACATCTAATTTCCGGTTTTCCATTGTTTTAGATGCTTTTAAATTGAATCTCAGGCCTTGCCGTACAGCTAATTTCCAGTTTTTCCCTTGTTTTAGATGCTTTTACATCGAATCTCTGACCTTGCGATACAGCTAAATTGCCGAATTCCATTCATTTTAGATGAGAAATGCAATTCTAACATTATAATATACAGTAAAACAAAAACGATGCGAAAAAAAACTACGGCTTCTCTCCGAAACTTTACGAAATTTTATTTTAGTTAATTATACACATATCTATTCTATTTTTACAAGTTTTCGAAAGAAAGTTTCAACATGATTGTTGCCAATATTATTATGATTTAATTACAAACTATATTGCGTATTGGGCGCACACAAACATAAGAAAGAGGATTTCATTATGGGTAATTACAGAAATTTCA
Organism: Lachnospiraceae bacterium; assembly: GCA_024403485.1. Taxonomy (GTDB): domain Bacteria; phylum Bacillota; class Clostridia; order Lachnospirales; family Lachnospiraceae; genus UBA1258. The sequence continues at coordinate 5,584 of JAKSRT010000052.1, forward strand.
AACTGGTAACCTATTTTGTAGCTCAGGCTACAGCAAAGATTACCAGGGAAGAACTTCAAAAACAGATTGACTGGTTCAATCAACATATGAGACTTGATAAGGTTTATCTTGAACCTTACAGAGATGCAGCCTTTGCCAGCGAAGAACAGGTTCGTATGTGCAAAGAAGTGTTTGAAGCCAACGGCATTGAAGTAGCCGGAGGTATCACTACCTGCGTTCCCACCCCCGAAGGTGACAAACCAAAGCAGAGAATGTTCAACACCTTCTGCTACAACGATGAAAAGATGCTTAATACCTTAAAAAAGGCATCCGAATTGAACGGAAAATGTTTCGACTCATTTATTATTGATGACTTCTACTTCACAAACTGTACATGTAAAGCATGTCGTGACGGCAAGGAAGCATATAATAAAGCCAACGGAATTACCGACGGCAGCTGGCAGGCATACAGAACTCACCTTATGTATGAAGTTTCAAAAGAATATATGATCAAGCCCGCAAAGACCGTTAACCCCAATATTAAGATTACAATTAAGTATCCCAACTGGATGGAATCTTATCAGGAAACAGGTTATGACCCTCTCAGTCAACGTGAGATATTTGATTCTATTTATACCGGAACAGAAACCCGTGACCCCAGACATCAGGATCAGCATCTTCCCAGATATCTCTCATATTCTCTTATGACATATATGGAAAACATGCTTCCCGGACTTAACGGTGGCGGATGGTTTGACAACTTTGACTGTCAGATTATGGAATATTATCTTGAGCAGGCTTATCTTACCGGTTTTGCAAAAGGTCGTGAGCTTATGATGTTCTGCTTCCAGTCACTTTACGATTCACTTTTTGGTGCTTCCATCGGATTTATGGCTGATAAGCTTGATAACTTACTTGATAACCTCGGAAATCCCATCGGTGTTCCCTGTTATATTCCCAATGCTTCTCAGGGCGAAGATAACATTCAGGACTTCCTTGGTATGAATGGTTTCCCTATTTATACAACACCTTTCTTCCCGGAAAATGCAAAATCCCTTCTTTTGACCGCATCTTCAGCTTACGACCCCGATATTGTAAGCAAGCTTGAAGCTTATGTGGCAAATGGTGGAAAAGCCATCGTTACAAACGGATTTGTGCAGGAAACCCTGGAAAAAGGACTAAAAACACTTACCTCCGTGAGAATTCGCGGAAAACGCGTAACCTGTCAGGACTTTGTTATGGAACGTAACAACAGATGGCAAAGTGTTACCGGTCCCGCAGCCATCAGCTTCCCTATGATGGAATTCAGAAACAATTCAACCTGGGGTGCACTTGTCAAGGGTCTTCTCAACGAAGAGAGCTATACTCTTCTCTCAAGAGATACTTACGGAGATGGCGAAATGATGATGATGGTTGTCCCCGACGAATATGCCACAATCAGAAATTATCCGAGAGAAGTGCTCAATCGTTTCCGTGAAGAGTTTGAGGTTAACGGTATCACGCTTATCGGTGATGCAAATATCAGTCTTTTCCCTTACGATAATGACAGTTTTGTTCTTTATAACTATGTTACCAGTTGGGCAAGCGACAGCGTAGTAACCGTTAAAATAAAAGATGCCAAGAGTCTTTCCCTTAAACCCGAAATGAACTGGATGCCCGGAGAGCTCAAGCCTTTATATACCGAAGGTGATTACTCCTTCTTCAGAGTACCTGTTTCCGTAGGCAAGCTTCAGGCATATAAGATAAATCGTGAAGTCATTGAAGAAACAGTGAAAGAAATTGATGAAGCTTCAAAAACCGGAACTATTCCCGAATTAAATGTATAGGCGGGAAATGAGTTCATAACGGTTAAGAAACAGATATCGCAACAAAAGTATGCAAAAAGAAAAATAAAGAAACGCAAAAGAAAAAACAGAATCAAAAAGCAAACAGGATCTTGTCCAATAACGGACAGGATCCTGTTTTACTTATAATAGATTTATTATGAGATTTATTTTTAAATTATTAACCCTTTACAGAACCGCCGGTTACACCTTCCACATAGTACTTCTGAAGGAATAAGAACAAAATGGTTACCGGGATGGCAACGATTACACCGCCGGCACAGAACATGGTGTATCGGCTTGCAATCATATCCTTGTTCAGCCAGGAATATAAACCTACCGCAACGTTCATTCCGGCTGAGGTATTAAAGGAAATATACTTAGCGAAAATGAAGTCACCCCAGGGTCCCATAAATGCTGTAAGTATTGTATAAATAATGATTGACTTTGAAAGAGGCATAATCATCTGGAAAAATACCTGCATTCTTGTTGCGCCGTCTACTCTTGCGGCTTCATCCAAGGACATCGGAATTGTATCAAAGAAGCCCTTTGAAATGTAATATCCCATACCTGATGAAGCGATATAAACAAGAATCAAACCGGGAATTGCATTTTCCATTGTGAGTCCAAGATCCTTTAATACTCTGTAAAGGATAATCATTGTAAGCATTCCGGGGAAAAGACCCAAAATAAGCATAAACTGCATTAAAGGCTTTCTGAGTTTGAAACGGAAACGTGATAATGTGTAACTCATACATAGCACGATAAATGTCTGTAAAACAGATACCACCAGTGCCATGATAAATGTATTGCTATACCACTTTACAAAGTCTGTTTCAAGAAGTCCTTTATAGTTATCAAGTCCCCACTGCTGAGGAATGACATATCCAACCTGCCAGGTTGATTCACATCTAAATGACTGGAGCACGATACAAACAAAGGGTGTAAGCCAAATAATACTCATAATAATGAGAATAATATAAATAGCTATATCGCCCAATGTACGGCGGGCTTTCATGCCCATACCTTTTTCTTTTGTATTGGGAATATTCTTTTCTGCTGTATTCATTATGAAAAATCCCCCTCGTTCTTATTTGAAGGAAGCAGGTTGTAAACAATAAGTGTAATGGTTGCTACAACCACAAATATTACAATACCGATAACCGAAGCCATATAGTACTGTGATTCTGCTCCCGTAGTAATCTTGAATAACCATGTTACCAGCAAATCGGTATATCCAACACTTCCCGATGCGGAACTTGCTGCGGAGTTTGTCGGACCTCCGGCAGAAAGAAGGTAGATAACGTTAAAGTTATTCATGTTACCTGTAAAGCTTGTTAAAAGGTAAGGACCTGTTACGAAAAGCATATAAGGCATTGTAATGTGGAAGAACTGCTGACGGGGATTCGCGCCGTCAATTCTTGCTGCCTCGTAAAGGTCTGCAGGAATATTCAAAAGAATACCTGTTGCAATAAGCATTAAGTAAGGAACACCAATCCAGATGTTGATAAGAATTACCAGTAATCTCGCCGAGAAAGCATGTCCCCAGAAATCATAAGGGGTTGTAAGTATTCCCGAATTTACCAGGAATCCGTTTATAAGTCCTGATTTATCAAACATCTTTGATACATACAGAAGTGAAATAAACTGAGGAATAGCAATTGTTAATACAAAAATTGTACGCCAAAGCTTCTTAAATTTAATTGACTTTCTGTTAATCATCAGTGCGGTAAGAATACCCAGGAAATAGTTTGAGAATGTTGCAAAGAAAGCCCAGACTATTGTCCAACCGAGAATTCCCACAAATACGCTTCCGTAGTTACCGCTTCCGTTAAACTCGAATAACTTAAAGAAGTTTTCAAAGCCAACCCAGTTAAACAGATTTGTAACATATCCGTCATGTGTTCCGTCGTAGTTGGTAAATGCAACCAGAATCATAAACACAATGGGAAGAACAGTGAAAGTAAAAATTCCGACTACAGGAAGTGCAAGAAGAGTTTTGTAAAAGCCTTCATCAACAAGAGATTTCAAATCATCTTTAATCTTGTTAAGCTTACCGCCTCTTTTAACGGTTTCCTGTGCGATACGTGCCTGCTTAATGTTGGCTCTCCATGTAATTACAAAAGCCACAATAAGGAATATAGTCAAAACTCCATATAATAAAATCTGGAATGAATTGTCGTTGTATTGATAAACATACTGATCGTAAAAAGCATCATATACTTCGCCGGGACCGGTAAGGCCGAGTGAAGGTAACATAGACAACCAGTAAAGACCTGATTCTCCACCAAGTCCATTAAAAATATAAACAAAAAACAGTACTTCAAATAAAAGGAATACCAAACCTCTGGCTATCTGCCCACGTAAAAAGTTGCCTGCGCCCATAATCACATAGGACAGGCGGGTTTTCCAATCGCCCTTGGCGAATGTTCCAAAGAAATCCGAAACCTCATCTTTGATTGACTTGAAGAAATTGGTTTTCATAGATAACCTCTCCCAAAAAGACTAAGAATGTAAATAAAAAGAATTTTCATATTAAAAAACAGGCTGGAGCCGAAGCTCTCGACTCCAACCTTTGTTTAGTTTACTTCAATTTGGATAGCAATTTTTCTCTTAATTATTCAAGAGTAATTGTACCGGTTGTTGAATCAAATACTACTGTATATGTTCCGTCAGCTTCTACTACGAAGTTTTCTGTTCCGTCACCGTAAGAAACATCCCAGTTGTGACCCTGACGAACCTTGAATTCGGTACCTGCTGTCATGTCGAATGTATCAACTGACTTATAGGTTGTTCCGTCATCCTGAACTGCCATTTCGAAATCAGCATCCCAGTTAGAACCTGCAACTACACCGATTACTGTCCAACCATTTACATAGCTGTTCTTTTCAAGAGTGATAATACCTTCTGTCTTATCATCGTTAACAGCAAGCTTGATTACATAGAAACCATCTTCTTCAACTACTACGTTGGGACCGTCAAGAGCACCGTCAGCGCCAAAGTTTACATCCCATGAAGCACCCATACGGCACTTGAATTCGTCGCCTGCCTTGAGTTCAAGAACATCTGAATAATAGAAAGCACCGATTTCTGCCGAACGAGTCATAGGGAAGTCTGTATCCCAGCTTGTTCCGCAAAGAGCACCGATAACTGACATAGCTTCTTTTTCATCAGATGTCATGTTGAATAACGCTGAAATTGTATCTTCATACTTCTGAAGGGCTGCCTTAAGGCCTTCATCGGAACCATCGGATTCTCCAACGTCTGTACCGATAACCTTAGCAATATCCCACCATGAACCATGAATCTGTCCCTGAGGAATTGAGTAAGGAGCCTGTTCAAGTAATGCTGCTAAACCGGGGTTAGCCTGAACTGCGTCTGAAGCCTGTGCATTTAAGTTTGCAGGACCCCAAGCAAGTTCGTTAAATCTGTCCATCTGAGCTTCTTCGCTTACAAGATACTGAGCTAACTTGTGAAGAGAAGCACTTCTTGCTGCATCTGACTGAGGCTTAACACCAAGAAGCTTGCATCCGTTGTATGAACCCATGTGGTAGCTTGCGCCGTCAACAGCGAAGCAAGGAAGATCTGCAACGCCCATGTTTTCACCAAGAATATCGGATACTGTGTTGTAGTCCCATGTACCTGTTACTACTACTGCTGCGGGAACAGCTGCATCAAATTCAGAACCCTGTGAAGAGCTTACATGAATAGGAGAAGTCTGTAACTTGTAAAGACCCTTTGCAGCGATAAGACCCTTGTCTGAATTAAATGTATCATTTACGGAAATGAATGCACCGTCTTCATCTGTTTCCCAATCAGATACACAACCTGTTCCAAAGAAGAAGGAAGCAATATACCAAGCTGAAGTATCTGTTTCCATACAGAATGTTCTGCCTGCAGCTTCACAATCAGCGATGATTGCTTCTAAAGAATCGATGTCTGCTTCGGGAACAACTGACTTATCATAGTACATGAAGTAGCCGTTATCAGCTGTAAGAGGATATGCGTACATATCTTCACCTGACATACAAGCACTTACAACGCCTGCTGCGTTAGCTGCACTTACAGATTCAGCTGCCTGAATACCAAGCTTTGATAAACCGCCGGACTGAATAAGACGAGCTGCCTGGTCCTGAGCGAAGAAGAAAATATCTGCGCCGGATTCAACGTCTGTAATCATTGTTGTAGCTGAATCAGCTTCTGATACAGCTTCAACTGTTGCTGTAAAGTTAATACCATCGGGGTTTGAAGCATTGAATGCTTCGATCTGGCTCTTTGTAAGATCAACTGCAAGTTCGGGAACCCAAACTGTGATGTTGAAGCTTAAATCGCCTTCTGCTTTTGTTTCTGTTGTTGCATTGTTCTTGGATCCTGTGTCTGCAGGTGATCCTGAACCGTCTGCACTCTTCTTACCACAGCCTGCTAAAGAAGCAATAGCGAGAGTTGCAACAAGAAGTGTAGCTAAAAGTTTCTTCTTCATATTTTTCCTCCCATATGAAAATGTATTTGCGGCCCTGAGGGCCATTTGTTTATCTCTTCCTTTTCGATTTGTGCCGTTTCTGATTTTCGGTAGGTCGATCAGGGGATAATTGGATTTTAGGTTTGCGCAAGCGTTTGCGCACCTTTCTATTTGAGTATAGTAATAATCCCTATCTTTGTCAATATGTAATTATTTAACAGTATTGGTTTTGATTTTTGTATACTTTTTACGAAAAAATACGAAAATTTATTTTCGTATTTTTTTGCCCCCACGTAAGTGAGGGCAAACAATTAATCACTGTACTCTCTTAAATACTTTTCTGCATTGCTAGAATACCATGTATTTGGGAAAAGTTCAACAACTTTGTTGTACGCATCCTTAGCCTGACTTTCTTTTTCCGTTAATCGATAACAGTTGGCCAGCATATAAATAGCATCCGCATCGGTAGAATCAAAGAACACCGCAGCTTCAAAATATGCTATTGCATCATCATACTGCTTACCGGAGTATGCCTTTTCACCTTCCATATAGTAGCTGTCACAAACCGGAACACCGATAGCAGCCTTTAATGCATAATAAAGGTTCTTGTAGTTTTCCGATGTATCATCGGTCCAGGAAGTCTCATCTATACTTGTGATATAATCGGCAACCTCCAAATAACTTTCCGGGTTGTTCAGGTAAATAGCTGCTGCCTTAAGAAGATTCTCCATTGAAGCCAATGTACCTTCCGTTCCGGCATAAGCATTAAGATTTTCTGTAAGCGCACGGATTTTATCTTCCTGTTCGCTGTTCTTTTTCTCTAACTCATTGATAGCAAGGTTTTTAGCATCAAGTTCCGTGCCAAAGCCTTTTATTTCCTCCTGGGCTGCCGCCTGCGCATGCTGAATGCGGGCAGGAAGTACCAAGAAAAATGCAATCAAAAATCCGACGGCGATACCAATAATAATATTGAGAATCGTCCCCGATCCTCGTCTCTCGGTTGTTCTTATGGGCTGGATAACATATTCGTTATCGTCCACATATTTCTTTACCTGAGGACCATTGTTATTATCTCCGGTTATTTTATCTTTAAGTGATGTTTTCTTGCCCTGGTTGGCCGCAGCAATCATGTTCTCTGCTTCCTTAATATACCTAAGGGTCATGGTAGAGTTAACATCAATCTCTCTGGCTTTATTCAAATAAGTAAGCGCAGCTTCAGGTCTGTTGGTGCAAACATATACAAGCCCAAGCATCTGATATGCTCTTACAAGTTTAGGATTCAGGGAAATAACTCGCTTAAGCTGAACAACCGCCAAATCCTTGCCATCCGGCTGCAGGCAATACTGATAAGCCTGATTATATTTCTTAATACTCTGATTAAGATTTCCTGTAAGAGTTGCATTGGACTGAACTCTTTCGATATAATCGGCTGCCACATTCTTTTTGTTTCGAAGGTTTGTACTTATTACCCATTCGCTTAACGCGGCAACAACCTCGCCCATTTCATAGTAAACAAGACCCAAAAGATTTCTGGCCTTGATATTGTTCTTATTAAATTTTAAACTTTGGCGTAAACTGATTACCGCTCCTGATAAATCTCTTACCTTAGCCTTCTCAAGACCTTCATTGTATAAGGTATTGGAAGTTCTGATAATCTTCTTATAAAGAGCAACATCCGTACCGCAATTGGTACAAAAGCTGTGTTCGGACAGTTCGGCGCCACATCGGTAGCATCTCATCAAAGCCTATTCTCCCTGATTGTCCTTAATCATCTTTATAAATAAGTCGGTTACATCAGTAAAGTCCTGATTATATATGGTATCTTCCAGGTCTTCAACCTCAAGACTTGGACTGAATTTCTTGATTTCGTCTTCAAAATTAATCATTGTTTTGTACCTTTTTAATTTCCCCCACCAGATACAATGATCCGACGGCATAACACATGTCAAAAGAATCTCTATTGTGCAGAAGTTCCGTAAAACCCTCTTCCACACTATTATAAGAAAGAACCTTTCCCTCAAAGTCCTTAAAGCACTCCCCTAAGCGCTCCAAGGAAGTGGCACGGTACCCTTCCATTTTGGTTAAAATAACAGTATCAAACAGTTTCGAACCGGTAATCAGTCCTGTGATTTCTTCTATCCGCTTATCATCTACGGCCGAATACAGAAGGCATCTTTTTCCTGCTCCATCCTGTGAAACACTCTCTAAAAATGCACTTATTCCGTCTTCGTTATGAGCTCCGTCAATAAATACACCCTTTAAAATCTCTTCCATTCTGCCGGGCCAGTTCATTTTTGAAAAACCTGACTTAATATTCCCTAAGGAAATATCGAAGATTCCTCGCTCTGCAAGGTTTTCTAACGCATAAAAAGAAAGAGCTGCATTCTCAGCCTGATAAAGTGCAACAGAATTTACACATAGATTAGTATTATCATAATAAGTGGATTTCAGCGAAAAATCAATCCTTTTTGCCGTCCTTGATAAATTCTTAATATTCTTTTTATTAACTGCGATAAATGGTGCATTTTTTTCTTTTGCCACACTTTTTATCACTTCGCCGGACAGTTCTTTGTCAACAAATACAACCGGCACATTATTCTTGATAATTCCCGCCTTTTCACCGGCTATTTTTTCTATGGTGTCACCAAGATATTCCATATGATCAAAGCCGATTTCCGTAATAATCGAAAGCTTTGGTGAAGAGAGGGAATTTGTAGCATCCAGGCGTCCGCCAAGACCTGTCTCATATATTATTACATCCGGTCTCTTTTTCATAAACCAGGCTACCGACATAAAGAAAAGAAACTCGAAGTAGCTTGGATGATATTCAAGTTCTATATACTTATCTTCTTTTACCTTATTGTATATAAGAAGAAAGCATTCCAAAAACTCATCATCGGAGATCATTTCACCGTCATACTCAAATCTCTCATTAACGGTAACAAGGTGGGGAGAAATAAACATGCCCACAGCCAGTCCCGCTTCTTTAAAAACTCCACGCAAAAGAGCACAAACGGAACCTTTACCATTTGTGCCGGCTACATGAATAACAGGAATCTGTTTTGAAATGTCTCCTAAGTCCTCAAGAAAAGCCTTTGTAAACTCCGGCTCGTTCTTCTTCGTAAACTTAGGAATGCCCAGGATATACTCCCGGGCCTCCGCATAAGTTTTTATCATAGCTTTTCCTATTTTTACTATTTAAGCTTTGCAAGATGAGCTGTAACTTCTTCAAGCATCTGCTGATACTTGGCAAGTTTTTCTTTTTCCTCGTTAACCTTAGCTTCGGGAGCCTTGGATAAGAAGCGCTCGTTGCTTAACATACCGTTCGAACGGGCAATTTCACCCTGAAGTCTCTTCTCTTCTTTTTCAAGACGTTCGATTTCCTGTTTGATATCAACCAGTTCTTCGAAAGGAAGGTAGCAGGTTGCACCGGCAATAACTACCGAAACCGCATCGTCTGAAATGTCACCCTTTTCGGTTCTGATTTCAACTTCGGATGCATATGAAAGACTCTGGAAGAACAGCTTGCCGTCTTCAAAGGTCTTACGGATATCCGCATCAGCTGAAACTACAAAAACCTTGGCTTTTCTTGAAGGTGCAACGTTCATTCCGGTTCTTACGTTACGGATAGCACGAACTGCATCCTTAATTGTTTCAATAGCCTTTTCTTCTGCTGCAAAGTTATATTCTTCACCGTATACGGGCCAAGCAGAAATCATAATGGATTCCTCATCATCCTGAATGGTTGTGAAGATTTCTTCAGTAATAAAAGGCATATAAGGATGGAGAAGCTTAAGTGCTTCGATGCATACATGCTTTAATGTCCAAAGAGCTGCATTTTTTGTTGCCATATCTGTATCGGAATAAAGACGAGGCTTAACCATTTCAATGTACCAGTCGCAGAATTCGTCCCAAATAAAGTCATAAACCTTCTGAACAGCTACACCGAGTTCGTATTTTTCCATATTATCTGTAACATCCTTAATAAGGGTGTTGCACTTGGAAAGAATCCACTTGTCAACGGGTTCAAGTTCTGCTGCCGCAGGCTTTGTAATGGCATTGTCTCCCATATTCATCATGATGAAACGGGAAGCATTCCAGATCTTATTTGCAAAGTTTCTGCTTGCTTCTACTCTTTCGTTGTAGAAACGCATATCGTTACCGGGTGCGTTACCGGTAATAAGTGTAAGTCTTAACGCATCCGCACCGTAGGTATCGATAATCTCAAGAGGATCGATACCGTTTCCGAGAGACTTACTCATCTTACGTCCCTGAGAGTCACGAACAAGGCCGTGGAACAATACGGTATTAAAGGGCTTTTCACCCATATTTTCGAAGCCTGAGAAAATCATACGGATTACCCAGAAGAAAATAATATCATATCCTGTTACAAGTACATCCGTGGGATAGAAATATTCAAGGTCCTTAGTCTTTTCAGGCCAGCCAAGAGTTGAGAAAGGCCAAAGAGCTGAAGAAAACCAGGTATCGAGAGTATCAGGATCCT
>JAKSRT010000053.1 GCA_024403485.1 Lachnospiraceae bacterium
AAGTAGGTTTACGGTATTACCTTCGAACAGGGGCGTAACGAACTTGATATAAATAAGGATTTATTTGCAAACATTGTTACTAAAAATAAGGAAATTCCTGAAGCTGCATTAATCGATATGAAGATTGCCATGATTACCTTAAAGTATACTCAGTCAAACTCCGTATGCAATGTGAAGGGTGGACAGGCTATCGGTATCGGAGCAGGACAGCAGTCACGTATTCACTGTACCAGACTTGCAGGTCAGAAGGCTGATAACTGGTTCCTTCGTCAGAGTCCTCAGGTTATGGGACTTCAGTTTGTTGACGGACTTGGTCGTGCAGATCGTGATAATGCCATCGACGTATATATGGGCGATGAGTACGAAGACGTTTTAAGAGAAGGCGAATGGCAGAAGCGCTTCAAAGTAAAACCCGAAGTATTTACTGCTGAAGCTAAGAAAGAATGGCTTGCAAAGAATACAAATGTTACACTTGGTTCCGACGCATTCTTCCCCTTCTCAGATAATATCGAGAGAGCTTACAAGAGCGGTGTTAAATATATCGCTGAACCCGGCGGATCGGTAAGAGACGATTTGGTTATCGAATGTGCCGACAAGTACGATATGGTAATGGCATTTACCGGAATCAGATTATTCCATCACTAAAATTTGAGAGGACGAAAAGATGAAAGAATATAAACCCGTCAAAGAAGGAAAAGTAAGAGAAATTTACGATGTAGATAACGCGCTTATTCTTGTGGCTACCGACAGAATCAGCTGCTTTGATGTTATCTTAAATAATATTGTTACCAAAAAGGGGACAGTGCTTACGCAGATGTCAAAGTTCTGGTTTGAAATGACCGAAGACATTCTTCCTAATCACATGATTTCCACAGATGTAAAGGATATGCCTGAATTCTTCCAAAACGAAAAATTTGAAGGAAAGGCGATGATGGTAAAGAAGCTTGAAATGCTTCCCGTTGAATGTATTGTAAGGGATACATTACAGGCAGCGGCTGGGCAAGCTACAAAGAAAACGGTACCGTATGCGGTATTAAGCTTCCCGAAGGCTTAAAGGAATCCGATAAGCTTCCTGAACCTATTTATACACCTTCTACCAAGGCAGAAATCGGTGATCACGATGAAAACATCTCTTATGAACAGAGTGTTGAATACCTTGAGAAGCGCTTCCCCGGAAAAGGTGAAGAATACGCTTCAAAGCTTCGTGATTATACTATTGCAATTTATAAAAAGTGCGCTGATTATGCACTTACAAAGGGTATTATCATCGCGGATACCAAGTTTGAATTCGGCCTCGATGAAAACGGCAACATTGTTGTAGGTGATGAAATGCTCACCCCTGACAGCTCTCGCTTCTGGCCCTTAGAAGGTTACGAAGCAGGCCATGGTCAGCCTTCTTTTGACAAGCAGTTCGCCAGAGACTGGCTCAAGTCCAACGAAGGTCACAACTGGACCCTTCCACAGGACATCGTAGACAAGACTATCGACAAGTACCTCCAGGGCTATGAATTACTTACCGGTAAACCCCTATAGTGGGGACGGTTCTTTTGGCTCGGGGACGGTCCTAATTACACGCAGATGGTTCTTTTGGCTTGCAAGTAAGCTTGTATAAGGACGATATTTTATAACTGAAACATGAGTGAATTAAAAATAATAGCACATATAATCACAGACTTCGATGAAAAGTTTGGAGTGCCGAGGCAAAGTGGTTTGTGCAGTGCGAAAGGGCGCATTATATTTGAACCTGAATACAGAAGTCCTGATGCGCTAAAGGGTATTGAGGAATTTGATTATCTTTGGATAATATGGGGTTTTGAGGGCGTGGAGAGTGATACTTTCAAAGCAACAGTAAGACCACCTCGACTTGGTGGAAACGAAACTCGAGGAGTCTTCGCTACAAGATCGCCCTTTAGGCCTAATCCGCTAGGTCTGTCATCAGTAAAATATGAAGGTTTGGAAGTTACGGAAAACGGCTTGACTGTATTGGTCAGCGGGGTGGATATGCGTAATAATACGCCTATTTATGACATAAAGCCGTATCTTCCCTATGTAGACAGTCACCCGGAGGCTTCAAACGGATTCGCGGGAGAGCATAGGAGTGAGAACCTCAAGGTAGAGATGAGCAGAGAACTGCTTAAACTAATTCCGAATGATAAGCGGGACACTCTTATAGAAGTACTTGAACAGGACCCGCGTCCGCATTACCAAGATGACCCGGAAAGAGAATATGGTCTTTCTTTTGCAGGATTAAATATTAAATTTAAGGTATCCGAGAGTATATTGAAAGTTACCCGAGTTGAATAAGATATTGTTACAGCATAAAAATACCGCCGAGGCAGTAAAAGCTTCGGCGGTTCTTTTTGTAATACGATAAAAAAGTGGGTCTAAAAAGAATTGAATTCCGGTACACACAGAAAAGTTTTGAAAAATAACAATAGTTTTTTAATCATTATCCAGTGCTTCAAGACCTTTAACATTTGCTACTTTATGGGCTTTGATATTCTTTACGAGAGAAGTGAATACAACGAAGCTTATAAGTACCAATATGCATGAATAGATGGGAAGAGCACCCCAAACGCCGGAAGCTCTGAAAATGAGACCGAGCAAGATAGGTGTTACGGTTTGAGCAGACATGCTTGCTGCATAATAGAATCCGGTGAACTTACCAATCTTTTTGGAGGAGCAAAGTTCAACAACCATAGGGAAGGAACAGTTATGTACAAGAGCCATACCAAATCCCTTGATTGCCCAAACTACAAATAAGAGTGTGGGGAAAGAAAATTCGCCGAGATCGCCGACAACTTTCCCGGTAGGCCGTGTAAAGCACATAATAATAAGTGATACGAATGTAATACCAAGACCTGTGGAAATTGTCCACTTTCGTCCGATTTTATCTGCAATGGCACCTGCTGTAGCAAAACCGATAACGGAAGCAAGACCTCCTAAAATGGTAAGTACCATTGTTTTGCTTGAGGATGACTGCAAATAATAAATTACATAGTTGCCAATGTATGTTCCGATTGCATTATCGGACATGAACCATAAGAATTCAGCGGCAAGGATTGCCAGAAGCATTGTTTTGTTTGCTTTGCTCATGGGCTTGTCATCGTCAACCGGAGTTTCAACACTGGCTAAGAGTTCACCTTCAGCCATTTCATCTTTAAGCTCTTCGGCAAGTTTGTTTTCTTTTATGGTAAAGAAAAGAACCAGTGCTGAGATAACCATTAATACTGAAGCAACTAAGAACGGAATTTCAATGGTCCATACGTTTCTTGTTTCATCGGAGGCATTGATGTAATCGCTTAATGTAAGGAACAAACCAAGAACTGTAGCGGCTGCACCACCAAAATAACCCATGATATTAATTATACCGTTTGCTTTTGCACGAAGGGGCTTTGGCGTAATATCTGGCATAAGTGCAACTGCGGGGTTACGATACATCATCATGAACATTAATACAATGGCCATCATGATAACCATTCCTGCAATATTGTTCTTATGGAAGAATAAGGGAATGAAGGGGAATGCAACAGCAGCGACGAAAGTACCGGTTAAAATGTAAGGCATTCTTTTTCCGATAGGGCTTTTAGTCTTATCTGACAGGCTTCCAAAAATGGGAAGCAGTATCAGTGCCGCCAAGTTGTCGCAGGCCATAATAATACCAACCAGCCACTGAACCTTTAAAATGTTTTCCGGAGAGCTTGTTTTAAGCTCGGCTGAAGAGATTCCGTACATTCTGCGGGCAAAAATATCTGTTAAGAAGGTAGGACACCAGGAATCGTATACCTGCCACAATAGAAGAATGCCGAAAAACGCGAAACCAATCAGGGCTGTACGCTTTCCGTTTAGCTTAAGCCCGTTAACAGCTTTCTTTTCTTTCATGGAAATAATCTCCCTTTTATTTATTTTTCTACAATTTCTATTATACCTTTGGATTGCAGCCCATGCAATGGGGATGGTCCTAATTACACGGTCATGGTTCCTTTGGTCAGCAACATATTGGTATCGGTATAGCCATGCACCGCCGGAAACAACCATCGGATACACGCTTCTTGCATTTAAACATGTGCTATTGGCTGGTTTCTTTCAATTTGCAAGCCTAATTGTCAATTCTTTTTGTCATTGAAGCAGGAACTTTGGGGAACGGAGTTTTGAAAATAATGAGCCAAAGTACCGGTGAGCGTGTAATTAGGACCGTCCCCACTAGCTTAGCTGGCAATTGCAAAACCGGCGCCCATATGCTAACATAGAATGAATAATTTGGAAAAGGAAAGTGAGATAGTTATGGCAGATGAAATTTTAAATTCACTTCTTGAAGAAGCTGAAGAAAACACTAACTTTATCTACAATTTCATTAAAGAAGATATTGCCAAAGACGGTCAGTTCGAGGGCAAGACGGTACATACACGTTTCCCTCCGGAACCTAACGGCTATTTACATATCGGCCATTGTAAAGCTCTTTGCATAGATTTTGGAATGGCTGAAAGATTCGGAGGCATCTGCAATCTTCGTATGGACGATACCAATCCGGCAAAAGAAGACACCGAATATGTTGAAGCGATTCAGCAGGATATTCATTGGCTTGGCTTTGACTGGGGAGACAGATTCTTCTACGGCTCTGATTATTTTGAAAAGGACTATGAATATGCTATTGAACTTATAAAGAAGGGACTTGCTTACGTTTGTGAGCTTACTCCTGAAGAATTCAAGGCTAACCGTGGGGATACATCAACACCTGCGACTTCTCCTTACAGAGACAGACCGATTGAAGAAAATCTTGCTCTTTTTGAAAAGATGCGTAACGGTGAAATTGAGGAAGGTAAGATGACCCTTCGTGCAAAGATCGACCTTGCAAGCGGTAACTTTAATATGCGCGATCCCGTTATTTACAGAATCCGTTACATTAATCATCATCGTCAGGGCACAAAGTGGTGCATATTCCCTATGTATGATTTTGCGCATCCTATCCAGGATGCCCTTGAAGGAATTACTCATTCCCTTTGCTCACTTGAATACGAAGACCACAGGCCGCTTTATGACTGGGTGGTAACAAATGTTTCCATTCCTTATCATAAGCCTCGCCAGATTGAATTTGCGCGTCTGGGTATCGACCACACAGTAATGAGCAAAAGAAAATTGCGTCAGCTCGTTGAAGAAAAGTATGTTACCGGTTGGGATGATCCAAGAATGCCTACCTTATGTGGATTAAGAAGACGCGGTTATACAGCTAAGTCTATCCGTAACTTCTGTGAAACCATTGGTGTGGCAAAGAGCACAAATATTATTGAGTTCGCTGAACTTGAGAGATGTTTAAGAGATGATTTAAATGAAACAGCAGAACGTACCATGGCAGTTGTTAACCCTGTAAAACTTACGGTTACCAACTATCCCGAAGGAAAGTCTGAAGTATTTGAAGTTGAAAACAATCCGCTTAAGCCTGAGGAAGGAACTCACGAAATAACCTTCAGCAGAAATCTTTGGATGGAAGCAGATGACTTCCTTGAGGAGCCTATTCCCAAGTATAAGAGAATGTATCCCGGCAACGAAGTTCGCTTAAAGGGTACTTATCTTGTAACCTGCACAGGTTGTGTAAAAGATGAGAACGGAAATGTAATTGAAGTTCTCTGCGAATATGATCCGGAATCCCGCGGTGGAAATCCTGCTGACGGACGTAAGGTTAAAGGCGCTACAATCCACTGGATTGATCAGGAAAACTGTGTTGATGCCGAAGTAAGACTTTATGAGAATCTCTTTAGCGACGAGCAGCCCGACGGACCTGACAAGAATTTCCTTGATTGCTTAAATCCCGAAAGTCTTGTGGTACTTAAAAACTGCAAAGTTGAACCTAAGATGGTTGAAGTTGCTAAGGCCTTTGACAAGACCGAAAATAAGACCGGAGTCAATGCTCCTACCTTCCAGTTTATGAGAGTCGGTTTCTTCTGCATGGATAATAAGGACAGTTCTCCGGAACATCTTGTATTTAACAGAAGCGTTCTTTTAAAGGATGGATTTAAGAAATAAATGAAAGTTAAAATCGGAATTGATGCCGGTAGCACGTCCACAAAGCTGGCAGCAATAAGGGGCAATGAAATAGTTGATCTTTTGAAGGTCAGATCCGTACCCGACGATACTGATATATATGAAATTTTCGATGAGTTTTTGAAAAAGAACGCGATTGAAAAAGAAGATATCTCTGATATTCAGCTAACAGGAGTGGGCGCTTCAGGGTTTGATAAAGAAATTGGCGGAATTATCCCAAAATATATTCACGAATTTACTGCTGACGCAGCCGGTGCTCGTTTTTTTGCCGATAATATTGACGATTTTCTTTTAATCAGTATGGGAACGGGTACAACTTATATTCATGTTAAGGATGGAATTCCTAAACATGTAGGTGGATTGGGCCTCGGCGGAGGAACGCTGGTTGGCTTGGCCAAATATATGATAGGAACCGTTAAGTACAAGGAGATATATGACATTGCAGAAACCGGAAGCCACGGCAATGTAAATATCATGCTTTCTGATGTGGCAACAAACAGAATTGACGGTTTTTCAATGGATTTGACGGTTTCCAATTTCGGAAAGATAGAAAACGATGCCTCAAAGGGGGACATTGCTTCAGGATTGATTAACCTCGTGCTTGAAAATATCATCCAGACCGGCTGCCTTATGGCGAATAATATTGGTATTAAAACAATAGTATTGATCGGTGGCTTAAGTGGTGCCAACGAAATAGAAGATACACTTAAAGCCTTCAGAATGTTATATGCAGATATGAATTTTGTATGCACTACAAAGGGAAGTCATGTAACCGCAATCGGCGCAGCTGTTGCAGAATAATTACTCAAATATATATCTGTAAAAATCAGAATCCATAAGCTTTACTGAAACTGCGTATTCGGTTTCGGTAAGGCTTATTATATTATTGAGATAAACTTCTTTTTGCCAATCGGTAAAAGAAGAAGCAGCATCGGTCCATTCTGCTTTGCCGCTTGATGCATTATAGCGTACGTATTCAGTGAGGAAGTTTCCGTTATAGAGTCGGGCACGGTGAACCGCCTTGGCAAAAATATCGACTCCCATAAGAAGCCTTGAATCGTAATCTATTCCCATTAAATTGAAAACAGTGGGAAGAATATCCACGTTGCAACAATATTTATCATTTATGATAGGTTCTTTTATGGATGAACTGTACATTATGCAGGTGGAGCGATACATTTCAAAATTGGAATCCCAAGCCATATTCACTTTTTTGGCCATATCTCTGCAATCATCCCAGGTAAAATAGTATGGAGTATGATCGCCTGCCAGTACAATTAATGTATTATCAAGCTTTCCGGCCTCTTCAAGTTTGCGAACGAGGTATTCCATAGCCAACTCAAGCTCATAGTTTCCGCATAAGAATCCAATTTCGGCATCATTATAGCTTTTGGCATCTTCACCAAGAAGTTCGATGACTTTTTGGTGATTTTTTATATACATATAATTTTCAGGTACATAATCGCCGTGGCCGCTGTAGGTCATATAATAGGTAACGAAACGATCCTCGTTAATATAATCGTCAACCGACTGTTCCATAAGTTCCAAGTCGGAGGGAGACCAATAGTTACTGAAGCTCATACCTTCGTTCATAAATTTAATGGTTGAAAAGCCGAGGTTTGGCCAGGAATCTCCGCGCCGATAATAGGAGCTTATATATCCGTGGTATGCGAAAGAAGGAATTCCTGCATCTTCAAAGACCTTGCCCAGACCATATGGCATATATTTGTCGTAACTTCTGGCAAAAGAACCGACGCCGTTTCCATCGGCGGCATATCGTGAAACATCCGCCCAAAGGCTTGTGGAAAAGGCAAATTCTCCATTGGTTGTGGTATTTTTATAACTGGTATAGTAATTGCTTAATACTATGCCCGATGAAGCCATTTCGGTTAACAAAGGGGTGACTTTTTCGTTAAGGGCATATGGTCCAAAACTTTCTCCGCATATATAAATGAGATTGTAATCAGTAAAATAACCAGTATAGTCATTGTATGGTAAAACCTTCTTTTCTGCGAAATATTCACAAAGCTGTTTATAATCTTCATTGTCAGTGCTTTCTGAAAGTGCAGCAAAATCAAGGTTGGGATTTGAGTGATATTGGGGCAGATCGGATTCAGAAGAACTGTCGCTACTTTCTGAAACATTATTTTCGATTGTTGTAGTATCAGTCCCGGATGATTCGGTTGTTTCGATTATGCTTCCGGGATAAAAATCTTCGGAATTAGCCGCATTATCTTCGTTGACTAACTCAGTATCGCCACTCCCGTTATTGCTTTCATCAAGCATTCCCATAAGTGAATCATAGTCTACGGAAGCCAATTCGGTACTGTCTGAATTTTGTATGCCGAATAAATATGCTTCTCCTTCAAGAATGGTGGTGGTGAGAGCTCCCAGTTTTCTGGCTGAGGAGTCGGTGTCACTGTAAGAATTAGTCATAACAAAATATGCGGAGCCCCGTTCGGTCCCCTGAACTTTTATTCCAAGAAACGCCGCAAGGCATAAAACACATATTGACAAAAGAACACAAAAATCAGTCAGTCCGCTTATGAAGGGAAGCGATGTTCTTTTGAATTTAAGGATAATAAGCAGAATGAATATCAGCATGAAAAGTGGTATCAGGGCCAGCATAATATATGGAATCGAAGAAATAAGAGTTGATTTGAAGGCCCAGCCGAAATTTCCCACGGCTTCGCCACCCATTTTTATGAGGCTTACCGAGTAAAGTGAACCAAAGGTCCTCAGATACAGAATCTGCGAAATATAATAGACAGCTATAACAGAACCTAAAATAACAGTAAGGGTGTTATTTAATTTTAATCGCTGTCTGAAACACCCGGAAAATAAAGTAAAAAATGCGGCCAGGGCAGGGATGAAAATGAATGCATTCAAATCCGACAGGGAATATATATTAAGAGATGGTGCCTCAACAGAGGACATCATAAACCTGATTAAGATTTCCCCTGCAAAAATTAAGAATAAATATATGAAAAAGTACAAAAGAACACTTTTTATTTGTTGTATAATATCTTTAAATACAGATTTGTGTTTAAGTACCATTTCCGCTCCTTTTTTCGCTTTCAAATAGTAGAAGAATATTGCGGTAAAGTCAAGAAAACAATATAATAATAAAACTATGAAGACAAGAAAACTATTACCAGATGTTATGCGTGGATTTGCAGCAATATTGGTGGTTCTTGGTCATTGCATACAAGAATGCGGAGGCCTTGAAATGAGAGTCTGCCAGTACTATTGGTACAGCAAACCCTATCAGTTTATATACAGTTTCCACATGCCTTTTTTTATGCTGCTGACAGGATACTTTGCAGCAACGGGATTTTCAAGAGCACAGAAGTCATTCGCTTTCTTGAGAAGAAGAGTATTGGCCTGTCTGGTTCCCGTTTTTGCCATGACAGCTCTCGATTTCCTGCGCTTGTTCATAGAGGCAAAAGTAAAAGGAGTGGGCCTTCCGTACGAGAATATAGGTGATTTCTTTAAAACAGCATATTACAGCCTTTGGTTTTTATGGGCGGTTGCCATTTTTTACATAATGGTATTTATTGTGAATTCGACAGTGGGGAAATTGTCATTTGTGTGGGAATTTCTGGTTTATATATTGATTTTCCTTTTGCTGTTCGTTATTACCGATGATTATAATTTTCACGTTTACAAATTCGTATATCCGTTTTTCGTAATGGGTTATACATATTATAGATATGAAGATAAAATAAAAGCTGTTTATGAAAAAAGAAAAGAAGCCTGATTGTTTGTAATGACAGTGGCACTTACGGCCCTGTTTTCTTTGTATAACGAACGAATATTTATATATGTGAGCGGTTATAGAGTTACCAATGCTTCCTGGTATAAGATGGTGGCTTGTGATATGTACCGAATAGCCGTCGGAACGGCCGGAAGTTTGTTTTTTATGATGTTCATCGATCAACTTGCGAGTCCCGTAATAAGCAAAATGCAGCAAAATACTGACAGCGGAAGAAACGGTAAGGCAGCAATCACAAAAGAAGTAGCCGGCAAAGATAAAGCAAAAATTTCAGAAATAACAGTTAAAATTTTCGCGGCACTTGGTCGAGAGAGCCTTGGTATATACGTCATTCAGGGATATATTATTCTGATGTTCCTCGGAAAAATTGCTGATCCGTACTATTACAAGGCGTATGTAATAATCCCGTGTGCAATCATTACACTGGCGATTTCATATTTGATTTTAAAATTATTTGGAATTGTAAAAAACAAGCTAATATCAATAGCTCATTTAGCAAAACATGAGTAGATAACAGTCGTCTTTTAACGCTAATGTGGTAATAGCGTTAAAAGGCGACTTTTAAGTTTTATATGAAGAAAAAATATGTGTTTCTGCGCTGATAAAGAGGTTATGAATGAGGGAGAAAAAAATATGCGCCATAATTACCGCAATGTGCATTTTGGGTATTATTTTTAGCGGTTGCGGAAGTGATGGTATAAAGGTCGACAACGACACTATTGGCGTCGGAAAAGTGAATGTCGGTGAAAATGATGTAACTGTAAATACAGATGTCGAAATAAATGTCGGTAAAATTGATGCCGGTTCATTTTCAGACAACAAGGAGGGAATTGGAATGGAAAAAATAGAAGCTTTGGATTTTGTAAAAAATCCCACCTGGCACAACCCGGTGTACACACAGAAATATTCAGCAGATCCGTATGCAATGGAATATGATGGTCGAATTTACTTGTATATGACAGGTGACCAGCCTATGTTTACTGCAGATGGTATCAAAAAGACCAACGATTATTCAAATATTAATACTATTCGCGTTATTTCATCAGCAGATCTTGTTAACTGGACAGATCACGGCGAAGTATATGCAGCCGGAAAAGATGGTGCGGCAACCTGGGGCGGTAATTCATGGGCTCCGGCAGCATGTTGGAAAATGATAGACGGAAAACCTAAGTTTTTCCTTTATTTTGCAAACAGCGGAAACGGAATCGCTGTTCTTTCGTCTGATTCACCCGTAGGACCTTTTGTTGATCCAATCAAAGAGGCGCTTGTTTCAAGAAAGACACCTACTTGTGCTGAGGTTACATGGTTATTTGATCCTGCTGTGTTGGTTGATGACGACGGAACCGGATATCTTTACTTCGGTGGTGGTGTTCCCGGACCCGATAAGGTATCTAATCCCGGCACTGCCCGTGTTGCAAAGCTCAGCGATGACATGATTCATTTGGATGGAGACCCCATTCCGATTAAGGATGTTTTATACCTTTTCGAAGATTCCGGTATAAATAAAGTAAATGGAACATACACTTACTCTTACTGCACTAACTATAATGTTCCTGAAAGCGGATGTGAAGGTTATGGATTTGGAAGCGGAGAGATTATTACAATGGAAAGCGACAGCCCTATGGGTCCATTCACTATGGTAGGAAGTGTACTTAAGAATCCCGGCTTTTTCTTTAAAAACGGCGGTAACAATCATCATTGCATTTTTAGCTTCAAAGACAATTGGTATATTACCTATCATGCGAGTCTTATTGAAGAAAGTCTTGATCTGAGTACAGGTTACCGAAGTGTTAACATTGATAAGATTACCGTTGGAGACGATGGCAATTTTAAGCCTACCCGTATGTCAAAAGAAGGTGTAGACCAATTAGGTAATTTTGTACCTGAAGGAAAAGTGTCATTTGTTACCATGAGCAATCAGTCCGGTACTGAGAAAGTTGCGGCTGATGCAACTACAGATAAATGCGGTTCGGGAAGCTTTAATTTAAAGGTTGTGGAAACAGGTTCCTGGATTCAGCTTTCAAAGGTTGATTTCGGTGAGGGCAAGGACACATTCAAAATTACATTAAAGGGCGCTGTTAAGGGCAGTATTTCAATCAGAACCAAATTCTTGAACAGCGATGATGCTGCAAGACTTGTATTTGACGGAAGTGATGAATTTTCCGAATACGAAGTGAAACTGGCTGAACCTGTAAGCGGTGTGAATGATTTGTACTTTGTATTTGAAGGTGCGGACTACGAGCTTGCTTGTTGGGAAATAAAGTAGTATAGCCATAATAAAAGCATTCTCATGGGAGAGATTTATATTATAAAAGGCAATCGTTTGGTAAGTCCAACGGTTGCCTTTTTTATACACATATTGTGTTTGAATTGTGTGGGTATATATTTGTCTGTTTATTCTCGCCAGGGATTGCCCTCTGTTATATCGCTTGGATCCCAAACTCTTGTCTTTTCGTTGCTTTCATCGATATGAGTATAACCGTTATGATGAATGGGATCGGTTTCCGCGTCGTAAATAATAGTTACAAAGCCTTCAGGGCAGTTGTAGAAAATCCAACCGGCATGAGCACAAATCATTCTTATACAGCCAAGTGATGCCGGATGTCCGAGCTTGTTAAACTCGGGCCACTCAAGGTCATCGGGATTAGGTGAGTAGTACGGGACGGAGTGAAAAAGAATCCCATCTGCTTTTGAAATAACAGTGGCATAGCGGCCATAAGTATCATCTATCATTCGGCGCCATTCATAACGGGTTCCCGGTGTAACGAAGCGGCCTGTGGGTGTTTCCCAACCTTCGCGGCCTACAGAACAGGGAAAAGCAATAACCGGGCTTGTATAATTGCCATTATCATCCTTTCCGTAAACGGTTACCTGACAAGTAGTTCTGTTTACACCAACAAGATATGGTTGACCGTCAATTCCGGTGATATCCCATCCAAGATCGTTATATACACGTTTTTTTCTATGCACCTTTATGGTTCCGGAAGTAGAGTTCTTTGAAGCATCAGTCGCCGTTACTTCAATGGTACAATACCCGGCTTTATCTAAATCACCTTCAATAACATCAAAAGTGATGACCGGCTCACCGTCGTTATCTGAAACTGAAGCAACCAGTTCTTGCCAAGAAAGTTTGTCACCAAGTATGGAAGTAACCGTATCTTTCTTTAACTCCAAAGTGGGAGCAACAGAATCGGTAACGGTAATCACTATTCCCTCAGTGGCTATATTTCCTGCCGCATCTGTTGCTGTAATATTAGCTTTGGTATCTCCGGCGTGCTCAATATCACCCTCTGTTATTTCAAAATCCACGGTTATATTTTCTTTTGCCGTAGTATCATCGGTTATGCTTTTTATGATAGATATATAATCAAATTCGTCGCCCAATTCAAAAGAGGGAGTGGAAGTGGTCAATTCAATGGTAGGAGCCGTTGTGTCTTCAGAAACAGTGGATACCTCAGATGCCTGAACACCTAAATCGATTTCCGAACCGTCAGCGGATATTTCTGTTTCGGTTTCGGCAGGCTCGTTTATTTTAGAACCGCATCCTGCTGTCAATAAGGCTACCAGCAGGAGTGAGGAGAGTTTTAATAATAATCTTTTATGCTTCATTTTTCCTATATATTTCTTCTTATTTTTAGTAGTGCTATTAATTTTATAGGTTTTTGGAGAAAATGCAATATGGATTGTTAAATTCCGTTGTTTCTGCTTATAATATGAAAAAAATGGGGGATTTTATGGGAATATTGACATCTTTACCGGTTAGTTTTCGGGAATTTGTGATATTAAATCTTCTCGGAAAGGGAGGCTGTTCAGAAGGGTAAACGGTGTGCCCAGCTGCTGC
Organism: Lachnospiraceae bacterium; assembly: GCA_024403485.1. Classification (GTDB taxonomy): domain Bacteria; phylum Bacillota; class Clostridia; order Lachnospirales; family Lachnospiraceae; genus UBA1258. The sequence continues at coordinate 13,656 of JAKSRT010000053.1, forward strand.
AGAACGGCAAAGGCATTATTAGGTGACGAAAAGGAGTGTCATAAGATTATTACAAAAAAGAAAAAGCATTTAGGTGACAAACTCTATGAAAAGAGCGGTTAGTACCTAAATGCTTTTATTTTTTATAAAAATAAATAATAAATCAATGACACGAAATAGAGTTGCTTGAACATGCACGAGCGGACATATATTGGTAAGTATTAAAACTCATACACCATCACGGCATCACCGGTCTTTTCTGCAAAGGGGCCGGGGATGGGAGCTGCTCCGCGGTGCTTTCCTAAGTAGTCGGTGTTGAATACGATTGTTGAACCATCGGGATCTTCGAATCTCTGATCGGGCTCAAAAGCGTAGCCGAGAACATCTGAATCTACCACTGAAGCGGTGAAATCCTTCAAGTAATCGTAAACGATGATCTTAAAGTAGGTCTTTCCGCCTTCTTGGGTAAGTTCGAAGGTAACCTTGGCGTCCTTATCGATAAGATTGTTCTTTTCGTTCTTATATGCCATAGCGCCCTCTAAATAAGCATTTCCGTCAACCCAAACGGGAAGTGAACGGAAGTGGTAAGGCTCGATTCCTTTCATATCGGGAGTTTCGTTGTCCATATCAAAGAACTTGATCCATTCATCATAGGTTAAGTAGTCATCAAATACATGGGTTCCGACATCGCGGTTATCGGTATAAACAACACCTTCCTCGCTGTCACTCATGATTTCAGCACCACCTCCGGGCCATCTCTGTACAAAAATATTATTATAGAAACGATCATCGCCGTGAAGGATTGTCATAAAGCCGCAAACCTCGGTACGATGGGGAATATGATAAGGAGTGTAACGCTGGCGAAGGTTTCCTTCAACAATAGAGTCGCAACCTCCACCGACACATGTGAAGGCACCACAAATTAAATTGTGAACCATTGCCACACCCTCTGTAGCCATTCTTAAGGATACATCCGAAAGAAGGATGTTGTTATCGATAAGTGTAGGTCCGTGACCAACTTCAACAAAGATGTCCTGACTGCACATTCCACCGGGAAGGGGCTTTGCAAAATCAGGCTTCTGGTTGTCGTGAAGAAGGTTGCCGGAAATTCTTGTTCCCTGAGCTTCCCAGTCTGTCCAGATACCCATTGTACAGTGGTGAATATGGTTTCTTCGCATTACAACATCGATGGCGGCATGAAGCTTGATGCCTGAAATTTCAGCGCCTCCAAGCTCCATCATATTGTTGATGTGATGGATGTGGTTATCTTCAATAATTGAGAATACACATCCCATACGGCCGATAATACCACCTTGTTCGCAATGGTGAATGTTGTTTCTTCTGATGATATGACTTCCGACTTTTTCTTTTACCCAACCGTGATACTGACCACGGCATACTGCATCACGTTCCATTTGGGTAGGGCTTTTAACATGTTTATATGTAAAGAAATGGTTGTTGTCGGGATCTAAATATTTACCAAGACCGATACCTGAACATTTACTGTTTGAGATGTCACAATCTTCTATAATCCAGCCCTTTGACCAGTGAGGACCCACCATACAGTTCTGGTATGCTGCGGGAGGTGCCCAGTTAGTAGCAGCTTTAGTAATTGTGAAACCGGATACGGTGATGTAACCGATACCTGTTTTTTCGGGAACAAAGCATTGTTCACGAACGTTGATTTCAATATTTTCGCTATTGGGATCTACGCCGCCGAAGTTAGCATAGAATACGGTTTTATTTTCCTTTTGCTCACTGTACCATTTAAGGCGCGAAGCTTCGGGTTCCCAGGAGTAAGGAGTAGGCTCGCCCTTCTTACATTCTTCAAGATTTGCTGCCTCGTAAAGCATTTTGTCATTAAGATAAACAGCACCGATGTGTTTTGTGCGGCCTGCAAAATACCAGTCGCCGTAAACATATGTAGTATAAGGATTAACAGAACCGAATACTCCGTTATCAACGACTGCGGTCCAGACGTTTCCTTCAACATGTGTCCAATTCTTTACCTCTTCGGCACCGGTAATAACTGCCTTTAAGGGCTCAACGCTCTTATATGTAATTCTTGCATCTTCGGTACCTGCGTTAATGGGATTAACATATTCGCGATAAGTACCGGGATATACCAAAACCTCGTCGCCGGGCTTTGCCAGTGCGGCAGCCTGCTGGATACGGTTAAATGGGCGTTCCTTGGTTCCGTTTCCGGCCAACGGTGCCTTGGCATTAACATAGTAAATCATTTTATTTCCCTCCAAATAATATAGTTTA
>JAKSRT010000054.1 GCA_024403485.1 Lachnospiraceae bacterium
CAAGGTAGTTCCTGCTGTTTTGATATCGGAAAAATATTCTTTGGCTTTTTCGTCCACCTCTTCGGATAATGCAATTTCGGAAAATCCAAGAATGGCATTCATAGGAGTTCTTATTTCATGCGACATATTCGCAAGGAACAGGCTCTTGGCCATATTTGCTGCATCAGCGGTTCTCTTAGCTTCTTCCAGACGGTCTATGGTACGATAGTGCTCGCTCATATCATTGACAATTGTAATATATCCCACAAGATCGCCGAATCTGTCCTCAATCTTACTCATGGCAAGCTGACATTTAATGCCCTGCTTATTTTCGATTTCCCTGACCATACTTTTATCCGCGAAAGAAAACAGTTCATCGTCTGCGTTAAACAAATCCGTTACGAATACGTCTTCAACAACTATGGTATCGCTTTCTATATTAAGATAATCAGAAGCAGCATCATTAATCAGTTTAAGCTTCTTTTCGGCATCAAATACAAGAACCGGAATACCAAGCGAATAATAGATATACTCGGACATGTTGGTAACAGTAATATAAGCCTTAAACATTTCATGAATCGCATACCATAAGGTTATTACACCCCAGCACTGTGTAATTGCACTTCCGGGAATCGCAGGTAGCCCCATTGCCGGAACGATAAGGTCTCCTACTGCACCAATAAAGATAAGTGTTTCTATCACAAGGAATATTTTTCCCGCAAACCTGATTCTTTCCGGCTGCTCTCGTCTGAGCATATAAAGCGTAGAAATAACAAAATTTATCGAAACAACCGTGAAATAAACAGAATAAAGTACCGTGCTGATTCCCTTTTGAAACGTAAATGTTGTTCCAATAATGTTGTGGATAAAAATCGTATTCCCCGATAGAAAAAAAACAATATATACAAAAATACCCGACAATGCAACTGCATTAAAAACGATATGGAGCTTATTTGGCAGTTTCGCAAGAATACAAAGTGTCATCTGTACGGATATCATAAATACAAACGTTCCAAACAGACCAAAAAATCGCCAAAAATTTGCCAATCTGTCGGATTCCTGAATTGCCATAAGTCCCATTCCGATACTCCAGACAATACTGGAGAAAAGAACAATCATGATAAGACGATTAAAGTTTGTTTTGGGCTTACGCTCCCTTATGAAACGAAAAACATAATTTGTTACTATTGTTGCATTTACCGCAAAAAATATAACCGTAATTAACTGCCAATTGAAGTGCATATGCGATTCCTTTTCTTTAATTCCACGTTTACATTGTTACATCAAATATATTATCAAGTGCTTCCATATCTTCTTTAGTCGTATACCAGGACGTAGCCAGCCTTATCACCGTACTGTTCTCATCATACTTTTCCCAAAAACTGTATGTGACCTTATCCTTTATTTTATCAAGCAGGCTGTTTTCGATCACAACAAACTGCTGGTTGGTAGGCGAAAGAAGAAACTCCTTAATGCCATGCTTTTTAATAATGCTTTTAAGGATTTCAGCCATTTCAATTGCATTACTGCTGAGATTAAAATACAAATCATCAGTAAATAATGTATCAAACTGGATTCCGGTAATCCATCCCTTCGCAAGCATTGCACCATGCTGCTTTATCATCGTGTAAAACTGCTTTGGAGCATTGTTCTTTGGAAACACAACAGCTTCGCCCAAAAGCGCCCCGACTTTTGTACCGCCTATATAGAAAACATCACAATGTTTAGCAAGATATTCCAAAGAAACATCCGTATCTTTACTCATCAATCCGTATCCGAGTCTGGCTCCGTCAATGAACAACGGAATATCATACTCCTCACAAACAGAATATATTGCTTTAAGCTCAGTCGCTGAATACAGTGTACCGTATTCGGTAGGATGCGAAATATAAACCATTCCGGGGTATATCATATGTTCATGATTCCCGTCGTTGTAAAAGTTTTCTATATATTCTTTTAGTTCAATCGCATCTATCTTTCCATTATGTTCAGGCACGGTAAGTACTTTGTGTCCCGTATATTCCACCGCTCCCGCTTCATGAACACTTATATGTCCGGTTACCGCTGATATCACACCTTCGTATGGTTTAAGCATTGTTGCTATAACAGTTGAATTAGTCTGGGTTCCGCCAGAAAGGAAATAAATGTCCGCTTCAGGACAGTTGCAGGCTTTACGTATTTTACTTTTGGCCGATGCGGTTATTGTATCTGTTCCGTAGCCGGAAAAAGCCGAATCATTGGCTTTAAGCAGCGCATTCAAAATTTCAGGACATGCGCCCTTCTCGTAATCACTTGAAAAATGTAACATAATTATTTATAGCTAAGTTTTTCTCCTTATAACAAAATTCCCTCATATCTCATATAATTATAACATTTCCCCGAAAAAAATAATATAAAAGAGACCAATTATTCCATAAGCAATGCTGTTTATTAATATTTAACCACACTTACTTCTCCCGATGACAAATACTCGGTTTTTTTGTCGTCATATTCCACCATAAGTCTGCATTCATCGTCAATTCCCAATACTTTTGCATATTTGTTGTTTTGGTTTTCGTTAAACTGGTTAATTCTCACATAGTTTCCGATAAGCATTGATCTTTTTCTGTATTCTTCGATGAAGCTTGTATTGTTCGAATTATGTAAACCAATCAATTCTAGAATAACATAAGCACACAGCCGATTTCTCAAGTCGTTTTCACTGTAACCATTCGGCAAAAGAACACCCGCCGTCTTCTTTATTTCCTCAGGAAATCCGTCCTTGGGCTGATATATGTTTATTCCGATTCCCACAATGACATTTGAAGAGCTTCCCTCTTCAAGTGATGAAAAGCCTTCTGTCAGTATTCCGCATATTTTCTTATCACCAAGATATATATCGTTTACCCATTTTATTTTGGGGTTACAAAAGGCTTCAGAATTCGCTGTATTACCTCTGTTACTGCTTATTTCTTCCAAAATCCTGTCAATTGCTCTGCATACTGCCACAGCTGCCATAGCTGTCAGCTTGGCGGCTTTAGCCGCTTCTATACCGGTATCCATCAGAAAACTCATATAAAGTCCGGCTCCTTTTGGCGAATAGAAAGTCCTGCCTCTTCTTCCCCGTCCCTTGCTTTGATAATCGGAAATAACCACCAGGCTTCTTTTTCCGGCTTCTGCCAATTCTTTTGCCCGGTCGTTTGTCGATTCCGTTTCATCAAACAGATACGTTTCAAGCTCTATACCATTGGAGGACACAATCTTATCTATAGCAGATTTATTAAGCGAATCCGCACTGATTATGAGTCTGTAACCTCTGTTGCTTACTCCGTCTATTTCATATCCTTCATTCTGCAGGGCTTTAATTGCTTTCCAGACACTGGCGCGTGTCATATATAAAGAATCGGCAATTTCCTGGCCTGATACATATGCCCTATTGTTATCCTTGAGATATTCCAATACTTTTTCTTTAGTAGTTTTCATACTTTATCCTGCGCTTTTATTTATATATTGCAATTGTAAACTCAGTTCATTTAATTGTAAACCGCTAACATTTTCTGGTTAGTTTAAAGAAAATGTCCGCTCGCAGACACTACGCGCCGAGTGCGGGCGCGTAAGCAGCATGTTTCCTCACACGCGAGCGCGCACCCTTGCGGAGCATTTTTTACTCTATAGGAAGAGCTTACCCATAGAGAAAAAAAGAGGCAGCGCCATAGGCGCTGCCTCAAAATACTATATAGCTTTGCTATTTATCATACTTTAAAGATTCCCATCTGGTCATTGAGCTTGCTGCTTACAGCATCAATGCTGGCTACAATATCTCTCAAACCATCCATATCGGATCTGACCTGAATAGCTGATGCACTTGTTTCTTCACAGCTTGCAGCATTTTCTTCAGCCAATGCTGAAAGGTCATTAACCTGATTGGACATTGACTCTTTCGCTCTGATAACTCCGTTAACACTTTCGTTGAGTGTTTCTCTGGTATCGCTGATAAGGTTCATTCCTTCTTCAACCTTGGCGAAATCTCCTGATGTGGTATTAAGAGTTTCAATCTGAACATTTGCTGTATTGGAAAGGTTTTCAACCATTCTGGATGTTTCATTGATTTCGTCTGTAAGTTTCTTAATAATTGCATCGATTTCTTCTGTAGCCTTTGCCGATTCTTCGGAAAGTTTCTTAATTTCTTCAGCAACTACCGCAAAGCCTCTGCCCGCTTCACCTGCTCTTGCAGCTTCAATTGAAGCATTGAGAGAAAGTAAGCTTGTCTGGCTGGCGATGTTTCTTATAACTTCTACAAACTCTGTAATGTTCTTACATTCAGTTACGTTCTTTTCGCTCTGTTCTACGATTACATCAATATTTTCTTTTGTCTTATTATTTATATCAAGAAGCTGCGCCATGCTGTTCTTTGCATTTGTGGTAGCTTCAAATGAAACGTCTGTAGCTTTTCCGAGGTTTTCAATAGCATCTTCGATACTTTCTACGCTGCTGTCCAAATCTAACAATGAATTGGTGCATTCCTGTGTGTACTGTGCCTGAGAGGTTGCTCCCTTTGCAATCTCTTCAACTGCAGTAAGCACATTGTCAAGGCTTTCAAGATTTGCCTCTATGGTATTTTCAAGCTGTACTTCGCTGTCTTTAAGTTCATCGGCATCCAAAAGAATATCTTTTACGATTTCTGAAAGTCTGCCCTGTAAACCATTATATGAATCAACCAGCTTTTCAACTTCATCACCTTTGTTCATTGCAGAGCTCGCTGAGACATTGGTTAAGTCACCGGAAGCCATTGCTTCTGTATTTGCGATTGTTTTAACAAGTGATTTAAGAAACAGTTTGATAAGCGCATACATAATACCGGATGCAATAATAACAAAAATAATTGTAATGATAATTGCCTGATTTCTTGCACCGTTTATTTCTGCTATGATTTCATCTTCATCTGCTGTAGCAACAAAAATAGCTTCGTTATTGGGAAGTACATAATATGCTGCATACTTCATGGTTCCGTTGAACTTATATTCAACTACATCGGATTCTTCGGATAAATCCTCGCCGTTTTGAATTCGTTCACAAAGTCCCAAAATAACCTCGTTGGTAACCGGCTGGCCAACCTTTGAAGGCGTGGGATGAACAAGCATTGTTCCGTCCCCTGATACAATATATCCGTATGAGCTGCTTACCTTTGTCATTCCGGCTGATGTATATGTATTTCTGTCTGCGGCATATTCCTCGTTGTAGAGATATCCCTCGCTGGTTCTGCAATCTAATTCTAACTCTTCACCGTATGCACAGGTCAAATCATATAAATAGTCTTTGGACTGATTAACCATGGATTTTCTTGATTCCAGAATAGATACCATAACTGCGGCTATAGCAATAATGAGTACCGCTATTACGCTGACTGCGACAACTTTTGCCGCAAGGGATACCGATATCTTACCCTTTTTCTTTATACTTTTTTCTTTTGCTTCCATTGAAAAAACCTCCGTGTCTTTTTCTTAAAAATATCCCTTATGAGACAAGATTATACGTCTGCAGAAATAACATAAAGTTAACAAAAAAGGCAGATTCAAAAAATCTGCCTAAAAAAATTAATATGGACTTTCAAACTCTGCTTCAGCTTTCTTAACAGCCTCTTCCAAAGTCATACCTGTAAAATTCTGTGCACCGAGAAAACGTCCGGATTTTTTATCATCAACAAATGCTCCTACCGCAATACCGGGGATAGCACTTTCCGGAGCATTGGGAGCTGCGGGACCGCCTAAATCGGTACGGCACCAGCCCGGGTCCGTCAGATTAATCATTACATCCGTTCCCTGAACCTTGGAACCAAGGTCGATGGTAACCTTGTTCAATGCAGCCTTACTTGCCGAATATCCCGCCTGTTGGGGATCTAAATTGATTCCGCTTGTAGTATTAACGATACGGCCGAAACCTCTCTCCATCATGCCTGGAAGGAAATGATAGCAGATTTTCATAGGAGAAATTGTATTAATCAAAAAGCTTTCGGTATAGTCAGAATCGGGAGTGTTCAAATAATCTGTTCTGTATGCAATCTGCATACCGGCGTTGTTTAAAATAATATCAACCTGAACACCGAGATCATCAATCTCTTTTAACATTTTATCAACACTGTCAAGATCGTTGAGTTCGGCACTTACGGCATAAGCCTCTACACCAAGAGCCTTTACTTCATCAAGCACTTTCTTTGTATGGGACAGGTCACGACTGTGAAGAATCAGGTTACAACCTTCTTTTGCCATCATAACAGCTGTCAAATATCCGATACCACGTGCGGCACCTGTGATAAGTGCCCATTTGCCTTTTACATTTACCATAATATACACCAGCCTTTTCTTTATAAGCTTCAGGTTAAAGGGCAGTCAAGTTGCCTACAGTGTAAGCAGTTCATTTACCTCATCAATCCTGGGCGGGAACAAAGGAAGCGGATACCTGGATATTGCAATCGCTGAACATGCACTTGCAAATCTTACCAGTTCATCGTCATTCATTCCCTTAAGCAAGCCGTAGACACAGCCCGCCTTAAAGGTATCACCGGCACCAAGAGTACTTTTAACATCAACTTTGAAAGTATTCATTCTCTTAATGGGTTCTCCCTTTCTTGCGTATAGCATATCATTGGAACCGGTTGTAATAATTGTAAGTCCCTCCGAATTTTCTTTAAGAATCTCCATTGCCTCTTCTTTGGGCATTCCGGGATAGTCTGATCCGAGGCATTCCTTGGAAACGATGTTTACTGCCGCATGCTTGGATAAATATGTTCCATGCTTACTGTCAATTGTTACATACGGTTTATTATGCTTCACACAAAGCTCGGCAGCCAACAAAGTTTCTTCTTTGAAATACGGATCAATGGCTACTACCGACGCCTCAACGATGTCCTGTTCCCTGGGTGCGTTCCATCTCTTAATTCCCGATTCGTACAATGCCCGGAAGGTTCCCATGGGAGTTCTTTCAAACCCGGAAATAATCACATAATCCATAAGGCCTTCGTAATCGGCATCGTAATATAACGAAGATAAATCCACTGTTTTATCCCCGTAAAATTTGTTAAGCATCAAAGCTACTTCGGTACCAATGTGCGTACCATCCATTTTTACATTGACACCAAGGGAAGCCAATACTGTTGCGGCACTGCCGGTTTCTCCTCCGGGAAGAAAATATTTTTTTGCAATTTCCGAATATTCGTCAGCAACAGGGAAACCATCCTTCATATAAAAAGAATGTGTTCCTAAAATCTGTCCGAATAAGTACACAGATTTATTTTCCGCATTTTCGTTTTCGGACTCATTTAGTGTTGATTGCTCTTCAAAGTTGTCTTCAACCTGTTGTGCGTCAGCGGATTTATTGTCTTCACAGCTATCGTCAAATAACGGTATTTGATCTGAAGGTACATATATTTCACCTGAATTGGCAGGAATGCTCACTTCCATATTTCCACCTGAGCTTACTGCTTTTCCACCATGAATTAATCCCACATATTCGCCGTCCCATACGGATTTAAGCCACATCGTTGCCTGATTGTCGTCATTGTTTACCGCAACAACCGCACGCTGTTCGCCGTAAGTTCTCTGGAAAGCAAATTGTCTGTTTGTAAGCAGACATTCCCTGTAATCACCATACGACAAAACTTTAACACCTTTTCTGATGGCTCCCAGTTTTTTTACAAACTGCGCATAATCATTGGACGACGTCTTTTCAAGATAATCGGTATGTAAAAGATCCGGTCTTAGTGAATCATCACTGCCCTTTTCCTTGTTTCCTTCAATGCCAAATTCCGAACCATAGTATACGGAAGGAACTCCGGGAAGGGTGTACATAAGCACATGCACCGGATAATAATGTGCTTTATTGTTTAATTTTGAATAAATACGGGCAACATCGTGATTATCCACAAAGTTGTATAAACTCGGTCTGTCCGGACCGTAGCAGCCCATTTCACCAAGTCTCTTTACCGTATGAGCAATTTCAAAATAATTGTGATCGTTGTGGCCTGAATATAGTCCCTTGTGCAGTGTGTAATTAGTTACGGAATGAAGGGTTTCGTTGTTGGCCCATCTTGAGTAATCTCCGTGAATTACTTCTCCCATCAGCCAGAAATCTTCTTTTGCCTGGCTTGTTTCCCACCTTAATGCCTTCATAAAATCAAAATCCAGCACATCAGCCGCATCAAGTCTTATTCCGTCAATATCAAATTCAGAGATCCAGAATTTAACCGCACTGATTATATGCTCCCTGACTTCATAATTTTTGTGATTAAGCTTAACAAGAAGGTTATATCCGCCCCAGTTGTCATATGAAAAGCCGTCATTATATTCCGTATTACCCCAGAAGTTAATATTGTACCAACCAACATAACGGGAATTTTCGCGGTTTTTCATAATATCCTGAAAAGCAAAAAAAGTTCTGCCGGTGTGATTAAATACACCGTCAAGCACAACCTTAATGCCCTTGTTATGGCAATATGTCACAAATTCTTTTAAATCGCTGTTATCACCAAGTCTTGAATCCAGTTTAAAATAATCTGTCGTTTCGTATCCATGTCCCTCGGACTCAAACAGCGGACCTATATACAGGGCAGTAAAGCCAAGACCCTTAATGTGGTCTACCCAGGGCTTTAGCTCCAAAAGCCTGTGCACAGGCTCCGTGTATTCATTAATCTTTGGTGCTCCTGTCATACCAAGAGGATACATATGATAAAATATTGCTTCGTTATACCATTTTTCCATATTGCCAAATATATCGCCTTTAAAAAACGTTACTCCTATACTTTATAATGTCTTTTTGAATTACTGCTGTGGAACAACCGCAAAGAAAATAAGATCTTCGTCGCTGTCGTTAATGAAGCTATGGGACTGTCCCTTCATACAATAATGGCAGTCTCCGGCATTCAGTCTCTCTTCGCCGTCTTCAATAAGCATTTTACCCGTTCCGGAAAGTACATAAATAATTTCGCTGCTTGTATCATGTTTGTGGTATCCGATTGAGCATCCGGGTTCAAGCTTACCCCTTAATATCTTATTTCTTTCATCAACAAGCATATTTGCCTTAAAAACGCCCTCGCCCCCATTGAATTTGGGGTTCACTTTTTCTTCCATCGAATCAAATTTTAGTATCATTTTTTCTTTCCTTTAAAACTTAATAATTTCAGGAGCATTGGTAAATGAAGATATTGTTGCAACTGCATCCTTAAAGTAATATACAACCGTGTTGCTGTCTGTTGCGCTGTACATCCCTTTTAAACTTGGATATGCGTCAAGCATGGCTTCTTTTGCTTCTACCCTGTCATCTTCTTCAAGTGTTCCGGCAACTCTTATCCATTCTCCACCCTTCATTGCACAGATTTCTACTTTTCCGTTTGCCTCAATCTGCTTTGAAACATCTTTTATCTTACCTGTCTGAATATAAAGTTTTCCCTCATACAAAAGAATTGTTCCAAAAGGTCTTACTCGGGGCTGATCCCCGTCAACCGTAGCAAGATAATAGGTTCCCGCTTCCTTCAAAAAATCATATACTCTTTCCATATTCATAGCCTCCTTTGTTTTATAAGTTTAAATTTACTCGCCACTTTTTAGGTTTACATAATTAATTTACATAATTGTTTTAGAAATGTTCACCAACAAAAATAGGTTTCTGAACAAACATTCTGCTTAACATATCCGTATCGCCAAATATTTCTACACCGGGCTGCAATTTTGCCTCTTCGATGGACAATGCGCCTATAGCCAGCTGCCCGAGAACCTTCTGGTCCAAAATAAGATTTGGCATAATCCTCACCTGAGTCTTTACCACCTCATTGGCTGTCACATGCCACATACCGTTATTTTCAGTTATTATATCATCAGACACCCGGATATAAAAATCACAGTCCGGGCTTTTCTTTATAGTTTCCAATAGTTTCTCAACATTAATAACTCTGAGCATGAAATCATGTTTTGAGATCTTATTTATTCGATATGCTACTTCTGTCTTAATGATTCTGAGCAAATCCACTCCTGCAGGTAAAGGAAGAACAATCTTTCCGTAATCAGCTTCAAACCTTCCCAGAAATGCAAGAATAGCATTAAAGCCCTCACGATTAATCCAGGCACATTCATCTATGTTTAATATGGCCGCATCGGGATTATAAGTATCTGTAAATATAAGATATGCTATATTCTGCCCGTCTTTGCTGAATATATAGGAAAATTTTCTATCCTTATAGAGACTGTCCACTTTCATGTGATCGAGCATCAGTTTCTTATCTCTTACTGCGCAAAGGTTATAATCTTTAGACCAAATATTGTAGACATCCAGAAACTCATCAACCGGATCCCCCGGATTCCACCTTTTGACATCTCCGTCAAAACTGTAAAAGCCGTACAAATCATCGGGTCTCATTTCATAGTCGTTCTTGTGGGTAATCACTTCGTATCCAAACTTTCGGTAGAAAGCCTGCTTAAAAGGATATAATGTCGAAATAACCTCTCCGTTTTTATAAGCTTCCGGTAAAAGAACATTAAATATGTCCCTGACTGCTCCGCTGTTTCTGAATTCAGGTAAAGTCGAAACAGCACCTATGCCTCCTGCTTCGACTGCAGTACCGTCAATTAAAAATTTATACTTGTTATTAATAATTCTTGCAGCCAGAGTCTCTTTTTCGTCAAAGGCTCCCCAGTCCTCAAAATTTTCATTTTCTACTTCCGCACGTTTTTCCTCAACATTATCAACCCTGTTATGGAAGCAAAACGCGGAAACCAGATATGCATCAAATTTATCTTTAATTTCAAGTTTTCTTACTTTCACTCAATATCCTCCATATGAATACAAATCACACAAAATAGCATGTTAAGTATAGCATAATACCTCTTAAATAAAACATTTACGATCAATAATAGGTTTTAATAATTTGTTATCTTATGAATATTATTCTTCTATTTAGGTGTATTGTAAAATACAAAATTAATATTCTATTTTTAGGGGTGTAAAATATGAAAGAACAACATCTTCAGCGTACAGCAAAGCTTCTTTTGCTTGTATATTCAGTCGCATCATTTTTCGGAGTTGCAGGACTTGCTTCCCAGCTTGGAAATGCCGTAGATATGGCTCCGTTCAGAAGTCTTGTACCTCTTGCACTTACAGTTATAGCTTACGTTGCAAGCTTGGCTGTTTTCTTTATTAAGAAAGATGACAAAATTGCATATATCCGAATCGTAGGAATTGTATATTCGGTTGTATATTTCTTTATGCTGCTGTTTGGCCAGACAGGCGCTGCTTTCCCTTACATGATTCCTATTCTTCTGGTTATTATGTTCTCGCTGGACGGTAAAGGAATTCTGATTCCCTCCATCGCATTTGTAATAACCAACATCATAAGAATTATCGAAACCGTTTCCGGTTCAGAATTGATTTCAGATGTTCTTGAATCAATAATGATTGAGGCAATTATCACAGTACTTACCGCAGTCGTTATTACCCAGGGCCGCAAACTTCTTGAAAAGTTCTTTGACGATTCCATTTCTGAAATAACAGAAGCTGCCGAAAAGAACGAAGCTACCGCCAAGAAAATTATTGAAGTTGCTGCCAACGTAAGTGAAAACACAGATATGATGGCAGATGCTCTTCAGAGTGTTATTAATCAGACAAACGTTGTATACGAATCAATGAACAGCATTGCAGCCGGAACTTCCGATACCGTTGATTCAATTGTTAACCAGACCGAACAGACCGCTGAAATCCAGAAGGTTATCGACAGCACCAAAGAATCCACCGAAAAAATGGTTGCTTATACAGATGCTGCTTCCGTAAGCCTTAAAGAAGGTAGCAAAGCTATTAATGATCTCTTTGAGCAGGTTGAACTTTCAATCAAGCAGAATCAGCAGATGGAAATTGCCGCTGTTGCCCTTAAGGATAATACCGAATCAGTTCGTGGTATTACAAATATCATTTTAGGAATTTCAAGTCAGACAAACCTCCTTGCATTAAATGCTTCAATCGAAGCAGCAAGAGCCGGTGATGCAGGCCGTGGTTTCGCAGTAGTTGCAGAAGAAATCAGAAAGCTTGCCGAACAGACCAAAGTTGAAACCGAACACATTACAGAGCTTATCGAAAAGCTTGCCTCCAACGCTCAGGAAGTTATGGATAAGGTTTCCGGAAACGTTGTTGCTTCCAAGCACGAAAACGAATGTGCTAAGCTTGCTTCATCAAAATTCGACGAAATCACAGACAAGATGTCTTCTCTTGCCGAAGAAGTTGTTGATATCAAAGATAAGGTTGATACTCTCCATGATTCCAACAACCTCATTGTTGACAACGTAAACAGCTTATCCGCATCCAGTGAAGAAATCAGTGCATGCACAAGTGAAGCGCTTGAATTCAGTAAGAGAAATCTTGATATGATTCACGAATTCGGTGATCGTATGGATAATCTCGTTAGTGAAATCGAACAGTTGAAATAAAACTTTCCTCTCCATATATGAAAAACCGGAAGCGATAACGCTTCCGGTTTTTTTACTTTATAGGAAAGTTCATACTAGTCAGATGTTTTCTTGTGTAGCACTATTCAATAATGTGCAAGTACTCTTCTCTCAATAATTCATTTTCAAAAAACGATCCTACTCTGAAATGAATCACTCCCGAAATCTTTGGGATAGTTTCGTTTAGTTCAAGCTGCCTCATAATCTGGTTAACCCCGTTTTCTCCGTACCAGGCTGAGGACTTGTTTGTAGTCACCGTTCTGTATTCCGCTAACCCTATATACAGTTTCGTAGTTGAATCACTAAGTTTATCTGCCCACCAGTTAGCAAGTATTTCATAGTCTGCCTTTTCAAAACCGATTTCCCAATAGAGTTGAGGTGCTATATAATCAACCCATCCTTCTCTTGCCCATTTAAGGGTATCTGCCGCCAGCTGATTGTACGCTTCCATTCCGCGGGTTTCGCTGCCCTCCGGATTATTGGCAGATTTATTGGCCCATATACCCGATGGGCTTACTCCAAATACTGCATTGGGGTTTATGGCCTTTATGGCCGGTCCTACGGCCTCTACAAGCTTGTTGACGTTATCCCTTCGCCAGTCAAGCTTATTATCAAAGTCTGTTCCGTATAAATCAAAAGAAGCATCGTCCTGAAAATCCGGTCCGGGATAGAAATAGTCATCGAAATGGATCCCGTCCACGCTGTAATTCTCTACAATCTCGACTATCCCCTCAATAACCATTTCTCTGACTTCCGGGATTGCAGGGTCAAAATAAAGATTTTCGTTGTACCGTATTAAATATTCCGGATTAAGCCTGGCCGGATTATTTTCACATAACAAATTATATTCTGTGTCAAAAGCATCATTTTCTTTGGTCACACGGTACGGATTAACCCACGCATGCAATTGTATGTTGTTTTCATGGGCCTTATCAACCCAGTAAGCAAGCGGGTCAAAATCATTATCCGGAGCTTTGCCCTGCTCACCTGTCAGGTATCGGCTCCATGGATATATATCAGACTTATAAAATGCATCAGAGCACGGTCTTACCTGCAGAAATATGCTGTTAATCTTTAATTCAACACATAAATCAATGATTCGGTCCGCTTCTTCCTTTAAGGTCTCGCTGTCAACGGTTCCCACAGAGGGATAATCCATATTTCCAACCGTCGCTACCCATATTCCGTTCATGGGACCGTTTAAAATCACATTTTCATGAACAGGTTCTTTTATCTCTTCTAAAACTTCGATTTCCTCTGTAGTTTCACTTTCCTCTACAATTTCAACTTCCGATGTTACTACGTATGCCCCTGTTGTCTGTTCCTCTTTATTATTGTCCACCGAAGCATTAATTTCATGGTCTTTTTCACAAATAATTGCATCGGCCGATTGGCTGCAAGTTTCACTGCCTTTCTCGTCTCTTCGGCCTCTGCTCCTGCAGATTATAACCAAAACTGCGATAAAAGCAACAACAGAAAATAGCAAACCGATATATAATATTTTTCTGATTTTATTCATTTTAAAATTCCAGCAGATAATCTACTTCCACTTCAAAGGGTAACAAATCAAGCACATCCCTGTTAATATCAACACCCGGATACACTTCAATCAGTCTTAATCCCTTTTCCCCAAGTTCAAATACGCACCTTTCTGTAACATATAAAACCCGCTGTTTGTTTTCTTTTGCTCTTTTAGCAGAAAAGCTTATACTGCGAACCTTATCTACAAATTTGGGAATTGATCCGTTATTCATAATTGTAATTTTTCCATCGTTGTCATCCACAGATAAACCTTTTGTATTAAAGGTTACGCAGAATACAACCGTTCGGGTTTGGGCTGTGATATTGGCAAAACCACCCACACCGGCAAATGCTCCGGGGCCCCTGTGAGCATTAACATTACCGTATTTGTCAATCTCTATACCACCCATAAAACAGATATCAAGGCCCCCGTTATTATAAAGGTCAAACTGGTTAGCCATATCTATCATACAGTTGGCACCTATTACGGCTCCAAATACTGTTCCCGAAGCGGGAAATCCGCCTATTCCCCCTGATTCTACCGTCAGGGTTACCTTATTAAGAATTCCGCTCTCTCTTGCGTATTTTGTAACAGTTTCGGGAATTCCGACGCCAATATTTACTATATCGTCCTGTTTAAGTTCCATTGCAGCACGCTTACCTATAACATTGGCTGCCACATTTACAACACTCTTGGTGGAAGTTCTGTTCTCAAGCATTTCGCTCCAGTCTGTCCACTGTGAATAGGGTATTTCAAAACTACCTGTCAAAGATTCATATGCTGCATGTCTGGGCTCGGGTTTTACCATAACAATAGCATCAACAAAACATCCAGGAATAATTGTATTTCTGGGTCTTGAAGGTGTACTTACAATTCTGTCCACCTGTACTATGACTTTTCCCCCATTGGCCTTAGTTGCCTGGCAAAGCGAAAGGGCGTCCCCGGACATATACATATCATCAAAGGTAATATTTCCCTTGGAATCTGCCGCAGTTCCTTTGATTAATGCAACTTTGATTTTGGGAAGCTTATAATACAAGAATTCTTCGCCGTCAACCTCAACACTTTTTACAAGAGAATCATCCTTGGAAATTGAATTAATACCGGGGCCATCGATTTTAGGATCTACAAAGATATCAAGGCCCACTTTGGAAAGAGCACCGGGAAGACCGCCCGCCTGCGCTCTTATGGCATGGGAAATGCATCCAAGGGGTAAATTATAAGCTTCAAAACGATCCTCAAGTACCAGTCTTTTGGTGCTGTACATAGCCCCAAAATGTCCGCAAATAATCTTGTCTACCGCTCCGTCTCTTATATATCCTTCGGCGTTTCTGTTTTCATCCCAAAGTCCAAAGCCACCACTTGAAATCATGGTAAGATTTTTAGGCGAACCGGTTGCCTGAAATCTTCTGTATATGGCCTCATGTAACTCGGTGGGATTCTCTATGCCAAGAAAAGAATTTAATCCGATTACATCACCGTCTTTTATTAACCCGATGGCATCATCTGCCGTCATAATTTTATACATGTGCTGTCCAACCTTCTGATATCAAAAACTCACAGATAATCTAACAAAAATAGGTTCCCGAGTCAAATATTATGTATCTTCTGCGTTCCTTTTCCCGGCGCCGGCATCTAAATCACACATACTTCGCTGTTTTAGATGTATTTTCTGCGTTCTTTTTCCTGGCTCCGGCATCTAAATCACGCTCCCTCGCTGTTTTAGATGTATCTTCCGCGTTCTTTTTCCTGGCGCAGGCATCTAAATCACACATACTTCGCTGTTTTAGATGTATCTTCTGCGTT